>CAZFUQ010000056.1:0-18277 GCA_964521905.1 uncultured Cellulosimicrobium sp.
CTGCAGGCACTCCGTCGCGGAGCACACCTGGTCGTCGAGCTCGAGGACGTGGACCTGCGGATGCTCGGCGGCCACCGCGCGCACCTGTTCCGTGTGGCACCTGGCCCACTCGGGAGCGACGGGGTTCGTGTGCCCACGCGAGGTCGCGACGAGCACCGGACGCCCCGGGTTCCCCTCCCCCGCGATCGCCACGGCCTCGTCGAGCTGCGCCGCGTAGTGCTCCCGGTACCCGGCCGAGCACGCGTCCAGGCGGACGCCGTCGAGCTCCTGCTCGGTCGCGTCCCACGCGACGTTCACGAGCACGACGTCCGGGTCGCTCGCCCGCACGTGCTCGCGCCATCGGGGCTCCCACGGCAGGCACCCGTCCGCGAGCGCCCACTCCCGCCCCGCCGCGTCGACGGTCACGGGCGCCGCGAACACGCCGCAGCCGTCGAACGCGCCGTCGGTCACCGTGAACTCGCCGGGGGCACCGTCGACGAGCGCGGCGGCGAGGTCGTGGCCCAGCGAGTCGCCGAGGACGAGGACGCGCGGCCCCGTCCCCACGTTCGACCGGTCGAGAAGGCTCGGCACGGCGATCGTGCCGCCGACGACGAGGACCGCCAGCACCGTGAACGACGCGAACCCCTTCCGGCTCCACCGTCTCAGGCGGACGGGTTCGCCGACGATGTGGTGGAGGAAGGCCGCGAGGACGATCGACGCCGGGAGGCCGACGAGCAGGAGCATGACCGGCCGCGGGTCCGGGAGCGTCCTCGAGAGCACCCAGAGCACCGGCACGTGCACGAGGAAGAGGGAGTAGGAGAACTTTCCGATGCCGACCAACGGCGGGATCCCGAGCATGCGGGCCACCCAGGTGTCCTCGCGCGTCAGGGAGACCACGAGCAGGCTCGCGAGCACCGCGACGGCCGTGAGGCCGCCCCACTCGTACAGCCACGGCTCGCGGTAGCTGGTCGTCGTCGCCGAGACGGCGACGAGCGCTCCGAGCAGCACCGCCGAGACGAGCCCGGCGAGCCACGACGGCACCCGCGACGGGGTTCCGGTGGCCCGGCGTCGGGCCACGGCGGCCACCACCCCGGCGGCGGCCGCGCCCACCATGAGCCCGGACCCGTGGGTGTACGTGGCCAGGTAGAGGAAGTCCGCGTTGGAACCGTCGTACTGGAGCACGGTCGCCGCCGTCATGGCGGCGGCGAGCCCGGCGGCCACCCAGGCCACGGTCGCGGGTGCCCGACGCGCGGCGGGCAGCAGGGCGAGGAGCAGCACCAGGAGCGGCGGCCACACGAGGTAGAACTGCTCCGTCAGGGACAGGGACCACATGTGGCCGAGCGCCCCGGGGACGCCGGCCATCGCGTCCCAGTAGCTCTCGCCCCGCACGATCTGCTCCCAGTTCGCGACGTACAGCAGGGACGCGATCGACTGCCGCGCGAAGACCTCTCCCTCCTGGAGGCGCGCGAGCTGCGCCACCGCCACGGCCGACGCGGCGAGCACCACGAGGAGCGGGACGAGCAGCCGCTTGGCCCGTCGCCGGTAGAACGCCCCGAGCGAGATCCGACCGCGACGCGACCGCTCGCGCAGCAGCGTCAGCGTGATGAGGAAGCCGGACAGCACCATGAAGACGTCGACCCCGAAGAGCCCCGACTCGTACAGGCCCGTGTGGTAGACGACCACCGACACCACGGCGGCCCCGCGCAGCCCGTCGATGGCGCGGTAGTACGTCGACGGCAGGGGTTCGTCCGCCGGGACCACGGGTGCCGTCCCCGCGTGCCGCCGCCCGCGCAGGGCGGTCCGTGTCGCCGTCGTGCCACCCGTCTCGCGCGGCTCCGCCGCCGCCACGGCCGTCCCCTCCTCGACCGCCATCAGTCGCGTTCGACGGGTCGGGTGTCCTGGTCGGCGCCGCGCAGCGCCTCGCCCGCACCGGAGAGCGCGACGCGGCCGCGCTCCCCGGCTCGGCCGACGAGGGCGAGCACCGGTGAGGGTCCGCTGCGCCGTGAGGCGACGAGCAGGGCGAGCGCGAGCAGCGTGCACAGGACCGCGGGGACGACCGCGCGCCCGGGGGCGGCGCCGACACCGAACGCGACGGCGACCGTGCCGAGCACCGAGCAGCCCAGCAGCACGAGCGCGGCGCGCGCGGTGCGTCGCTGTTCCGCACCGGTGGCGGAGCGGGCCCGCTGGATCCCGACGAGCGCGGCCCCGGCCCACAGGACGAGCAGCGCGAGCAGCCCCGCGCCCTGGAACCAGCCGAGCACGGTCGAGGCGACGGCGACGCGGCTCTCCTGCGCGCGCGGCGGCATGCCGGCGTCGGCGGAGTACGACCCGAGCCCGGCGGGCCGTGCCGCCAGGAAGCGACCGGCGGTGTCGTCGAGGGCCGCGACGGCGCGGTCCGGGTGGGCGAAGAGGAAGGACCAGACGGTGGCGGGCTGCAGCACGCCCTCGTTCGCGTCCCACGCGTCGCTCGCCGGGAAGCCGGGCACCTCGCCCGTCGCGTACGGCAGGACGTCGGCCGTGAATCCCATCGAGTGCAGCTCGACCGACGCCGTCTCCTCGTCGAGGATCGAGCGCTGCGAGACCATCGCCCAGGTCTCGGTCGTGCGGGACCGGTCGGACTCGCCCGCGACGACCCACGCGGCAGGAGCGAGGACCGCCGCCGCGGCGACGACCGCCACGGCACGGTTCACCACGAGCGCCCTGCGCCCGGCGCCGCGGGGACGCTCGCGCCGCCAGGACGTCACCACGACGTACACCGCGACGGGCAGTGCGAGCACCGCCGTCGTCGGCCGTGCCCCGGCCGCCAGGGCGGACCCGGCGACGACCACGACGAGCCCCGCCCAGCGCTGCCATCCCGGCCCGGCCACGAGCACGAGGCCCGGGGCGAGGAGGAGGACGCCGAGCAGCGCCGCGCTCTCGGCGTAGGTGGATCCGGCGAAGCCGACGAAGGCCGCGTCGGCGGCCACCAGGGTCAGGGCGAGAGCGACCACGACCCGGCGCCGCACCGACCCGCCCACCGCGCCCACGACCAGGCCGACGACGATCCCGACCACGAGCGCGTAGAGGATCGACACGAGGCGCAGGTCGACGGCGTCGTGCCCGAGCGCCGTCGCGACGCCCCGCACGCCGCCCAGGAGCCAGGTCACACTGCTGACGTTCGCGGGGCACGCGTCGTCGCCGACTGCCGGGTCACCCGTCGCCCACCGCAGGATCGCGAAGTCGAAGAAGCGTGCGCCGCCCCCGGCCTGGCCGGTCAGGCCGACCTGGCAGGCGTACCGGACCCCGCCGCCGTCGTCGGCGAGTCCCACGGGGACCGGCAGGAGGGTACGGATCGCGACGAGGAGCGCGGACAGCGTCCCGGCGACGGCGGCGGCCAGGAACCGTGGTTGCCAGGGCTTCGGGTCCGTGCCCTCGCGCACGTGGCGGCCGGGCGGCTCGGTCTCGGTCTTCACGGCTCGGGTCTCGTCGGGCTCGAGGATGGTCGACATCGTCATGCCCCCTCTGACGTCGTGCGCGCGCCGCGGTGACGGGTGGACGTGCGGGCACCCGTCACCGGGTGCCCGCACGTCAGGCCGGGACGGAGGCGGGGACCGGGGCCGTCCCGCCCACGACGGCCTCGCCCTCGCGGACGCGAGCGGTCTTGTCCCAGGTGGTCTCGCCTCGCAGGATCCGGGCGAGCGCCTTCCACACGCAGGCGAACGACAGGTAGTTCATGATGATGAACGAGTTGCCCATGAGGAGGCTCTTGAGCACGCCCCACCGCTCGTCGCGGCGGTGGTAGACCCACCCCGTCGCGAGGGCGGGCAGGAAGGCGAAGAGGTAGAAGACGGCGGCGAGGATCGCGATGGCGACGCCGTCGCCCCCGGCGACGACCCCGATCTGGTCCCAGTTCAGCGCGAGCATGAGCAGGCAGTAGTGGAACAGGATCGACCACGGCAGGTCGAGGATCCACGGCACGAGGCAGTAGGACGTGAGCTCGAGCGCCTTGGCGTTGTTCAGGTCTCGGGCCCGCCAGATCTCGGGCACGCGCTTGATCGCCATCATGTGCCCCTGGTACCAGCGCGTGCGCTGCTTGACGAGCAGCGGCAGCTTCTCCACCGCCTGCTGGTCGACGGAGGCGTGCGGCGTGGTCTGCAGCTCCCAGCCCTTGAGCGCCAGCGTGATCGCGAGGTCGAGGTCCTCGGTGAGCGACGCCGACCACGGCTTCTCGCCCGCGTCGTCCAGGGCGGAGAGCCGGGCGAACTGCCCGTTGCCGCCGAGGCTCACGGTGCCGGTGGCCTGCCGGCCGAACTGCGTCACGGCCGCGATGCCCCAGAACTGGTAGTCCTGGTACCGCGTGAGGAACGAGCTCCGGTTGCGGATCCGCACCTGGAGCTGGACGCCCCCGACCTTCTCGTCCTCGAAGAGCGGCAGGACGTGCTCGAGCGCACCGTCGGAGAGGCGCCCGTCCGCGTCCATGACGCAGACGACGACCGTCGCCGGGTCCAGCCCGCGCTCCGCGACGTGCCGCCGCACCCACGCGATCCCGGCGTTGAGCGCCTCGCCCTTGCCCTTGCGTGCCTCGGGCGCGACCCGGCGCAGGACCTCGACCCGGTCTCCGCCCGCCTCCTGCGCGCACCGTGCCGTGTCGTCGTCGGAGCCGTCGTCGATGACCAGGGTCGTCGCGCCGTCGAGGAGCGTCAGAGCCCCGACCGTCTGGCCGATGACCGCGTCCTCGTTGAGGCACGGCACGAGGAAGTAGACCGTCAGGTCGTCGTGCGCCCGCGAGTCGCGCGACCCGTACGAGGCCTGCCCCTGGACCCCGAGGCGGGCCTTCGCCCGCCGCAGCTGCACCAGGCCCGAGCCCATGAGGAGGATGAAGTAGACCATCGACACGCTGATGACGACGCGCGCGAGGATCTCCAGCGCGATCACGAGGCGTCCCCGCCCTGCGCCCCGCGGCGTCGGCCCCCGCGGGCACCGCGCCGGCCGAAGAAGCCGAGCCGGAAGAAGAAGACGAGGGCGACGGTGAAGCCTCCGAGCATGAGCGCGGAGCCGAGGGTGTCGTGGACCCAGTCGAAGACTCCCGCCCCCCAACGCGTCACCGCGAGGACCATGACCTCGACGCGCACGACGTTGAGCAGCTCGAGGAACGCCGCGGTGGCGACCGTGGCCACCACGATGCGCCCGATGCCCGCCCGGCCGGTCACCAGCACGAACGCCGCGACGAGCGCCAGCGGCACGAGGAAGTACAGCGCGCTGCAGCTCGGCGTGATGCGCAGGCCGAACCACGTGCCGTCGTCCCCGGCCACGCGCTCGAACGCGATCACGGGCTCGTACGTCATGAGACGCACCTCGCGCGAGAACAGCCACGAGGTCGTCCACGCGGCGATCCGTGCCTCCAGGTGCCGGAACGACTCGGCGTGCACGAGTGCCAGGGCGCACCACGCGACCAGCGCCGCGGCGAGCCCCCAGCGCGCCACCCGCCCGAGGAACGGCGTCGCGCTCCTCGGCGCGGGCAGCGCGGACGCCTCCGCGACGCTCATCGCGCCTAGCCCTCGGCCCCGGACGCGAACGCCCGGCGACGGCGCGAGGTGCGCAGCAGGAGGAGGCCACCGACGACGAGCGCCATCGCGAGGGCGACGTAGGCGAACGTCGTGGCACCGGTGACGGCGAGCGCGCCGGCCCCCGTCGCCGCGCCGGTGATGCCGGTGCCGATTCCTGGCGTGGTGTACATGACTGCCCCTTCCGGTGAGCCGGGCGGAGCCCGACGCGGTTGTGCCGACCGGTCGTGCCGGTCGCTCCCCCGTACAGACGGGGCCTCGTCGCGGCGCATGATGGCGCGACGGAGTGATCTACATCACACATCGGCGGGGCGCGCCCACGACGTCTGTCCCTGCATGACGAGCGATGTGCCGGACACGACGGGGCGGGCCCACGGCACGCCTCCCGTCCCCGAGTTCGTCGTCCCGTGGTCGTGGGGCAGCGGGCCACCGAGCCGCACCGTGCCGGTCGAGGTCGTCCTGCGCGCGATCCGCGACGACGACTACACGGAGATGCGCGCGTGGAACGACCGCCCCGAGGCCCCGGCGCGACCGACCCGCCGGCGCGAGCTCCGCGCCGCCACGCTCCTGGTCCTGCTCGGCGGGTGCTGCGTGCTCGGGGGTCTGCTCCTGCTCGGCCTCCTCCTCGTGGTCACCTGGTGAGCCGTGCTCACCCGGTGAGGACTGCCGGCCCGACGACGTCCGCCGTCACGTCACGGCGCCGTGCCGGGGCGACCGGCGCCGGCGCCGCACCGCGTCTCCGGGCGCCACGAGGCCCAACCGCTTCGCCCGCGCGATGGCCTCGGCCCGTGAGTGGACCCCGAGACGTCGGTAGATCTCGCGGATCTGCGTCTTCACGGTGTTCGCCGAGACGAAGAGCTCGTGAGCGATCTCCGGCCCGTTGAGCCCGTCGACGAGCAGGCGCAGCACGAGCTGCTGGCGCTCCGGCAGCGTGACGAGGTCGAGGTCGGGGCGAGCGCCCTCGACGAGGTCGAGCACGCGCCCGACGCGCTGCCCGACGTCGCCACGGGCCGCCTCGCGCAGGATCGCCCGTGCCGCAGGGCTCGCCCAGCGGAACGGGAGCCCGGCACCGACCCGCCCGGCCAGGGCCAGCGCACGCGCCAGCTCCGTCCGGGCGTGCGCGACCTCGCCCAGCGCGAGCAGGGCGTCGGCGGCGACGACCAGACCGTCGAGCCGGGAGCCGATCGTCAGGCGCTCCTGCTCGGCGAGGTGGGCCACGCGGTGGAAGGCGTCGTCGGCTCGCCCCGCGGCGAGGTCCAGGCGGCCCAGCAGCACCTGCCTCGCCGGAGCCGAGGCCGGTAGCTGCTCGGCGACCTGCCGGGCGGCCTCGCCGCGACCCGCGGCGAGCTGGAGCCACGCGAGGTCCTGGGCGAGGAGCAACGGCGGCCGTCCCGCGGACCCGCTCCCCGCGGCCGACGCCCCGTGCCGCGCGACCTCGAGGACGACGAGGTCGGCGTCGGGCCCGGGGTCCTCGGAGAGCTCCGCGACGAGGGCCGCCACGTGCCGGTGCACGAACCACAGGTCTCCCTCGGCCGCCGACGCGGCACGGCCCAGAGCGCGGGTCGCGCGCTCCGGATCCCCGTCCTCGAGCCCGCGCAGGGCCTCGACGAGCTCGTCGACGCCGCCGGCGCACGCACGCCACCAGTCGGGCGCCGGGGGCAGTCCGTCGCGCTCGCGGAGCCACCGCGTCGCCGCGTGGGTGTCCGCGCCGCAGGCCTCCGCGACCGCGGCGAGCTCGACCGCGGCGGCCGCGAGCGCGAGCGCCCCGGACGCGACCGCACCCTGGAAGGCCGCGCTCGCCGAGGCGACCGCGACCCGGAGGAAGCCCGCGTAGAGGGCAGCCACGCCGGACTGCAGCTCGACGAGGCTGGACCCGACGACGTCCGTCCGCTCGCCGTCACGCAACCTGGCCGCCACCTTCAGGGCGGCCTCCGGCATCCCCGCCCGGCGCAGGTTCACGACGCGCAGGTACGCGTCCAACGTGCCGGACACCGCGTCGTCCGGAGTCGCCTCCACCCCCGGGGCGCGCGCCTCACGCACCTCCGCACCGGCACCGGACGCCTCGCCCCCGGCGTCGCGCGGCTCCCGGCCGTCGCCGTACGGCTCGAGCGCGACGACCCTGCCGGCGACGGACCGCAGGGTCCCGCGCAGGAGGTGCAGACGCGCGGGCGCGCTCTCGGGATCGGTACCGAGGACGGGTCGCCACAGCTCGTCGAACGAGACGCCGTGCGTGCCGGCGAGCACCCCCGACCACACGCGGCCGAGGAGCCGGTCGGTCGCACCGGGCGAGCGCGCCTCGACCACGCGCGCGACGGCCGAGCGCACGTTCCCGTCGTCGAGGTGCCGGAGCGCCCGCTCCTCGGCCCGGGCCGCGAAGCCCGCCGGGTCGAGGTGCCGTGCGTGCTCGACGAGCCCACGACGCAGGAGCGGCGCGTACTCGTACACGGTGCGCGGGCCGCTCGCGTGGCGGTGCAGGATCCCCGCGGCGACGAGCTGCTCGGCGAGGCGCTCGGGCCGGTGGGCGACCGTCAGCCCGGCCAGGTCCGTACGGTCGAAGGACGGTTCGACGCAGGTGTCCAGGAGGAAGTCGGCCACCTCCCGCGGCGCGTGCTTCGCCAGCTCGAGCGCGCGGTGGCGACGGATGGCGGCGGCGACCGCCTCGCCGGGCAGCGCGTGCGCCCGCGCCTCGTGCCCGAGGTCCTGGACCGCCCGGGTCACGAGCGCCGGGGACCCCGCGAGCCCGGTCGCCAGCGTGTGCGCGACGTGCTCGCTCAGGGCCAGGGCGCAGCGGCGCGCGTACGCGAGCACGTCGGCCGCGGACCACGCGAGGTCCGCCGTCCCGAGCTCCACCTCCCAGGGCGCGAGCGGCCAGTGCGCGTCCGACCATCCCGACCCGAGGAGCACGACCCGCGCCCCCGACCGCGCGCCGAACGCCCGCGCCGCCTCGACGAGGCCCGCCTGTGCCGCACGGACGCCGTCGACCACGACGGTCAGGGTCGGCGGGCGGGTCCGGCCGGCCACCGGCGGTCGCGGTGGCCCGACACCCGTCACGTCCGCGACCCGCTGCTCGACGCACGCGAGCAGGCGGCCCGCGGAGAACCTCTCCTCGCCGACGGGCGCCGTGACCCACACGACGAGCTCTCCGCGGCGCACGGCCTCGCTCGCCCACCGGGCCGCGCCCGTCGTCTTCCCGTAGCCGTGCGGCGCGTTGACGATCACGACGGCAGCGGGCCCGTCGAGCGCCTCGTCGAGCCGCGGGCGTCCGACGACCGTCGGGCCGACCACGGGGACGAGCGCCAGTGCCTCGGTACCGGTCCGGCAACCCTCCAGCGCCGAGGTCACCCGCGCGCACCGATCGGCCCGGCGCCGGCGGTCGTCACCGCCCGGGCCCGACGGCGAGAAGCGGACCAGGACCTGCACCACGTCTGCATGCTGAGCACAGACGCAGGTCCCCCTGCGCGACGACGGGTGATCGTGGGGCGCCGGGAGTGACCGGGATCACCCGTCATGACCTGGCTTCCCCGTCGTCACCCACGAGCATGACCCAGAGTCCGTACGGCGCCGAGAAACCTCCGACGTCGCTGCGCGACGCCCTCGCGCGATACGCGGACGTCGCGCGGTCCCGGCACTCCACCGACGCGAGCGAGTACTCCCGCGGGCTCCTGTCGGTCGTCGGCCAGGTCGAGGACACGCTTCGCGAGACGACGCGCGACGAGCTCCTCCACGAGGTCGTCGTGCTGGTCGTGTCCGACGCCGAGTCCCGCTCCGCCTACCGGACGACCCCCTTCTGGGCGGGGGTGGCCGGCGTGGCCGGTGACCTCGACCTGGCGCTCGCCGGCTGGCCCACCCGCGAGGCGCAGGTCCCGGACGCATGGTCCGCGCTCGCCTTCGAGGCCGCCACGCGGCACCTCGGGCCGCCCTCGGTCTGACCTTTCCCGCACTACCTCCGTCCGGCGATCTCACGGGTTGTTCATCCGCTCGTTCACCCCTCAGGGGGTGTCCTCGACTCCCGTCCATCGGTTCGACGCGCACCTCGGTGGGCGTCGAACCGAACGCCGAGGGCGAACCGCCCCCGGCCCGACACGAGGAGTACTCGATGAGAAGAACGCTGCGAAAGGTGGCGCAGGCCGTCGCGGTCGCCGGCATGTGTGCAGGTCTTGCGCTCTCCGGCTCCACCACGGCCGTCGCGGCACCGGCAACGGGGAACGGTACGCAGGCCAACCTGCTCTACTCGGTCGACGGCGGGTCGACGTGGTCCGAGTCCGTGACCGCCCAGCGCGGGCAGACCGTCCACGCCCGCCTCTTCTACAACTCGACCCGGAACATCGCACTGACCGGTGTCTCGCTGTCGACCGCGATCCCGGACGGGTTCACGTACGTGCCGGGCAGCACGCGCAACCAGCTGGCTCCACGGGGGAACCTGACCACGGGCGCTGCCGGCTCGGAGACCAAGACCGCGACGGTCGCGGACTCCGTCTGGTCCGCGAACCAGCTCCGGGTCTCGCCGTCGGCGGGCTGGTACGGCGAGCCCACCGGCTCCCAGTCCGGCTTCCTGCGCAACGGTGTCAAGCGCTACCTCAATCTGCACCAGTGCGGCTGGTGGGACGAGCCGCAGAAGAACACCGTCATGTCGTGGGTCTGGAACTCTCAGACCAACGTCTCCAACACGCGCGACACCACGCTCGGCTGCGGCAGCTACTCGGGACGGCCTCGGGCGGAGGCGACCGGCGTGACCGGCTTCGACCTGCTCGGGAGCCGATACCTGAACCTCGACCAGTGCGCCTGGTGGAATGCCGCGACGAAGAACACCGTCCCGTCCGTCCTCTGGGGGACGCAGAGCCAGATGGCGAACGCCGCCAGCTCGGCCATCAGCTGCGGCACCTACGGGGAGAACACGGTCGCTGACGAGCGCGCCGGGCTCGCGCTCGACCTCGTGTCCAACCGGTACGTCAACCTCCGCCAGTGCGCCTGGTGGGACGCGGCCAACGAGAACACCGTCACGTCGCTCATCTGGCGCTCGGGAACCAACTCGTCCAACACGGCCAACTCGTTCGGCTCGTGCCAGACCTACCCGGGGACGCCACGCCCGGCGGCGAACGAGGTGGGCACGCGCTCCCTCGACCTGCTCGACACGGCTCGCGGCACGGGCTTCGTCCAGTTCGCCTTCCGCTCGGACGTCCCGGCGGCGCCGGCGTGCGAGGAGGTCGTGTCCCTGCCCGCCGTCACCTCCACGCGTCAGGGGACGCTCACCGGCACGGGTACCGGCGACCCCGCCTCGACGGCTGGCATCACCCTCGCGGCCTACTCCGTGACGGGAGACGACTGCCCCGAGGAGCCACGGGCCGTCACCGACGAGTACACCACCGTGCAGGACACCCCGCTGAGCGGCAACGTACTCGACAACGACCTCGTCCCCGACGGGTCGACCATCACGGTCACCGGCCCCGGCGCCGGACCGTGGCACGGCCAGCTCGTCCTGAACCCTGACGGCACGTTCACCTTCACGCCGGACGCCGGCTACGTGGGCACTGACTCGTTCAGCTACACGATCACCGACCAGAACGGCGCCACCTCGGTCGCCACCGTAAACATCACGATCACCGAGGACGAGAACGGCATCCCGCTGCTCGCCCCCGGCGCCGCGTTCGCCGGCCTCCTGGGTCTCGGCGGCCTCGGCCTCTATCGCAGGAAGGAGCAGCAGACCGCCTGACGTACGACAGGCGCCGCCCGACACCCCGGGCGCGGCCTGGCAGCACCTCGACGCCGGGTGGGGTGCGCGGTCCTCTTCCGCCGTGCACCCCCCCGACGTCGCGCCCGTGGACGTCGTCCGATTCCGCACCTCCCGTTCCCCGCGCCGCAGGAGACCGCCGTGCCTAGTCTGTGCTGGTGCCACTCGATACACCCCCGTCGAGCCCTGTTTCCCCTGCTCCCCACCTCATTCCGGAGCTCTCCCACCACGAGCCCCCGCCCGTGACGCACGCCCCGCACCCGCCTCGGGTCCCCCGCCTCCCCCACTGGTACGTCCCCCGCCCGCCCGCGCGCGACCGCATCCGACACGGGGCCGAGATCGTCGTCGTCCGCGGTTCGGCGGGCGCGGGCAAGAGCCTCCTCGTCGCCGACGCCGTCCGCGACGCGGAGGGTGTGGTCGTCTGGCTCGACCACGAGCGCGCTCCGGGACGCCGCGACGTCTGGCAGACGGTCGCGGACCAGGCGGCTCTCGGCGGCTCTCTCGCCCTGACCGCACCGACCGCACCCGGGACGGGCGCGATTCCTGCCCGGGTCGACGACCTCGCAGCAGCGCTCGACGCGCCGCTGATCGTAGTCCTGGACGCGTTCGAGGACTGGGCGGACGGTGCGGACCTCGCCGCCGACGTCGAGCGCCTCCTGGCCGGCAGCGACCTCCCCCGCGTGATCGTGACGTCCCGCACCCGCACACCGTTCGAGGACGTCCGGGCGAGCGCCGCACGCGACGTGCGCACCGTGTCCGCCACCGACCTCGCGCTGGACCGGCAGGATCTCGGCGAGCTCGCGGCACGCCTCGGGGTGGACCTCGACGCACCGGGCCTGGCACGCCTGTACTCCGCGACGGGCGGCCATGCCGCAGCGGCACGATCCGTCCTCGGCGCCGCGGTCCGCGGCGAGCTCGAGCTGCGGTCCGCGTCGTTCGGGACGGTCAGCAGGTTCTCCGCGCGCTACGCGATCGCCACCCTCCCGGACGTGGACGACGAGCTCGTCCGCTCGTGGGAGCGGCTCGCCGTACCCGAGTCCGTCCCGCCCGCGCTCGGTGACCTCCTGGTCGGCGACGGCGCGACCGACGCGCTCGCCCAGGCCGAGGCGCACGGCCTCGGTGGCTGGGAGCGGGCGAGGTCCACCGACCCGGCCACTACGGCGACGTTCCACCTCTCGCCGGCCGCGCGGCTCGGCCTCCGGCAGCGGCTGCGGCGTCGCGACCCGCACGAGTTCGACCGGGCTCTCGACGACGTGTCCGAGTGGGCCCGTCGCAGCGACGACTACCTGGAGGGGCTCGGCGCCGCGATCGAGCGAGGCGACTTCGCCCTCGCCGACACCCTCGCGGTGCGCCAGTCCGAGAACCTGGGCGAGATCGGGCTCGACCGCCTGCAGCGCATCGTCGCGACGGTCCCGCGCGGCGAGCTCGTCCGGCACCCGTTCCTCGGCGGTCTCGTGGCGGCCGTCCTGCACGCGCGCCCGGAGACCCGGGCGAAGGGGATCGAGTACTTCGCGATCGTCACGGGCGCGCTCTTGCTGCGCTACGCCTCAGCCGCCCCCGCGGACCGGCTCGCGCTGCGCGCGCTGGAGAGCATCGCGCTCCGCATGAGCGGGCACGGCGAGGCCGCCGCCCGCGCCGCCCGCTCGGCGCTCAAGCACCTCGACGCCTCGCTCGGGCGCACCCCGTTGGAGGGCATGGTCTGGCTCCTGACACGGCAGATGGCGATCTCGCTCTTCATGGTGGGCGACGTCGACGACGCGATGTCCACGATGGAGCGCGCGTGGGCCGCGGACCGGGACGACGTGGCGGGTCGGATGGGCGCCGACACGCGGCTCGCGCTCTTCCACGTGGTCTGCGGCGACGTGGACTTCGCCGAGTCGCGGACGGAGATGCTGCCCTCGGACCCCGCGCTGACGGCCGCGATCGGGATCTACGGGGCCGCGTCCGGGGTGCTCGCCCGCGCGCTGACGTCGCTCGAGCGGGGCGACCTGGACGCGTGCGAGGCGCGCCTGCGGTGGCTCGACGCCGAGATGGAGACCAACGAGATGTGGCCGATGCACGCCGTGGCCGAGTCGCTCCTGCGGGTGCAGCGCGGCGCGGCCGACACCGTCGACGGCTACCTCGAGGCCCTGCTGAGCCCCGGCGCCAGGTGCCCCACGACCACGCTCTGGCGCGCACGCCTCACCGCGATCCGCGCGCTCGCGGCCCTCTCCTCCGGGCGCGCGGACGAGGTCCACCGGCTCCTGAACCGTCCTGGCGTCCTGGACCCCCTCGGGCTGCACGTGTCCGCCGCGGCGAAGATGGCGGAGGGACGGTACGGCGAGGTGCTGGAGGAGCTCGGTCGACGCAGCGTCGGTGCCCCCACGACCGCCCGGACCGGCGCCACGCACTCGCTGCTCGCGGCGGTCTGCGCGGCCCGCACGGGTGCGGCCGACGTCGCGCGACACGACCTCGAACGCTGGGCGGCCGTCGCGACACGCACCGGCTCCCGATCGTGGTGGCTCCTGCTCACCGCCGACGACCGCGAGCTCGTACGGTCGCTGGCGCCCGAACCCCTGGCCGCCTGGGTGGACGATCTCTCCGACATCCCCGTCGTCGTCCGGGGCGGGCTCGACGGTGCCCGCCTCAGCGAGCGGGAGATCATCGTCCTCGAGGCCATCGCCGAGTCGGGTCGGGTCGTGTCCGCCGCTCGCGACCTGTTCGTCTCCCCGAACACCGTCAAGACGCAGCTGCGGAGCATCTACCGCAAGCTCGGTGTCGACAACCGCCTCGACGCCCTGGCCGAGGCGAGCCGACGCGGCCTGCTGCGCTGACTCCCGGCGGACCGGCCGTCCCCGGCCGGATCATCGGATAGCCCGAGGACCCGTCACCGGGACGCAGCGGGGGCGTCCGTCCTCTCATGACCGTCGTCACCACGCCGAGAGGCTCCCGGACCGGGGCCCCCCACGCCGCGCCCCCGGTGCCCGCCCGGCCCACGGATCCCGGCGGACCCGACGGCCTCTTCACGTGCGAGGCGGCCGCCGCGACGTTCGGCCTCGACGCGGGGCTCGTCGCCGCGCTCGCCCGGACGGGCCGGCTGCGCAGCGTCACCGGTCGCGACGGCGCCCGGAGGTACGCCGCGGGCGACCTGCTCGACGTCGTCCGATCACTCCCCGGGCGGCGCTGAGAACCCGCCCGTCACCGGTCCGGAGGAACGGCGTCTGTCACCCCACGACGACGTCTCACCGGTGGGGGTCACATGCGCACGAACCTGCTGTCTCGGAGCCGCGACCGGGACGTGCTGCGTCCCACGGTCTGGGGGTACGCCACGGCCCGCACCACGTCCTGCCTCCTGGGCGACGTCCCGGGACTGCCGCCGCACCTCGTGAGCCGCACGGACGTCGTCGTGCCCGGCCTCACCCCGACGGAGCTCGAGCGCGTGCAGCGCCACGCGCAGTGGCGCGCGACGACGCGCCCCGGCCGCCTCGGCGTCGCGGCGGCGCTCGCCGCGGGCGTCGCGACGCTCGTCGTGACGACGATGCTGGTGGGCCGGCCCCTGCCGCTGGTCGCGTTCCTCGCAGCCGCCGGGGCGCTCGCGGGCGTCGGCGTCGCGGTGCTGCTCCTCGGGCCCCGCCTGAGCGCGACCGAGCGTCTCGCCCTGCGCCGCGCCGTCGAGATCCGGCGGGCGCGCTCCTCCACCGCGACGTCGACCGGGCTGCACGTGCTCGTCGCGATGAGCGCCGTCGAGGGCGCAGGGGACGCGCTGGACGAGACCCACCAGGCGCTCGCCCGCGAGCTCCTCTGGTCGGCCTTCGAGGCCGTCCGCCGCCACGACGACGACGGCGTCCGGCACGCGACGTCGGCCATGCTCCGGCTCGCCGTGCGCGCCGCCCAGGCCTCGCGCGACGGCGTGCCCGGAGAGCCGCTCGCCTGACCGCGACCTCACCCGTCACCGTCGACGACGGGTCTCGTCCGTCCGTCCGTCACCGCGCTCGTCGGCTCGTCGAGCGCTCCGGCATCGAACGAAGGACAACCCATGGACCTGGTGGACCGTCGGCGTCGGGTCGCCGTGCTCTACGGCACGCGACCCGAGGCAGTGAAGCTCGCTCCCGTCGTGCACGCGCTGGACCGCAGGGACGGGCTGGTGCCGGTCGTCGTGACCTCCGGCCAGCACCGCGAGATGCTCGACCAGGTCAACTCGCTGTTCGGCATCCTCCCCGACCACGACCTCGACCTGCTGCGCCAGGGCCAGACGCTCGACGACGTGCTCGCCGGAGCGCTGCGCGGGTTCGGCGCCTTCCTCGACGAGCACCCCGTCGACGCCGTCGTCGTGCAGGGCGACACGACGAGCGCGTTCGCGGGGGCGCTCGCGGCGTTCCACCGCAGGCTGCCCGTCGTCCACGTCGAGGCCGGCCTGCGCACCGGCGACCTGTACTCGCCGTTCCCGGAGGAGGCCAACCGGCGCTTCGTCTCCGCGGTCGCGGCCCGGCACTGCGCGCCGACCGAGACCGCGGCCCACAACCTCTACGTCGAGAACGTGCCGCGGGCGGACGTCGTCGTCACCGGCAACACGGTGATCGACGCGCTCCTGCACGTGGCGCCCCTGCGCACGCAGACGGGCGACCCGGTCGTCGACGAGGCGCTGCGCACCGGGCGGAGGATCGTGCTCGTGACGGCGCACCGCCGCGAGTCGTGGGACGAGGGGATCGGCGAGGTCGCGTCCGCGCTCGTGCGCGTCGCGAACCTCTTCCCGGACGTCCTCGTGGTCCTGCCGATGCACCTGAACCCGCTCGTGCGCGGCGCGATCCTCCCCGCCGTGCGAGGTGTCCCCAACATCCACCTCACCGAGCCGCTGGGCTACGGTGCGTTCTCCCACGTCCTGTCGCGCGCCACCGTCGCGCTCACGGACTCCGGGGGCGTGCAGGAGGAGGCCCCCGCGCTCGACGTCCCGGTCGTCGTGACGCGGGAGACGACGGAGCGCCCCGAGGTCGTGCAGGCGGGCGGGGCCGTGCTCGTCGGCACCGACCAGTCGCGGATCGTGCGGACGCTGCGCGAGCTCCTCACCGACGAGGACCTGCACCGACGCATGGCGAAGGCGCCCAACCCGTTCGGCGACGGGCGGGCCGCGGAGCGGGTGGTGGACGCGGTCGCGGACCTGTTCGAGCCGGGGCTGCGGGTGCCGGCAGAGGTGCCCGCGGTCGTCGGCCTCTGATCCCGTCGCCGAAGTCGCGTCATGGAGCACGCGCTCTCCCGTCTCTTCCTCGTACGACCGTCGAGTGATGAAGGTGGGCAGCACATGTACGGGAACCGCACGCGGGACGGGTACGCGCACGACGACCACCGGGACGCGATCCGTCCCACGGTCTGGGGGTACGCGACCGTCTCCACCTCTCGTCCGTCGCAGGGCGACGTACCGGGGGTGCCGCGCAGGGTGGTGCGTCGCTCCGACGTGCTCGTCCGTGGCCTGACCCCGCGCGAGCTCGACCGGGTGCGCCGCCACGCGGACCGGCACGCGTCGGTCGACGGCGCACGGCTCGCCCTCGTCGCGGGTGCGGCCGCCGCGCTGGCGACGCTCGTCGTCGGGCACGCGCTGCCGGCCGCGAACCTCGTGCTGTGCGTCGCCGCGGCGGGCCTGTCCGCGGGGACCCTCGCCTGGCTGCTCTCGCTCGTCGGCCGCCCCCGGCTGACGCGCGTCGAGCGCCGTGCGCTGCGCGAGGCGGTGGAGATCCACCGCCTCCGGACGGCCCCGCCGACGTCGGCCGGCATGCGCGTCCTCGTCGCGATGAGCGCGGTCGAGTCGGTGGACGACCGCCTGGACGGGCAGGACCAGGCGATCGCCCGCGAGCTCCTGTGGTCGGCGCTCGACGCCGCGCGCACGGGCGACGCGCGCGGCGTCGAGAGCGCGACCGCGGCCATGCTGCGCCTCGCCGTCCGGGCGACCACGGCGCGGCTCGGCACGATCCGGGACGAGTACTCCCGCTGAACGACCCCGGGGAGGGGCAGGTCATGACATCTGTCCCGTGCCGGGCGCGCTCGTGCGTGGTTGTCTGGGAGTCATGGCGACACTCGAGATCGACTCGCTGACCAAGTCCTACGGCGACGTGCGCGCCCTGCGCGGGACGTCCTTCGACGTCCGCGCCGGGGAGATCTTCGGCTTCGTCGGCTCCAACGGCGCGGGCAAGACGACGACCATGCGCATCGTGCTCGGCGTCCTCGCCGCCGACGGCGGCGAGGTGCGCTGGGACGGTCGGCCGATCGACCTCGCGGCCCGCCGACGCGTCGGGTACATGCCCGAGGAGCGCGGCCTGTACCCGCGCATGAAGGTGGGCGAGCAGCTCGTCTACCTCGCGCGGCTGCACGGGCTCTCGGGCGCCGACGCGAAGGACGCGATGGAGCGCTGGACGCGGACGCTCGGTGTCGACGCCCGCCGGGGCGACGAGGTGCAGAAGCTCTCGCTCGGCAACCAGCAGCGCGTCCAGCTCGCGGCGGCCCTCACGCACGACCCCGACCTCCTCGTGCTCGACGAGCCGTTCAGCGGCCTCGACCCCGTGGCGGTGGACGTCATGAGCGGCGTGCTGCGCGACCGCGCCGAGGCCGGCGTGCCCGTCGTCTTCTCCTCCCACCAGCTCGACCTCGTCGAGCGCCTGTGCGACCGGGTCGGGATCATCAAGGACGGCGCGATGGTCGAGGTCGGCACGATCGACGAGCTGCGCCGTACCGAGACCGAGAGGTGGGTGGTCGACGGGCCGCCCGGGGCGACGTGGATCGGCGCCGTGCCCGACGCACGGGCCGTGAGCCTGGAGGGGTCGCGCACCGTCGTGGAGCTGACCCCGGGTGCCACGGGCACCGACGGCACGGCGGGCACGGTCGGCGCTGCGGGCACGGTCGGGCGCGAGCAGGCCGTGCTGCGCGCGGCGCTCGCCGCGGGACAGGTGCACGAGTTCGCGCTCGTGCGGCCGTCGCTCACCGAGCTGTACCGCGACGTCGTGAGCGCCGAGGAGAAGCCGGCCGGTGCGGCCCCCACCCCCACGGTCTCGGCGGCCGCACC
>CAZFUQ010000057.1:0-14832 GCA_964521905.1 uncultured Cellulosimicrobium sp.
GTTACGAGCAGGGCGGTCAGCTGACCGAGGCCGTGCGGCGCAGGCCGTACTCGGTCGTGCTGCTCGACGAGGTCGAGAAGGCGCACCCCGAGGTCTTCGACATCCTCCTCCAGGTGCTCGACGACGGCCGCCTCACGGACGGCCAGGGGCGCACGGTCGACTTCCGCAACGTCATCCTCGTGCTCACGTCGAACCTCGGCTCGCAGTTCCTCGTGGACCCGACGCTGGACGACGCCGCGAAGCGCGAGGCCGTGATGGGGGCGGTGCGAGCGAGCTTCAAGCCGGAGTTCCTCAACCGCCTCGACGACGTCATCGTCTTCGACCCGCTGACGATCGAGGAGCTCGGCCGGATCGTCGACATCCAGGTCGCCGGTCTCGGTCGGCGCCTCGCCGACCGCCGCATCACGCTCGACGTCACGACGGCGGCGCGCGAGTGGCTCGCGCTCGAGGGCTTCGACCCCGCGTACGGGGCGCGCCCGCTGCGCCGGCTCGTGCAGCGCGAGATCGGCGACCGGCTCGCGCGGATGCTGCTCTCCGGCGACGTGAGCGACGGCGACGTCGTGGTCGTGGACCGCAACCCCGAGGCGGAGGGTCTGACCCTCGGCACGGAGATCCTCACGGCATGATCCTCCGGGGGCCGAGGTAGAGCCCTGGTCCGCCGAGGTAGAGCCTTGGTCCGCCGAGGTAGAGCCCTGGTCATCGACCAGGGCTCTACCTCGCGCTACCGGGGCTCTACCTCGTGCGGCGGCGCCGAGGACGTCGATGCCGGGCGGGCGGTGCGGCGTCGGGACATACTCGGGACGTGCCGACCGACGAGACCACCGAGCCCGCCGCCCAGCAACGCCTCGACGAGAAGCCCTTGCGCTCCGCCGTCATCGTCAACCCGAACCGGGTCGACGGCCTCGACGAGCTGCGCGCCACGATCACCGCGCGGCTCGCGGAGGCGGGGTGGCCCGAGCCGGCGTGGCTCGAGACGACCGCCGAGGACCCGGGCACGGGACAGGCGCGGCAGGCCGTCGACGACGGCGCGGAGGTCGTGTTCGTCAGCGGCGGCGACGGCACGGTCCGGGCGTGCATCGAGGGGCTCGTGGGCACCGACGCGGCGCTCGCGATCCTGCCGGGCGGCACCGGCAACCTCCTCGCGACGAACCTCGGCATCCCGGCGCACCCCGAGGACGGGATCCGGCTCGCGCTCGAGCGGGGGCGGCGACAGATCGACGTCGGGGAGGTCGACGGACAGGTCTTCGCCGTGATGGCCGGCATGGGCCTCGACGCCGCGATGATGGAGGACGCGCCCACGGCGCTCAAGGCGAAGGCGGGCGCCCTCGCCTACGTCGTCTCCGCCGTCAAGCACCTCGCGGACGACGAGATGAACCTCGAGGTGACGGTCGACGGTCGGACGCGGCGGCGTCGGGCACGGACCGTGCTCGTCGGGAACGTCGGTCGCCTGCAGGCCGGGACGAACATCCTGCCCGACGCCGAGCCGGACAACGGGCAGCTCGAGGTCGCGATCGTCGCGCCCCGCAACCTCAAGCACTGGGTGCAGCTCCTGTGGGGCGTCGTGCGCGGGAAGAGCCGGGTGCCGAGCCGGGAGGTCGTGCGGGGCCGCGAGATCTCGGTCGTCTCGGACCGCCCCCAGCCGCGACAGCTCGACGGCGACGTCATCGAGCCGTCCGAGCGCCTCGACGTGTCCGTGCGCCCGCGGGCGCTGTGGGTGTGCGTCTACCGGCCCGACGACTCCGAGGACCTCATCGAGGGCGCGCCGCGCAGCGCCTGATCGAGCGGTCGAGCGGTCGAGCACGAGGCGCGCCCGCGCTCCGCGGACCCCCTGTGCGTCGTGGGCGGCCTCCGACAGGATGTCCGCATGTCGTCCTCCGAGTCCTGGCCCTCGCCCGCCACGCCGTACCGGCCCACCCCGTACGCGCCCCCGCCTCCCGGGTCGCGTCGCTCCCCGCTCGCGTGGGTCGCGCTCCTCGCCGGCGTCGCGACCGTGCTGCTCACCGCCGCCGTCACGCTCTTCCTGCCCGTCGTGGTCTCGTCGGGCACGACGGTGCTGACCACGCTCGCGGCGGTGCAGGCGATCCACGCGGTCCTCTCGGCCGTCCTCGGCCTCGTGGCGGTGATCACGGGGTGGGTCGTGCTCGCTCGCCGCGGCGCGGGCACGGCGCTCGCCGCGGCGGGGACCGCGCTCGGTGCCGCGGCGCTGCTGCACGTGGCCGTCGGCCTCGTGCAGGGCCTCGCCTTCCAGGTGCTCTGATCCGCGACGACGTGACGGCCCTCCCGCCGGGACCACCCCGCGCGTGGTGGTGAGTACCCGGACCCGGGCGTCGACGTCCCCGGTGCGGACCCCGCGGCCGGGACACCCCACGTGCCTGCGCTTCGTTTCGTTTCGCTTCGTCCGCACCCCGCCGTGACGCGCGCCGCGCGTGAGAGCGTGTGGCACGTGCCCGGACCGCTGACCCCCGACTTCGCCCCCTGGTCGTTCGCCGACTCCGCCTCGGTGGAGCAGCGCGAGGCCAACGACGACCGCGTGGACGCCCTGCGCACCGCCGGTCACACGGTGGGCGAGGGCTGCGTGGTCTCCGGGCTCGCCGAGGTCGACGTCGACGCGTTCTCGCTCGGTGACCGCAGCTACCTGGCGGCCCACGCGCACGTCACCGGCGACGTCGAGATCGGCGCCGACTGCTCGGTCAACGTCGCCGCCGCCGTGCGCGGGCTCGTGCGGATCGGGGACGGCGTGCGCATCGGCAGCCGGACGAGCGTGCTCGGGTTCGACCACGCGTTCGACCGGACCGACCTCCCCGTCTTCCGCCAGGGCCTCACGTCGCGCGGCGTCCGGATCGGCGACGACGTGTGGATCGGGGCCCACGTCGTCGTCCTCGACGGTGTGACCGTCGGCGACCACGCCGTGATCGGTGCGGGCGCCGTCGTGACGCGCGACGTCCCCGCCTACGCGGTCGCGGTCGGCAACCCCGCGCGGGTCGTGCGCGACCGCCGGACCGGCGTGCGCCCCGACCCCGCGCCGCGGCGGCCCGACCCGGACGCCGACCTCGCGCGCCGCCTCGAGCGGTTCGGCGGCGACGTCCGCGCCGCGCTGCCGGGCGTCGTCGGGCGCGCGTTCGACGGCGAGCGCTACCGCGACGCCCCGGGAGCCGCCGCGACGGTCCGCGCGCACTGCGACGCGGTCGAGCTCGCGGCGCTCGGCGGCGGTGTCCCCGGGGAGCTCGCCCGCGACGAGCACGTCCGCCGGCTGGGCGACCTCGTCGGCCCGACGGGACGGGTCCCCGAGCTGCGGCCGGACGGGCCGGGCGCCTACCACGTGCTGTGCGTGGGCTACGCGCTCGACCTGCTGGGCGCGGCGCTGCCCGCGCTGCCGCCGTTCACCGCGGCGAGCGCGCCCGAGACGACGGCCCTGCTCGCCGGGCTCCCGTGGGGGACGGGCGCCTGGGGTGCCGGTGCGACGGTCGACACCGTGGGGACGGCCCTGACCTGGGCGCGCGAGACGGGCACGCCCGTCCCGGACGGCGCGCGCGAGGCGCTGGTCGGCTGGCTCGTGGAGCACCGGGACCCCGTGACGGGCCTGTGGGGGGCTCCCCGCGCGTCCGACGGCTGGCGCGAGCCCGTCAACGGGACGTACCGGCTCGTCCGCGGCACCTTCGCGCAGTGGGGCACGCCCCTCGGCCTCGGCCGTCCGCTCACGGACACGGTGCTGCGGCACGCGGCGTCCGGCGTGCTCGACGAGCCGCGCGTCACCGCGTGCGACGCGCTCGACGTCGTGCACCTTCTCGGGTGGGCGCGTCGCTGCGGGGCCGACGGGTACCGCGCGCGCGAGGTCGAGGACGTCGCCCGCCACCTCCTCGACGGGATCGCGGCGCGCTGGTCGGCGGACGGTCTCGCGTTCGCGCCGGCGGGGTCGCGGACGGCGCCCGGCGGGACGGTCTCGCGCGCGCCGGAGGGCGCGCCGAGCCTGCAGGGCACCGAGATGTGGCTCGCGACGGCGTGGTACGCGGCGGACCTGCTGGGGCGGTCCGGGCTCCTCGGCTGGACGCCGCGCGGGGTCCACGCCGCCGCGCCGCGCGCCTCGGTCGGCTGACAACCTCGGCCGGCCGGAGCGGCCGCGGGCCGCCGCGCTCGCCCGCGCCGCGGTCAGCCGCGCGGACCGACGATGCCGTGCTCGTACGCCCACACGACGAGCTGGACACGGTCGCGCGCGCCCGTCTTCGTCATCGCCCGGCTCAGGTGCGACTTCACGGTGCTCGCCTCGAGGAACAGGGCCGTGGCGATCTCGGCGTTGGACGACCCGCGGCACAGGAGCCCGACGATGTCGTGCTCGCGCGGCGTGAGCAGCGCCGCCGCGGCCTCGTCCCGGGAGACCGGTGCACGACGTCGCGCGAACTCGCCGATCACGCGCCGGGTGAGGGACTGGTCGACGAGGCCGTCCCCGGACGCGACCCGCCGCACGGCGTCGACGAGGACCTCCGGCTCGGCGTCCTTGAGGAGGAAACCGCTCGCCCCCGCCTCGAGCGCGCCGAACACGTAGTCGTCCAGGTCGAACGTGCTCACCACGAGCACCGGCACGGGGTCGACGACGTCCGGCCCCGCGAGCGCGCGCGTCGCCGTGATCCCGTCCCCGCCGGGCATGCGCACGTCCATGCACACGACGTCGGGGCGCTCGCGGCGCGCGACCCGCACCGCGTCGGCGCCGTTCGACGCCTGGCCGACGACCTCGATCCCCTCGCTCTCGAGGATCACCTCGAACCCCGCGCGGACGACCGCCTGGTCGTCCACGAGCACCACCCGCGTCACCCGAGCTCCTCGTTCCCGATCCCGGGGGCGTCCCCGGTGGCGTGCACGACCCCACCCGCGGCCACCACGGGCTCCCTGCCGTCCCGGCCCGGCGCGCGCGGCACGACCAGGCGGACGACCCATGCGCCGTCGGCCGCCCGCCGCGCGTCGAGCGTCCCGGCGACCATGGCGGCGCGCTCGCGCATGCCGACGAGCCCGTGGCCGGGGTCGCCCGGGCTCGCCGCGGTCCCCGCGCCCGGGTTGCGCACGGTGAGGACCACCTCGGCCGGCGACCACGCGAACCGCACCGCGACGGGCCGGCCGGGGGCGTGGCGCCGCGCGTTGGCGAGGGCCTCCTGCAGCACCCGGTAGACCGCGATCTGGCTGCTGGGGGCGGGCTCCCAGGGCTCGCCGGTCGTCTCGACGTCGACGGCGCTCCCGGCCGCGCGGGCCGTGTCGACGAGCGCGGGCACGTCCGCGAGCGTGGGCTGCGGCGCCTCGCGCTCGGGACCGGTGGCGTCGTCGTCCCGGCCGCGCAGGATGCCGACGACGAGGCGCAGGTCGTCCAGCGTGTCCTTGCCCTGGGCGCGGATCCAGCGCAGCGACTCCTTGGCGCGGGCCGGGTCGGCGTCGACGAGGCGCTCCGCGGCCGCGGCCTGCACGACGATCCCGGACAGGTGGTGCGCGGCGACGTCGTGGAGCTCGCGCGCCATGCGCCCGCGCTCCTCGAGGACGGCCTGCGCGGCGAGCGCCTCGCGCTCGCGCTCGGCCTGGTCGACGCGCGCGTGCAGCTGCGCGACGAGCTCGCGGCGCGTGGCCACGTACGCGCCGACGAGCGCGGCGCCGAGGTACACGACGAGGGTCGACGCGAGGCCGCCCCAGAGCTCCGTGCCCACCGAGATCCCCAGCTCCTCGGACGTGGCGGGGCCGCTGAGGACGTAGCCGAGCAGCACCTGCAGGACCGCCGCCGCGCTCGCCCCGTACAGGGCCGTCCGGCGTGGCGCGTAGGCGCCCACGGAGTACGCGGCGACGACGCCGGCCGGTGCCTGGAACGAGACGAGGGCGGGGAGGAGCGGCGTGAGCGCGAGCTGGCCGAGGAGCGTGAGCGCGAGGCACGCGAGGGGCGCGCGGCGGCGCAGGGTGAGCGCCATCGCCTGCACGACGAGGACGACGCAGGCCGCGGCCAGGCGCCCGGTCGTCGTGTCCTCGGCCGTGAGGTCGGCGCCGAGGACCTCGCCGGCGTCGAGGGGCACGGCGCGCAGCAGCGTGAGGAAGAGCGCCGCGGACGCCGCGGCGACGACGGCGCCGAGCAGCGCGTCGCGGGAGGTGGGCGTCCGGATCCCGACGGCGTCGAGCCGGCGGTGCAGCGCGTCGAGCACGATCTCCTCCGGGTGGGTGCGGGTGCGGGTGCGGGTGCGCCAGGACGACGTGGTCGCGTCGCCGCCCGGCCCACGGTACGGGGTCCGCGGGCCGGGCGAGCAACGTCGGGAGGCGGGTCAGACGAGGTCGCGCCGTCGCAGGGTGGTGCCCGCGGCGCCCAGCAGCACCACGGCCCAGCCGATCAGGCCGGCGAGCGCCGCCACCGCGCCGACGGCGCTCGGGGCCGAGCCGCCGAAGAGCTCGACCGTCCCACGGCCCGCCGACGCGAGGGACGCGAGCGTGATCGGCAGCCAGGACGTCAGGCTCGACGCCCCGCCGGTCAGGACG
The DNA here is from genome assembly GCA_964521905.1 of uncultured Cellulosimicrobium sp. Classification (GTDB taxonomy): domain Bacteria; phylum Actinomycetota; class Actinomycetes; order Actinomycetales; family Cellulomonadaceae; genus Cellulosimicrobium. The sequence continues at coordinate 6,493 of CAZFUQ010000057.1, forward strand.
AGCGCTGCCGCCTGCACCATCGGCTCCACGAGCGCGACCCCCACGACGATGACGACGGCCGCGACCTGACCGCGCACGAGCACGCCCACGGCGAGGCCGAGCCAGGCGAGCAGGACCATGACCGCGAGTCCGCGGCCCCACACCCCGAGCGCCTCTCCGGCGTCGATCGCGAGGCTCGCCCCGGGCGTGACGGCCACGGCGACGACGAGCCCGAGCGCGGTCAGCACGGCCAGCGCGGCGCCCGTGGCGAGCGCGGCCGTGGCGGTCGCGCCGGCCTTGCCCGCGAGGATCCGGAGCCGGTCGGGGACCGCGAGCGCGGTCGGCACGATGCCACCCGTGCGGAAGTCCGTGGTGGCCGCGAGGGCGCCGAGGAGGAGCATGCACAGGGCCGTGACCCCGCTCGACCCGGAGCCGCCCGGTCCGTTGCCCAGGAGGTCGAGCAGGGCCCGCTGGGCGGGGGCGGTCGAGAGATCGGCCACCGTGGCGAGGTCCGCCATCAGGTCGGCCGTGTCCTCGGGCGAGACCTGCACGCCGACGTGGAACCCGACGTCGGACCCCGGGCCCGCGCCCATCGACTCGAGCGTTCGCAGGGTGCGGGGCAGGACGATCGTGAGGACCTGGGTGAGGAGCATCCCGGCGATCGCCGCGGCGGCGACGACCCAGGGCGTCAGCGTCGTGCGGAGCTTGAGCATCTCGGCGCGGTACATCAGCGCACCCCTTCGGTCGTGGCGGTCAGGTCGAGGTAGAAGTCCTCGAGGGACTCACCGTGGAGCAGGTCGTCGAGCGGGCCGTCCGCGACGACGCGGCCCTGCCCGACGACGACGAGGTCGTCCGCGACCTGGCGCACCTCGGACAGGACGTGGCTCGCGAGCAGCACGGTCCCCCCGTCGTCGGCGAACGCGCGCACGAGGTCGCGCAGCCAGCGCATGCCCGCCGGGTCGAGCCCGTTGGCGGGCTCGTCGAGGACGAGGACCTCCGGGTCGCCCAGGAGCGCGGCGGCGATCCCGATCCGCTGGCGCATGCCGAGCGAGTACGTGCGCACCTTCCGGTCGGCGGCCGGCGTCATGCCGACGAGCGCGAGCACCTCCTCGACGCGGCCCGCCGGGAGGCGCCCGGCGGCGGCGAGCACCCGCAGGTGGTCGCGGCCGGTGCGGCCCGGGTGCAGCCCACCGGCGTCGAGCAGCGCGCCGACGGTGCGGGCCGGGTGCGCCAGCTCCGCGAACGTGCGGCCGTCGAACGTCGCGCTGCCCGCGGTCGGGGTGGCGAGCCCCAGCAGGACGTGCAGCGTCGTCGTCTTGCCGGCGCCGTTCGGACCGAGCAGCCCGACGACGCGGCCCGGCCGGGCCGTGAACGTCGCGTCGTGCACGGCGTCGAACGTGCCGTACGCCTTGCGCAGCCCGGAGACCTGGATGGTGGCCATGGACGATCCCCTTCCTCGTGCGTCCCGCACGTCTCCCGCGCGGTGCGCCACCAGGCTGCCGCGGGAGCGGGTCCCCGGTCTTGCGGCGCAGGGAGGAACCCGGGTTGCGACCTTCGTCGGACGCCGCTGCCCCGGTTCCGGGGCCGGGTCCGGGAGTGTGAGCATCGACGCAGGTGAGGGACGCGGGCGTGACATCGGGGCGGGGCATGGGGCAGGGTGGACGTTCACCCGGCCGCTCCGGCGGGCAGCGCGTCGCGTCGCCCGTCGGTCCCCGACAGTCTCGAGAGGAGGCGCAGTGCGTCGTCGTCCTGGCACCGCGGACGAGCCCGTGGCCGAGCAGGCCCGAGCGGGACTCCCGCACCGCGCCGCCATGCCGTGGGTCACGGTCGCCGCGGGCGCCGGCGCCGTGACCCTCGTCCTCGCCGCCGCCGGGATGGTGGGCGCGGCGACCGGGGGCGGCGAGGCCGTCGTCGTCGAGGGCGTCACCGCCGACGGCTCGTCCGGCGTCGAGAGCGGCCTCCCGGACGTGACGCCGCGGCCCGACACGCCCCGCCCCGAGGTGACACGGGTCCCGCCGCCCGACGACGCGGACTCCGGCACGACGCCGTCGCGCCCCCCGGCGTCGAGCGCGCCCGTCGCGCCGACCGGCCCGCCCACGACCACGGCGCCCGAGACCGCACCCGACCCGACCACCACCCCGAGCCCGACGACGCCCGCACCGTCCCCGACGACGCCGGCCCCGACGACCGACCCCGAGCAGGAGTCCGTGTCGTGGGTCCAGGAGCGGCTGCGGGCGCACGGCGCGACGATCGAGGTCACGGGGACGCTGGACGACGCGACCGTCGCCGCGCTGCGCGCGTTCCAGCAGGCGCACGGCCTCACGGCCGACGGATCGGTGACGGCCGCGACGGCCGAGGCCCTCGCGGTCGCCCCGGGCTCCGGCGACGACGGCTCGGCGGGCGGGACGACGCCCGCCGAACCGACGCCCACGCCGTCCACGGATCGCCCCTCGACCGGCACGCCCGGCTCGACGACGGGCGACCCGGGCACCTCGGGCACGGCCGCGCCCACCTCCTGACGGCGCGAGACGCCGCCCGCCCCGTGCCGGCCACCGGGGGAGCCGCGCGATCCTGGAGCCCGTCGACGGCGACGGTCGCGATGGTCGGTAGGGTCTTCCCTCGTCGGACGACGGACGGAGCACGACCATGACCACCACCGCGATCGGCGCGGGCCGTGACGGCGGAGCGCGCCGCCGGGCCGGGACGCCCGACCCCGGGCGCGGGTACGCCAAGGGTCGTGCCAAGCGCGAGGAGATCCTGCAGGCCGCCATCGTCCTGTTCGGCGAGGTCGGCTACCACGCTGCCTCGCTGCGCGAGCTCGCGTCGCGTGTCGGCATGTCCCACCCCGGGCTGCTCCACCACTTCCCGACGAAGGCCGCGCTGCTCGAGGCCGTGCTCCTGCACCGCGACACGGTCGACGGGGCGGACCTCGACGAGGACCTCGCGCGCGGCACCGACTTCTTCGACGCGCTCGTGCGCCTCGTCGAGCGCAACGCCCTGCGCCGGCCGATCGTCGAGCTCTTCACGGCGCTCGCGGCCGAGGCGACCTCTCCCGACCACCCGGCGCACGAGTACTTCGTCCGGCGCTACGAGTCGACGCTCGAGCGGATCGGCGAGCAGCTCGAGCTCCGCGCCCGCACCGGGCGGATGCGCCCGGGTCTCGAGCCGGGCGTCGTGGCGCGGCAGCTGGTCGCGCTCATGGACGGGCTCCAGGTCCAGTGGCTGCTCTCGCTGGACCGCCCGAGGGCCGAGCGCGTCGACATGGCCGCCGACCTGCGCGCGTTCCTCCGGCTCGTCCTCACGGACTGACCGTCCCCGACGGCGGGGCGCACGTCCGCGCCCGCGCCGTCGGGGACGGCCCGGCGCCGCCTCAGCGGCCGTTCGCCGCCGCGACGAGGTCGTCGAGCGCGGCGCGGTCGAGGCCGGCCATGCCGAAGTCCGCGACGACGACGAGCGGCATGTCGCCGATCATCCCGAGCATGTCGTCCGCGACGGCTCCGCCGTGCACGAGCGCGCGCACCCGCTCGCCGACGACGGGGTGCGCCATGGCCTCGGCGACGGTCGACAGCTCGTGCAGCGGCAGGGTGACGTCCTCGCCGTCGACCACGACGGCGACCTCGCCGCGCAGGTCGCGCGACGACGCGCCGACGGACACGACGAACTCGCCGCCCTCGACGACCCAGCGGCGCAGCACGGGGTGCCAGTAGGACAGCGCGCGGGCGTCGAGGTCGACCGTCACGACGCGCGAGGCGCCCGGCTCGAGCTCGACGCGCTCGAAGCCCCGGAGCTCGCGCACCGGACGTGACACCTGCGCGTGCGGGTCGCCGACGTACACCTGCACGACCTCCGCGCCCGCGCGGCGGCCGGTGTTCGTCACGCGCACGCTCACGCGCACGGCCGCGTCGGCGCCGGAGCCCGTGGCGACGGCGGTCACGTCGTCGTACGCGAACGTCGTGTACGACAGCCCGTGCCCGAAGGGGTAGGCGACCGCGGTGTCCCGCGCGTCGTACCAGCGGTAGCCCACGAGCAGGCCCTCGCCGTAGCGCACGTGCCCGAGCTCGCCGGGGAAGTTCCCGAACGCCGGGGTGTCCTCCAGCCGCAGCGGGACGGTCTCGGTGAGGCGGCCCGCCGGGTTCACGACGCCGGTGAGGACGTCGACGACGCCCGACCCGCCGGCCTGGCCGCCGAGCCAGCCCTCGACGACCGCCGGGGCGTCCCGCTCCCAGCCCGCGACGGACACGACCGACCCGTTCGACAGCACGACGACGACGCGCGGGTTGGCGGCGGCGACCGCCCCGAGCAGCGCGACCTGGTCGGCGGGCAGGTCGAGGTGCTCGCGGTCGTACCCCTCGGACTCGTACGACGCGGGCAGGCCGAGGAAGACGACGACGGTGCTCGCCGCGCGCGCGAGGTCGACGGCCTCGGCCACGAGCTCGGCGTCGCTGCGGTCGGTCGAAGGACCCTCCGCGACGGTGTAGCCGGGGGCGAACGGGACGTCGTGCCCGGCCGCGTCGCGCAGCGCGCCGAGCGCGTCGTCGAGGCGGGTCGGGTGCACCTGCGAGGAGCCGGCGCCCTGGTAGCGCGGGGTGCGCGCGAGCTCGCCGACGACGACGAGACCCTCCGCGGCGGGGTCGAGCGGCAGCAGCGGGGCGTCGTCGTCCCCGACGGGCTCGTTGCGCAGCAGCACGGTCCCTGCCGCGGCGGCCTCGCGGGCCAGCGCGTGGTGCGCGGCGACGTCGAACGTGGACGAGGCACCGGTGAGCGCCGGCCGCGAGCGGGCGACGAGCTCGAGGACGCGGCGGGCGGCCGTGTCGACGACCGACTCGTCGAGCCGGCCCTCGCGCACGGCGGCGACGACCGCGGCGTCCGTGCGACCGCCCGACGCAGGCATCTCGAGGTCGAGTCCCGCGGCGACGGCCGCGACGCGGTCGCGCACGGCGCCCCAGTCGGACACGACGAGTCCTTCGAAGCCCCACTCGTCGCGCAGGACCTCGGTGAGCAGCCACGGGTCCTGCGACGCGTAGGTGCCGTTGACCTTGTTGTACGAGCACATGACGGTCCACGGCTGCGCGTCCTTCACGACGCGCTCGAACGCGGGCAGGTAGATCTCGCGCAGGGTGCGCTCGTCGACGTCGGCGGACACGCGCATGCGGTCGGCCTCCTGGTTGTTCGCCGCGAAGTGCTTGAGCGACGTGCCCACGCCCTGCGACTGGATGCCCTCGACGAGCGGGGCCGCGAGCTCGCCCGCGACGTGCGGGTCCTCGGAGAAGTACTCGAAGTTGCGCCCGCACAACGGGGAGCGCTTGATGTTGACGCCCGGGCCGAGGAGGACGGCGACGTCGTTGGCGCGCGTCTCGCGGCCGAGCGCCACACCGACGCGGAACAGCAGGTCGCGGTCCCACGACGACCCGAGCGCCGCGGCGGTCGGGAAGCACGTCGCCGGGACCGAGTCGCCGATGCCGAGGTGGTCGGCGGCCGTCGCCTGCTTGCGCAGGCCGTGCGGGCCGTCGGTGACCATGACCGCCGGGACGAGCGTCTCGCCGTCGCGCTCGACGGGCTGGGTGTGCCAGAAGTCGAGGCCGGACAGCAGCGACGCCTTCTCCTCGAGCGTGAGGCGGGCGAGCGTGGCGTCGACGTCGAGCTGCTCGCCCGGCTGCGTGCTCGTGCCGGCGTCGGAGGTCGCGGTCATGGTGCTCCTTCGGTTCCCGGGCGGGCGGACGCGCCCGCGGTGCTGCTCCCACGGTAACCCAGAAGCCAACCGATCGGTAGGTAATGATCCCCGCGCCGGCGCGCACCCGGGGGCGCGCGACGGCGCGGGGTCCTAGCCGAGGAGGTCGGCGGGCAGGGCCTCGGTGCTGCCCACGAGGCACAGCCCGGTGCGGTCGCCGTCGCGCCAGGAGGCCTCGGTGGGCGACCAGACGACGAGCTCGACGCCCTCGGGGACGTCCTGACCCAGCGTCTCGGGCGTGCACACGCGCGCGACGCGACGGTCCGCGGCCGCCTGGCCGGGCCACACCTCGGCCGACCCGAAGTCGGTGCGCGCGACGACCTGCGCGCGGTGCTCGTCCGCGCACGGGACGGCGCGCACGCTCGACACCTCGCCGTCCGGCGGGAGCTCGTCGAGGCACGTGCCGAGCACGAGCTGGCGCGCGGTGACGGTCCGGGGCGCGTCGACGTCGCCCGTGAGCGGGGTGCGGGCCTGGTCGCCCTGCCACCAGGCGAACGCGCCGAGCGCCCACCCGACCGTGACCACGGCACCGACCACCATGCCCGCGACCGCGAGGCCGCGGCCGCGGGTCCCCCGCGTACGCACGCGCGACAGCGCCGCGCCACCGAGGCCGACGCCCACCGGGCCCAGCACGACGCCGGCGGGCACGCTCGCCACGGCGAGCGGCTCGACGCGCGGACGCTCGGGGCGCCACCCGGGCGCGTAGTAGGTCCCCGCGGCGAACCCCGGGTCCGCCGGGGCAGGGATGCTGTCGCCCGGGGCGGGCGGTGGCGGCGGCACGGCGCCCTGCCGAGGACCGGCCGGGCCGCCGGGCGGGGCGAAGAGGTCGTCGTCGGCCACGGCTACTCGCCCAGGGTCGCGGCGACCACGACGAGCATCGCGAACGCGGTCGCGACCGCCCCGACGACGATGCCGGTGATCGCGAAACCACGGCCGCGCGACCCGTCCCGCATCACCTGGTTGAGCCCGACGATCCCGAGCACGAGCCCGACGATCCCCGGGAACCCGACGCAGAGCAGCAGGCTCGCGATGGACACGATCATCGAGGCGAGCGCGATGCCGTTCGTGCGGGGCGGCGGTGTGTAGGCGGCCCCGTAGGCCGGGTACCCGGGGGCCGGATAGCCGCCGGGGTAGCCCGGGCCGGGCTGGCCGGGCGCGGGGTACGTGGGGTGCGTCGCGCCGTACGCACCCTGGCCCGGGTAGGGGTCCGGGGCTGCGCCGTACGGGTCGGGGGCGGCGCCGTACGAGGGCGTCGCGGGTCCGTAGGGCGACGCCGGCCCGCCCTGGACGGGCGGCGTCCCGTAGGGGTCGTCCGCGGGCGGGTTGTACGGCGTGAGGGGCGGCTGCTGGGGTCGCGGTGCGGCGTAGGGGTCCGGCGGTTCGTCGGGAGACCCGTACGGCGGGACGGGTGGCGTCGTCATGCACACACCGTAGCGACGACCGCGGGCGGCGTCCGCTTCGTGGGCGAGGCCCTGCAACGAGGAGCATCACTCGCTAGATCTCGCAGCAGCACGTACCACGTGCCGGACCGCTCGCAGCTCTCGGGCATGAACGTCATCGACATGCGCATGCACATGAACTTCGGCGACGCGGGCAACGCCTTCCACGACGGCAAGGACTCGGACGACTCGTACGACGACGCGACGTTCAGCACCGTGTACGTCGACTCGCACGACTACGGGCCCAACACGTCGAACGTGCGGTACTCCGGCGGCAGACCGCGCCGCCGATGGCCACGTCAGTCGTCGAGGTCGAGGACCACCGGGACGTGGTCCGACGCGCCCTTGCCCTTGCGCTCGTCGCGGTCGATCGTCACGCCCGTGACACGGGCGCGCGCCGCGGGGGACAGGTAGGCGAAGTCGATCCGCATGCCCTCGTTCCGCGGGAACCGCAGGCGCTGGTAGTCCCAGTACGTGTAGGTGTGCTCGGCGGGGACCGCCTCGCGCGTGACCTCGGTGTACCCGGCGGCGCCGAACGCGGCGAACGCGTCCCGCTCGGCCGGCGTCACGTGGGTCTTGCCGGCGAAGGCCGCGACGTCCCACACGTCGGTGTCCAGCGGTGCGACGTTCCAGTCGCCGACGAGCGCGACCTGCGCCGAGGGGTCGGCGACGAGCCAGCCCTCGGCCTGCGCACGGAGCTCGTCGAGCCAGCGCAGCTTGTAGGCGTAGTGCGGGTCGCCGACCTCCCGCCCGTGCGGGACGTAGAGGCTCCACACGCGGACGCCGCCGCAGGTCGCGCCGAGCGCCCGGGCCTCGACCTTCTCGGCGAAGGCGGGCTGGCCGGGGAAGAAGGTCTCGACGTCGGCCAGGCCCACGCGGGAGACGACCGCGACGCCGTTCCACTGGTTCACGCCGACGTGCGCCACCTCGTAGCCCGCCGCCTCGAACGGTTCGACGGGGAACTGCGCGTCGGTGCACTTGGTCTCCTGGAGCGCCAGGACGTCCGTCCCGGTCCGCTCGAGGAAGGCGATCGCCCGGTCGACCCGGGCGCGGACGGAGTTGATGTTCCAGGTCGCGAGGCGCACGCGCCCCACCGTACGTCGCGCCCCGGGCGGTCGGCGTCCGTAGACTCGGCCCGACATGAGCCGGACGCGCCACACCCCCTCCGAACGACCGCGGGGCACGCCGCGCGGG
>CAZFUQ010000057.1:14932-18157 GCA_964521905.1 uncultured Cellulosimicrobium sp.
CGCGCGGGTCGAGGCGCGCGGCGAGACCCCCGTCCTGGTCGGCGCCTCCGCGGGTGCGGGCGCGGTGCTGGCCGCGTACGCGCACCGGCCCGACCTCGCGGCCGTCGTGCTCGTCACCGGGAAGTTCCACGACCCGTCCGCGATCCCCGACCCGGTGCTCGCCCACAACGACGTGTTCGAGGAGTCGCTGCGCACGGTCCCGACGCTGCTCGAGCGGCTCGGTCCCGAGGAGCGTGCGCGCGTGCTGAGCCTGCGCGCCGCGTTCGACTCCGTCATCCCCGACGAGGACCCTGTCCTTCCCGGGGCGGTCAACGAGGAGATGCGGGTGGTCGGGCACGTGAGCGCCATCGGGTACGCGCTCGTGCTCCGGGCTCGGCGCATCGTGCGGTTCGCGCACGAGGCTGCTGCCCGCCGCCCGTAGGCTGTGGTCATGGCGACAGCTCTCATCACCGGCGCGACCGCCGGCCTGGGCCTGGAGTTCGCATGGCAGCTCGCCACGGCGCGGCACGACCTCGTGCTCGTCGCCCGTGACGAGGCTCGCCTCGAGGAGGTCGCCGGCCAGATCCGGGCCGCCGCGGGAGTGCGGGTCCTGGTCCTGCGCGCGGATCTCTCCGTGCCCGACGACGTCGCGCGCGTGGCAGAGCGCCTCGCCGCGCCCGGTGGTCCGGACGAGCGCCCGGTCGGGCTGCTGGTCAACAACGCGGGCTTCGCGACGCACCAGCACTTCGTCGGCGGCGACATCGACGTCGAGCTGCGTGCGCTGGACGTCATGGTCCGGGCGGTCATGGTCCTGTCGCACGCCGCAGCCGGCCAGATGACCGCGCGCGGGCGAGGCGCGATCCTCAACGTCGCGTCCGTCGCCGCCCTCACCGCCGGCGGCACCTACGCGGCGGCGAAGGCCTGGGTGCGGTCGTTCACGGAGGGGCTCGCCGTCGAGCTGCACGGCACGGGGGTCAGCGCGACCGTCCTGTGCCCGGGCTTCACGCACACCGAGTTCCACGACCGGGCCGGCATCGACAAGTCCGTGCTCCCCGACCTCGCGTGGCTGAACGCCGACCGCGTCGTCGCCGCGGCGCTCGCGGACGTGCGGCGCGGCGTCGTCATCTCGACGCCGTCGGTGCGCTACCGGGTGGCCTCTGCCGCGCTCCGCGCTATGCCTCGCTCCGCCGTCCGTGCGATCGGCAGGTACCGGTAGCGGGGCTTCACCGCGAGCCGTCGCGGCGGGCGCGGTACAGGCTCGCGCCCACTACCCTGACGGGCGTGACTAACGATCTCTCCTCGACGCCCCGCGAGCAGCTGCTCGACCTCATCCGCGAGCTCGCCGTCGTGCACGGCCGGGTCACGCTCTCCTCGGGCAAGGAGGCGGACTACTACGTGGACCTGCGGCGGGTCACGCTGCACCATCGCGCGGCGCCGCTCATCGGCCACCAGATGCTCGACCTCCTCGAGGAGCAGGGCCTCGGGACGGCGGAGATCGACGCGGTCGGCGGCCTGACGCTCGGCGCCGACCCGATCGCGACCGCACTCCTGCACGCCGCCGCGTCGCGCGGGCAGGACCTCGACGCGTTCGTCGTGCGCAAGGCGGCCAAGGCGCACGGCATGCAGCGCCAGATCGAGGGCCCGGACGTCGCGGGCCGCAAGGTCGTCGTCGTCGAGGACACGACGACGACGGGCGGTTCGCCGATCGCGGCGATCGAGGCCGTCCGCGCGGCCGGGGGCGAGGTCGTGGGCGTCGCGACGATCGTCGACCGCGCGACCGGCGCGGGCGAGAAGATCGCCGCGCTCGGCGTCCCGTACCACTACCTCTTCAGCCTCGAGGACCTCGGTCTGGCCTGACCGCGCGCCGAGGTGGTGCTGCGGCCCCGGTCGCCCATCTCACACCCGTGAAGGTCAGGCTTACCTTGCTTTGGTGAGGCGAGCCTTATACAGTCCGTTGCCGACGGGGTGTCAGATCATCCTCGTCCAGCCCCCCGCCGTCCCGCTCTCAGCCCCGGGACACGCACGGACCAGCACGGGAGACCTTGTGCGCACATCACTGCCGAGACGCGTCCGCCGCGGGCTCGCCTCGATCCTCGCGGGCGCCCTCGTCGCCGGCGTCACCGTCGTCGGGCTCGGAGCCCCGGCCCAGGCCGCGCCCGCGGAGATCCGGGGCGGCTCGGCCACCTGGAACTTCAAGGACTCCTGGACGGGTTACGTCGGCGGCTCCGGGACGATCACTCCCGCGCTCGTCGGCGGGAAGTCCGTCTATCCCTCCGCGTCTGGGAGCGTGGACGCGGAGACGGGGGTCGGCACCGTCCGCCTCGGCGGCTCGGTCAACTACTCCGCGCACGGCGGCGTGCTCGACCTGACGATCTCGGACGTCCGCCTCGCCGTCACCGGCCCGACGTCGGGAGTGCTCACCGCGGACTTCGCGTCGGCGGGCACCGTGTCGGACGACGTGGTCGTCGCGGACGTCTCCGTCGGCACCGCGCGCGAGGGCGACACGCTCGTCGTCACCGCGAACGGCTCCTTCGCGGCCGGCGTCGCCGCGGTGGACCCGCAGTTCGGCGACTACGTCGGCCAGCCGATCTCGACGCTCACCGCGACCCTGGACGTCCCGGCACCCGTCGCCCCGGCGACCGCGACGACGACCACGCTCAGCGTCGCGCCGTCCGGCACGTCCGTCGCAGGCGCCCCGGTGACGCTCACCGCGACCGTCGCGCCCGCCGCCGCGGGCACGGTCGAGTTCCGCGACGGCGACGCCACGCTCGGCACCGCACCGGTGTCCGACGGCGTCGCGAGCCTCGAGACGACGACCCTCGCCGTGGGTGGGCACGACCTCGGCGCCGCGTTCGCGCCGGCCGACCTGGCGGCGTTCGTCGCGTCGACCTCGGGCTCCGTCGCGCACGCCGTGACCGCCGTCGAGCCCGAGCCCGAGCCCGAGCCTGAGCCGGAGCCGGAGCCCACGGCCGACCCGGAGGTGACGGTGTCGCCGGCGACCCCGGTGGACCCCTCCGTGGACAACACGTTCACCGTCTCGGGGACCGGGTTCGTGGGCGCGGGCGCGGCCAACGGCGCCTACGTGCTGATCGGCGAGAGGTCGGTCTGGGACGGCAGCGGTCCGCTGGTGTCGACGGGGTGGCTCGTGCAGGGCTGGGTTCCCGCGGCGCAGGTGCGCGAGGGTGCGTTCACGACCACGCTGACGGTCGCGGCGGGGAGGCTGGACCCGGCGAAGGAGTACGTGGT
>CAZFUQ010000058.1:0-18069 GCA_964521905.1 uncultured Cellulosimicrobium sp.
ATGGCCGCGCGCGCCGCGCGCGGCCATCTCGTCGCGGGTGAGCGGCATGACTCAGCCCTCCTTCACGCTGGTCGCGGTGCCCGACGGCGCGGGCACGGGCCGGTCGGCTCCCGCGGCCGGGCGCACCGTGCGGCGCTCGATGCGCTGGGGCACGTCGGGCCCGACCTCGACGACGCGGTGTACGAACACGCCGGGCAGGTGCACCTCGTCGGGGTCGATCTCGCCGGGCTCGACGAGCTCCTCGACCTGCGCGACGCACACGCGGCCCGCCATCGCGGCGAGCGGGGAGAAGTTCCGCGCCGAGCGGTGGAACACGAGGTTGCCGTGCCGGTCGCCGCGCAGCGCGTGCACGAGCGCGTAGTCGGTCGTGATCGCGTCCTCCAGCACGAACTCCGCCTCGTCGGCGTACGACCCGTCGCGGCCGCGCGGCCCGACGCCGAACGTGCGCACCTCCTTGGGCGCGCTCGCCTGCGCGACGCCGCCCGCGCCGTCGTACCGCTGGGGCAGCCCGCCCTCGGCGACCTGCGTGCCGACGCCCGTGCGCGTCCAGAACCCCGCGATGCCCGCGCCGCCGGCGCGCAGCTTCTCCGCGAGCGTGCCCTGCGGCGTGAGCTCGAGCTCGAGCTCGCCCGAGAGGAACTGCCGCTCGAACTCCTTGTTCTCCCCGACGTACGAGCTCGTCATCCTCCGGATGCGGCCCGCGCCGAGCAGGACGCCCAGGCCCCAGTCGTCGACGCCGCAGTTGTTGCTCACGACCCACAGGTCGCGTGTGCCGCGGGCGAGCAGCGCCTCGATGAGCGCGATGGGGTTGCCGCACAGGCCGAACCCGCCGACGGCGAGCGACGCGCCGTCGGGCACGTCCGCGACCGCGTCGGCCGCCGACGCGACCACCTTGTCCAGCCCCGTCCCTCGTGGGGACGTGATCGTGGGGCTCATGGCGTGACCTCCTCGTCACCGGCGGCCCGGGGATGGTGGGCCGCCCTCGTCGTGCACGGCACCGTCGCCGTGCTCCTCGTGCCCGATCATCGCGCGCCCGGGGGCCCCGTGGCGAACGCACGGGCGCGCTCAGTGATCGAGGCGGTCCTTCGCGTCGCCGATGTGGTCCGTGACGTCGTCGGGCACGTCGTCGAGGTTCATGTCGTCCGTGCGGCCGCGTCGCGCGTCCCACCGCAGCGCCAGCGCCGCGAGGGCGGCGGCGATCGCGGACGCGGCGAGGATCGCGAGCTTGGCGCCGTCGGTGTGCTCGCCGTCCTCGAAGGAGAGCTCGGCGACGAGCAGCGCCACGGTGAAGCCGATGCCCGCGAGGAGCCCGACGGGCAGCAGGTCCCGCACGCCGATGCCCGGGGCGAGCCGCAGCGGCGTGAGGCGCGTGACGAGCGCGGTCACGCCGAGCACGCCGACGAGCTTGCCGACGACCAGGCCGAGCACGATGGCGACCACGACCGGCTGCGAGAGCACCTCGGACACCGGGACGTCGCCGCCGACGACCGTCACGCCCGCGGCGAAGAACGCGAACACCGGCAGCGCGATCCCCTGGGAGACCGGCCGCAGCGCGTGCTCGTACCGGTGCGTGCGCACCTCGTCCTCACCGTGCACGGCCAGCGCGGGCACGGTGAACCCGAGCAGGACGCCCGAGATCGTGGCGTGCACGCCCGAGGAGTGCATGAACGTCCAGGCGACGAGCGCGACCGGGAGCAGGAGCCACCAGCGGGGACGGGCCACCCGGACCAGCAGCGCGAAGACAGCGACGGCGCCCAGCGCCCCCGCGAGCGCGCCCCACCGGATCCCGTCCGTGTAGAAGACCGCGATGACGACGATCGCGAGCAGGTCGTCGACCACCGCGAGCGTGAGGAGGAACGTGCGGATCGCGGCGGGCAGGCCGCGCCCGAACACGGCCAGCACGCCCAGCGCGAAGGCGATGTCGGTGGCGGTGGGGATGGCCCACCCGTGCAGCGCACCCGGGTCGCCGGCGAGCCCGACCACGACGACGAAGATCACCGCGGGCACGGCCATGCCACCGACGGCGGCGAGCACCGGCACGCCCGCCTGCCGCGGGTTGCGCAGGCTCCCGGCCACGAGCTCCTGCTTGAGCTCGACGCCGACGACGAAGAAGAAGACCGCGAGCAGGCCGTCCGCCGCCCACGTGCCGAGGCTGAGGTCGAGGTGCACCGGGAGGGGGCCGATCGTGGCCGGGCCGACGACGGTCGCCGACAGCGCCGTGTAGGCGTCGCGCCAGGGGGAGTTGGCCCAGACGAGGGCGAGGAGCGCTGCGCCGATGAGCAGCGCGCCCCCTGTCGTCTCGCGGCTCGCCCAGCGGCGGACGCGCGCGAGCGCCGACGGTGCGGGGCCGCCTGCGGGTGGGGTGGCCTGCGGGCCGGAGGGCGAGGTGGCGTGGGTCATCGTGCTCCCGGGGTCGCGGACGTCTCGCACGGTCCTGCAGGGCGCGGGCTCCGTGGCCGACCAGACTTCCCGGCACACCGCCCTCGATCCTACGTGCCCCGTAACCCGCGAGGCGGATCCGGGAGCAGGGTGTCATCCTCGCGGGGGATCGACCGGGACGCGACGTGCGGAGAGGATGGCGCCCGTGCCCGACGTCGATCCTCGCCCCCCGCCCGCCTCCTCGCCGCCCGTGACGGTCGGCCCGACCCCGCTCGACCGTGGGGTCCTGTGGATCGGGTCGCCCGTGCTCGGGGCGCTGCTCGCCTACGGGCTCCTGCGGCTCGCGGGGTGGATGACCGGTCTGCCATGGGTCCCGTTCCAGGGTCCGGCGCGACTCGTCGACGAGCTCCTCGGGGAGCGCGGACTCCTCGGGATCGTGATCTGCCTCGTCGTCGGTGTGGTCGCCGGGCTGGCGTTCGCCGCCCATGCGGTGCGGGACATCGCCGTCGTCACCGTCGACGCCGGGCGCGCGTCCGTCGCGCTGCGCGGCGACCGGACCGAGGTCTCCCGTGACCGCGTCACCGACGTGTTCGTCGACCGCAAGGACCTCGTCGTCCTCGGCGTGAGGACCACCTCGGCGCGCGATGCGCGGGTCGTCGAGCTCGCGCACGTGCGCACCGAGCTCGCGACCGACCGCCTGGCGGCCGCGTTCCGGACGGTCGGCTGGCCATGGCACGACGCCGACCCGCACCTCGCGCGCTTCCGCCGCTGGGTCCCGGGCGACCCCGCCCTGCCGCCGAGCGCCGACGCGGTGCTGCGCGCCCGTGCCTCGATGCTCGACGCCGACAAGGCCGCCGACGCCGCCGAGCTGCGTCGCGAGCTCGCGCGCCTCGACGTCGTGGTGCGCGACGTCGACAAGACCCAGCACTGGCGCCCCGCCACCCCGCCGAGGGAGAACCCTGGTCCGCCGAGGGAGAACCCTGGTCCGCCGAGGTAAAACCTTGGTCGGGCGAGCGCCGACCTTGGGCGCCGCCGCCCACCTCATGCAACCGGACCGCCGTCGGGCATGACCACGCCTCTACCTCGCGCTACCAGGGTTCTCCCTCGGCGGACCAGGGTTCTACCCCGGCAGGTGGTCGGCGTCCTCGGCGAGGTCGAGGAGGCGCGTGACGGTGTTCCAGTTGCGGCCGGTGACGGGCGTGCGGGCAGCCTTGGTGAGCACGGGCGTCGTGAGCTTCGAGCGTCCGATCCCGTCGGGGTAGGCGACGTAGAGCACGCCGTTCGCGACGGCGGCACGCTCGCTGCCGGGGCGGTCCTCCAGCGCGGTCGCGGCGTCGGGGTCGACCGGGGTCTCGCCGACGAGGACGAGCAGGCCCGACGGGCGGTCCCGGGCGTCGTCCGGGAGCGGGTTGCCCAGGACGATCTTGCGCAGCCGCTCGGTGGTGAGCACCGCGACGGCGGCGTCCAGGCCGAAGCGCTCGGCGACACCCGCGCGGACGAGGCGCGCGACGTCGTCGGGCCCGGACGCGCCCGACGTCCCGGGCGCCACCACGAGGTTCCCGCTGTTGACGACCGTCCGGGCGTGCGCGAACCCGAGCTCGCCGGCGAGCGCCCGCAGCCCCGTCGACGGGACCTTGCGACCGCCGACGTTCACGGCGAACAGCAGCGCGACGTACGCGGTCACGCGAGGGCCCCCGGGCGGCGGTGCGACCACGGTGCGGCGCGCTCGAGCTGGGCGGCCAGGGCGAGGAGCAGCGCGTCGTCGCCGTGATCGGCACCGAGCATGACGCCCACCGGGACCGTGCGCTGCGCGTGGCCCGGGTCCGCGACCTGCGCCTCCCCGAGCGGCAGGGAGATCGCGGGTCGTCCGGTGAGGTTCCACACGCTCGTCCACGGCGTGAACGCGGTCTGCGCGGCGAAGTCGGCGGCGGGGTCGTCGTCGAGGCGCTGGGTGCCGATCAGCGCGGGCGGCTGGGCGAGCGTGGGGGAGAGCACGACGTCGACGCCCGCCCACGCCGCCGCGACGTCGCGCGTGAGCTGCTGCACCCCGGCGAGCGCGGTCGCGTACTCGAGGCCGGAGACCGCACGGCCCCGCTCGCGCAGCCAGCGCGTGAGGGGGACGAGCAGGTGCTCGCGGTCCGGCGGGACCGGTGCCTGGAGCGCGCCGACCGACCACAGCGCCGCGAAGGCGTCCCAGCGCTCGGCCCCGAACGGAGGGGCGACGTCGACGACCTCGTGGCCCGCCTCGACGAGGAGGGTCGCGGCGGCGCGGGCGGCGTCGGCGCACGCGGGGTGCACGGGTGCGCCGGCGGCGATCACCGGGTCGGTCAGGAGCCCGACGCGGAGCGCACGCGGCACGACGGCGCTCGCCGCGAGGTAGGTCGTGGGCGCGTCGCCGTCCTGGAGCGTGCGGCGGGCGGCGCCGCCCGTGAACGTGTCTCCCGGCCACGGGCGGGCCAGGACGTCGAGGAACGCCGCGGTGTCGCGCACCGACCGGGTGAGGACGCCGTGCGTCGCCAGCCCTGCGCCGTCGACGCCGTACGGGCCGGGGCTCACGAGCCCGCGCGACGGCTTGAGGCCGACGAGCCCGCACGCGCTCGCGGGGATGCGCAGCGAGCCGCCGCCGTCGCTGCCGTGCGCGACGGGCACGACGCGCGCCGCGACCGCCGCGGCGGCGCCGCCGCTCGACCCGCCCGCCGAACGCGCGAGGTCCCACGGCGTGCGGGCGGTCGGGCCGACGTCGGGCTCGGTGTAGCAGGGCAGTCCGAGCTCGGGCGTCGAGGTCTTGCCGACCATGACGGTCCCGGCGCGGCGCAGGAGGGTCGTGACGCCGTCGTCCGACGGCGCGAGGAACGGGTCGATCGCCGCCGACCCCGCGCGCATCTCCACGCCCGCGACCATGGTCAGGTCCTTGACCGGGCACGGCACGCCGAGGAACGAGGGAAGCGCCCCCGGTTCGTCGACGGTGCCGTCGCGCCGTGCCGCCACGAGCGCCGACTCCGCGGCGACCGCCTGCGTGCGCGCGAGGTCGGCGGCGAGCGTCGTGAAGGCGCCGACCGCCTCGCCCGGGTGCGCGGCGGCGTCGAGCGTGGCGTCGAGGACGTCGATCGGGGACGTGTCGCCCGCGCGCAGCGCCCGCGCCAGGGCCGTCGCGTCGAGGTCGAGCAGGTCGGAGGCGCTCATGACCGACGACGCTACGCCAGCCCGCCGCGGGGGTCGACGTCGCGGATCGTGCGGCGTATATTCCAGACGGAATATTCCGTGCGGGCGTCGCCCGTGCGTCGCCCGCCGACCTCGTCCCGCGGGCCCACCCCGAGATCTCCCCCGGAGGAGGACCGTGCCCGTACCGCGACTGAGCCCCACGGCCACCCTCGTGCTCGCCGTGATGCGCGAGCAGCCGATGCACCCGTACGAGATGCTCCTGCGGTTGCGCAGACGTCGCGACGACCGGCTCGTCCGGCTCAACCCCGGCGCCGTCTACCACGCGGTCGACCGCCTCGAGCGTGACGGGCTCGTCGAGCGCGCCGGCGTCGACCGCGACGGCAACCGCCCGGAGCGCACGGTCTACGCGATCACCGCTGCGGGGATCGCGGCGCACGAGACGCGCACGCGCGAGCTGGTGCGCGACACCCCGCCCGAGTACCCGTCGTTCCCCGTCGGCCTCGCCCTCGTGCCCGACCTCACCCTCGATGCCGCGCTCGCGCTCCTGCGCGAGCGGCGTGCCGCGCTCGCGGCGTCCGTCGCCGGGCAGCGCGAGCAGCTCGACGGGGCGGTCGCCCGCGGCCTGCCGCGCCGCTTCGTCCTCGACGCGTACTACGAGCTGCACCAGGCCGACGCCCAGGTCGCGTGGCTCGACGCCACGATCGCCGAGCTCGGCTCCGGCGCGCTGAGCTGGACCGACGAGCCGTCGTCCGCGTTCCGCCTGGACGTCGGCACCGAGCCGCACGCCGACGAAGGACCCTTCCCCGAACCCGCCACCTGCGCCCAGGAGCCCTCGTGACCTCTCCCACCACCCCGCCCGAGCGCACCGACGCGACCACCGTCGCGGCCGCGACCGGCACGCCCGACGCCGGGTCGCGCGTCGTGCCGCTCGTCGACCTGCACGGCCGCAGCGCGTGGAGCATCCTCCCGCCGCTCATCCTCGGCTTCTTCATGATCATGGTCGACACCACGATCGTGAACATCGCCGTCCCCACGCTCCAGACCGAGCTCGACGCGTCCCTCGTCGCGGTCGGCTGGGTGAACAGCGCGTACCTGCTCTCGTACGCCGTCCTGCTCCTCCTCGCGGGCCGCCTGGGCGACCGCTACGGGCCCAAGCCCGTGTTCGTCGCCGGGCTCGTGGTCTTCACGGCCGCCTCGGCGTGGTGCGGCCTGTCCGGCAGCATCGGCATGCTCGTCGCCGCCCGGGTGGTGCAGGGGATCGGCGCGGCGCTCATGACGCCGCAGACCATGGCGATGATCACGCGCGTCTTCCCGCCGCGCCAGCGCGGCGCGGCCATGGGCCTGTGGGGTGCCACGGCCGGCGTCGCGACGATCGCCGGCCCGCTGCTCGGCGGCGTGTTCGTCGAGTCGTGGGGCTGGGAGTGGATCTTCTTCGTCAACGTCCCGGTCGGCGCGGTCGCCCTGGTGCTCGCGCTCACGCGCCTGCCGCGCCTGGCGACCAACAAGCGCTCGTTCGACGTGCTCGGCGTCGTGCTCTCGGTCGTCGGGCTGTTCGCCGTGGTCTTCGGCCTCCAGGAGGGCGGGACGTACGACTGGGGCACCATCGTCGGGCCGATCACCGTCTGGCGCGTGATCGGCCTGGGCGTCCTCGTGCTCGTGGGCTTCGTGCTGTGGCAGCACCACCTGCGCGACGACGCGCTGCTGCCGCTGCGCCTCTTCCGGTCCCGGAACTTCTCCCTCGCGAACGTCGCTGGCATGTCCGTCTCGTTCGCGATGATCGGCATCTTCTTCCCGCTGACGATCTTCCTGCAGTCCATCCTCGGGCTGTCGCCGCTGCACGCCGCGCTCGTCAACCTGCCCGGCTCGCTCGTGTCCGGGATCGTCGCGCCGCTCGCCGGCCGGCTGTCCGACCGCTTCCCGGCCAAGTGGGTCGTGGCGACCGGGTTCGGCCTCCTGGCGATCGCGATCGGCTGGCTCGCCGCCGTCGTGGGTCCGGGCGTCCCGGTCGTGACGATCGTGGCGCCGATGACGCTCTTCGGCATCGGCACGGGCTGCGTGTTCTCCCCGCTCGCGAACCTCGCGACCTCCGGGCTCGACCAGGCCACCGCCGGCGCCGGCGCCGGCGCGTTCAACACGACGCGTCAGGTGGGCGGCGTGATCGGGTCCGCGGCGATCGTCGCGACGCTCACCGCGCGCCTGGCCGTCGAGCTCCCGGCCGCCGCGCGGGTCGCGGCCGCGTCGCTCCCGGAGCAGTTCCGCCAGCAGTTCGTCGACGGGTTCGTCGAGGCGGGCGGGTCGCTGCAGGGCGGGCAGGAGGGCGGCTTCCCGGTTCCCTCCGGGGTGCCCGACGACGTCGCGCGCCAGATCTCCGACGCCGCCACCACCGCGCTCCACCAGGGGTTCGCGGCCGCCGTCGGGCAGACGCTCGCCGTCACGACCGCGGTGCTCGTCCTCGGGCTCGTGAGCGCGCTCGTCATGTCGGCGCGCCACGTCGAGCGCTGAGCCCCGCGGGACCGGCCCGGCGTCGCGAGGGCGATCGTCGAGGGCCGGTCCCGGCACGGCGCGCGGGCCTTCGTGAACGGTGGGTTAAACCTCGGTCGGAAGGCGTGTCGGGGGTGGTGGCCCGAATCACACGGGCGTAGTTTCGACAGGACGGACGGCACCATCGCCGTCCTCCGGGAGGCCAGCCGATGGGGTTCACGCTCCGCTCAGGAGGGCCGGCACCGGCGCTGCTGAGCCGTGGCACCCACGGCCCGACGGCCGGTCGCCTGCCTCGCCCAGAGAGAGAACGGCGCTCGCGCGCCGGAGGGGAGCCCTCGTGGTCCGCACCTCACCCACCTCCACCCCGCAGGACGACGCGAGAGACGACTCGCGCCGCACGTTCGTCGTCGACACCTCGGTCCTCCTGAGCGACCCCCGTGCGATCGGGAGGTTCGCCGAGCACGACGTCGTCCTCCCGGTCGTCGTCATCACCGAGCTCGAGGCGAAGCGTCACCACGCGGAGCTCGGGTACTTCGCCCGCGCTGCGCTGCGGATGCTCGACGACCTGCGCGTCAAGCACGGCCGCCTCGACGCCCCGATCCCCGTCGGGGAGGTCGGGGGGACGCTGCGCGTGGAGCTCAACCACACGGACCCGGCGGTGCTGCCTGCCGGGTTCCGGCTCGGCGACAACGACACGCGCATCCTGTCGGTCGCGGCGAACCTCGCCGCCGAGGGCCACGACGTGACGGTGGTGTCCAAGGACCTGCCCATGCGGGTCAAGGCCTCGGCCGTCGGCCTGCGGGCCGAGGAGTACCGGCACGAGCTCGCCGTCGACTCCGGCTGGACGGGCATGGGCGAGATCTCCTTCACCGACGAGGAGACCGCGTCGCTCTGGGAGCACGAGTCGGTCGAGGTCGCGACCCTCGACCCGGCCGTGGTGGAGGAGGCCGGCCCGCTGCACTGCCACACGGGGCTCGTCGTGCACTCGCCGCGCGGGTCCGCGCTCGGCCGGGTCACGGCGGACAAGCACGTCCAGCTCGTGCGCGGGGACCGCGAGGTGTTCGGCCTGCACGGTCGCTCGGCCGAGCAGCGCGTCGCGATCGACCTCCTCCTCGACGAGAGCATCGGCATCGTGTCGCTCGGGGGTCGGGCGGGCACGGGCAAGTCGGCGCTCGCGCTGTGCGCGGGGCTCGAGGCGGTCATGGAGCGCCGTCAGCACCGCAAGGTCATGGTGTTCCGCCCGCTCTACGCCGTCGGGGGGCAGGAGCTCGGGTACCTGCCGGGCTCCGAGGCCGAGAAGATGAACCCGTGGGCCCAGGCGGTCTACGACACGCTCGGCGCGCTCGTCTCGCCGCAGGTGCTCGACGAGGTGATCGACCGCGAGATGCTCGAGGTGCTGCCGCTCACGCACATCCGCGGGCGTTCGCTGCACGACGCGTTCGTCATCGTGGACGAGGCCCAGTCGCTCGAGCGCAACGTGCTGCTCACGGTGCTCTCGCGCATCGGGCAGTCGTCGCGCGTCGTCCTCACGCACGACGTCGCGCAGCGTGACAACCTGCGCGTCGGGCGGCACGACGGCGTCGCCGCGGTCATCGAGGCGCTCAAGGGGCACCCGCTGTTCGCGCACGTGACGCTCACGCGCTCGGAGCGCTCGCCCGTCGCGGCGCTCGTCACCGAGATGCTCGAGTCCATCGAGGTCTAGCCCTCCGGCGAGGTAGAGGCCTGGTCACGACCAGGCCTCTACCTCGCGGTACCAGGCCTCTACCTCGCGCTACCGGGCCTCTACCTCGCGGGGGCGTGGGTGGACGAGGACGACGGCGAGGATGCCGACGAGCGCGCCCAGCACGGTGTCCAGGGCGCGGTCGAGCGCGAGCGTGGCGGGGTCCGCGGCGTGCGCGAGCGAGGTCATGAGCAGGGCCATGGGCGTGATGGTGAGCATCGCGAGGCCGTAGTGGCGCCCGACGATCGTCTCGGTCACGGTCTGGAGCACCACGACGACGGCGGCCGTGCCCCAGAACCCGAGCGGCGCCGAGAGCAGCGGCCACGCGAGGAGCGCTCCCGCGACGGTGCCCGCGCCGCGCTGGAGGCCCCGCACCACGGCGTGGCGGGTCGACTCGCCCTGCAGCACGGCGGTCGAGCCCATGGTCGCCCACGCGGCGTGCCCGAGGCCCGCGGCGGCGGAGACGCCCCCGGCCACGAGCCCGGCGACGCCGACCCGCGTCGTGGCGAGGCGCCACGGCCCCCGCAGGTGCGACCGGACCTGCGCGCGCAGCGTCGTACGGCGCGCTGGTGCCGTGTCCTCGTGGCGGACGCCCGCGCCGTCGAGCACCCGCTCGATCTCGTCGAGCTCGCTCGCCGGCCCGGGGAGGGCGCGGCGCGACCGGAGCCACGACGCGTCGTCGGCCAGGACCTGGCGGGCTCGCGCGACGGCGGCCCGCGCAGCCGGCCCGGCGCGCGGGTCCGGGACACCGTCGGTCGTGGCCGACGCCGTCGCCCGCGTCACGGCGGCGGCGGCGCGCCGCACGGCGAGGCGGGCGGGCGCCGACGGGCGGGTGAGGACGCCGCTCATGCACACGAGCCAGGCGAGGAGGGCGCCGAACGCGCCGGCGAGCGTGCGCGGCCCGACGTCGGCGAGGGTGGGTGCGCCGGCGAGACCCGCCCCGGCGGCGAAGACGACGATCGTCGCGCCGGGCGCCCCGGAGCGGACGAGGAGGCAGAAGGCGGTGGCGCCCGCCGCGACGGCCGCGGCGGCGGCGGTCGTCACGAGGGCCGGCGCCCCCGCGACGGCGAGCAGCGTGAACCCCGCGATGGTGGCGGTCATCAGCGTGCCGACCGTGGCGAGCAGCGCGGCCCGGCGACGGTACGGGTCGTACCGGCCGTAGAGCGAGGTGAGCGCGCCGAGGGAGGCGAACGCCGCGAGGTCCTGGCGTCCGAGCAGACCGGGGACGGCGATCGCCAGCGCGACGGCCGCACCGCACCGCAGCGCGGCGGCCAGGGTCGCGTCGGCCGGGTTCACGCGCAGCGCGTCGCGCAGGTGGGCGGGGTCGAGGACGTCGCGCGTCGCGGCGCGCACGGGGGAGGGGACGAGAGTCATGTCCTCCTCACGGTACTCCTGTTTCTAGAGTGTTTCACTGGTGAACTACGCGTGAGGTGCGTCTTATCCTGGTGCGATGGACTACGTGGAGCGCGTGCGGGAGCAGTGGGCGCAGCGGCTGCCGGACGTCGACACCGCACCCGCGGACGTCGTGGCGCGCGTGCGCCGGATCGCCGGGCTCCTCGGCGCGGGGCTCGACGACGAGCTCGCCGGTCCGGCAGGGGGCGGCGTGACCCGCCCCGAGCTCGACGTGCTCACCGCGCTCCGGCGCACGGGTCGGCCCCTGCGTGCGGGCGAGGTGACGACCATGACGGGCGCCCCCGGGGCGTCGATCACCAAGCGGCTCGACCGGCTCGAGCGCGCGGGCCTCGTCGAGCGCACGGTTCTGGAGCGGGACCGGCGCGGCGTCGTCGTGGCCCTCACGGAGGCGGGCCGAGCCCTCGTGGACGAGCTCTTCCCGCGGCAGGTCGAGCTCGAGGCCGACGCCCTCGTCGACCTCACGGACACCGAACGCGCCGAGCTCGCGCGTCTGCTCGCCGTCGTGCTGCGCCGGCTCGACCCCGTCGAGCACTGAGGCGGTCGCGTGGTGCCGGCCCGGCACCACGCGACCGGCCCCTACCTCGCGGTACCGCGCCCCTACCTCGCGGTACCGCGCCTCTACCTCGACGGACCTCGCCTCTGCCTCGCGGGGCCGACGGGGCGCGCGTCAGCGCGTGCCGGAGCGGGCGAGCACGACGTCCTCGAGGATCTGCACGAGGTTGTAGAGCACGAGCGACGCGGCCGTGACGACGACGACGCTCGACCAGATGAAGGCGAACTGCACCTGCGGGATCGCCTGGTTGATCGCGGACCCCAGCCCGTCCCCGGTAGCGAGCCACTCCGCGAGGAGGGCCCCCGTGATCGCGCCGGGCACCGAGACGCGCACCGCGGCGAAGAACGACGGGAGCGACGCCGGGAGCGCGACCGTGCGCAGCGCCGTCCACGACGACCCGCCGTACACGTGCACGACGTCGGTCATCTGGGTCGACGCCGACGCGAGCCCGGCCGAGATCGTCACGAGCGCGGGGAACAGCACGACGATGCCGCCGATGACCGCGACCGCCGCGACGTCGCGCCCGACGACCATGATGATCACGGGCGCCATGGCGACGAGCGGGACCGAGCGCAGCAGCATCGCGACGGGCAGCAGCGCCGTCTCGACGCCCTTCGACAGGCGGAACGCGACCGCGCCGAGCAGCGCGACCGCGAGGCCCGCGACGAAGCCGACGAACGCGTGGTAGAGCGTCACGCCGAGCGGGGCCGCGACCGCCGCGCGGTGCTCGGCGGCGTCCGGGGACGTGACGAGGTGCTCCCACACGTCCGCGGGGCTCTTGGCCACGTACGGGCTGACGTCGAACGCCGCGAGCACGCCCCACCACAGCGCGAGCACGACGACGAGCGTCACGGCGAACGTCGTCAGGCCCTTGCCGAGCGCGCCGAACGCGGCGCGGGCGGCCGCGCGTCGCACGCCGCGGCGTCGCAGGGCGACGTCGTAGGTGGTCAGCGTGTCGCCGTCGCGGGTGCGCGTACCGGTCGTCGGGGCGCTCACGGGGTACCTCCCGGGGTCGTGGTGCCGCGTGACCAGGGCGCGACGAACCGTGCCACCGCGCCGACCGCAAGGTACCCGAGGAGGGCCACCGCACCCGACGCGAGCGCGAAGCCCCAGAGGCGGGCCGCGTCGAGGGAGTTCTGCGCGTTGATCATCGCCGGGCCGAGCCCCGTGTCGACCTTGCCGAGGTACTCGCCGAGGATCGCCCCGAGGAACGCGGCCGGCACGGCGATCTGGAGCGCGACCAGGACCTGGGGGAGAGCCGCGACGAGCCGCACCCGTCGCAGCTGGGTCAGTCGCGAGCCGCCGTAGACGTGCACGACGTCGAGCGCCGAGCGGTCCGCGGCCTTGAGGCCGAGCAGCGAACCGACGACCGTCGTGAAGAAGCAGCTCATCGCCGCGAGGAAGATCGCCGTGCCGGACGGCTCCCCGGGCCTGGGCGCGCCCGCGATGACGAGCACGAGCGGCCCGATCGCGACGATCGGGATGCAGTACGTGATCGTCGCGAGCTGCATGACGGCGCCCTCGAGCCGTGGCAGGAGGAGCACGAGCGCCGCGAGCACGAGCGCGACGAGGTTGCCCCACAGGTACCCCTGCCCGGCCTCCGCGAGCGTCACCGACAGGTTGCGCGCGTACAGGTCCCACCCGTCCTCGCCCCACCGGCGCACGACGTCGAGCGGGGTCGGGATCGCCTGCGCGTTCCCGGGACCGACGTTCGCGAAGACCGTCACCGCGCCGAGCCACCACAGCCCGACGAGCGCGACGGCACCCAGCACCCCGACGGCCCAGGACGGCAGCCGACGACGCGCCGGCGGTCCGCCGTGCGTCGCCGGTGGACCCGGTGGCGTCGCGCCCGGCGCCCCCGGATCAGGTGTCGCGCCCGACGGCGGCGCGTCCGCGGGCGCGCCCGCGGCGGTCCCCGTCATGGCCGACCCTCGCCCGAGCCGCCGAACAAGAGCTCGGACGCCCGGTCGACGTACGCGTGGAACTCCGGCGTGCGCTGGAGCTCGGGCGTGCGTGGGCGGGGCAGGTCGACGTCGATGACCTCGACGACGCGACCGGGGCGCGGGCTCATGACGGCGACCTGGTCGGACAGGAAGATGGCCTCGGAGATGCCGTGCGTGACGAGGAGCGTCGTCGCGGGCTTCTCGGTCCAGATGCGCAGCAGCTCGAGGTTGAGGCGTTGGCGCGTCATGTCGTCGAGCGCGCCGAACGGCTCGTCGAGCAGCAGGACGGACGGGCGCAGGATGAGCGAGCGCGCGATCGACACGCGCTGGCGCATGCCGCCCGAGAGCTGAGCGGGCTTCGCCTTCTCGAACCCCTCGAGCCCGACGAGCGCGATCATCTCGCGCACGTAGGCGTCGTCGACGGGCACGCCGGCGACCTCGAACGGCAGCCGGACGTTGGCCCAGACCGAGCGCCACGGCAGCAGCGCGGAGTCCTGGAACGCGATGCCGAGCGCGTGCGAGCGCCGCAGCTGGGCGGGCGAGAGGCCGTCGACGAGGGCCGACCCGCCGGTCGGGGTCTCCAGCCCCGCGAGGATGCGCAGGATCGTCGACTTGCCGCACCCGGACGGGCCGAGCAGCGACAGGAAGGAGCCCTGCGCCGTGTGCAGGTCGGTGCCGGTGAGCGCGGTCACCGACCGCCGCCCCACGCGGAAGGTCTTGGAGAGCCCGGAGATCTGGACGCCCGTCCCCGGGCCCGCCGCCTCCTGGGAGGAGACGGGCCCGGGGACGGAGGTGGTGCGTGCGGTCACGGTCAGCCCTCGTAGTCCACGAGCTCGGGGTTCTCCTCGTAGACCTCGGCGAGGAGCGAGAGGTCGAACAGGTCGGCGGCCGTGACCTCGAGGCCCGCGCGTGCGAGGGTCTCGACCGTCTGCTCCTGCAGGTCGTCGGAGATCGTGAACAGGCCGTTCGCGGCCGTCTCGTCCGAGACGACGAGCAGCGTGTTCTGCGCGTCGGCCGACGCGAGCTCGGTCGCCTCGTCCAGGCCGAGGTCGGCGCCGTAGGTCTCGAGCGAGAGCGCGACGCCGCCGGCCGGGTCGGCGAGTGCGTCGGTCCAGCCCTTGATCTCGGCGACGAGGAACGCCTTGACCTTCTCGCGGTCCTCGGCGATGGTCTCGTCGGTCACGGTGAACGTCTCGGCGACGAACGGCAGCCCGTTGTCCGCGAACGGCAGGTTCGTCACCGTGTGACCCTCCGCCTCGACGATGATCGACTCGTTCGTCAGGTACGCGATGTACCCGTCGACCTCGCCGTTCGTCAGCACCGAGGCGTCGTACTGGACGGGGACGACCTCGACGGAGGCCGGGTCGATGTCGTTCGCGGCGAGCAGCGCCTGGAACAGCGACGTGTTGGAGTCCTGGACGCCGATCTTCTTGCCCACGAGGTCCGCCGGCGTCGCGATGTTCCCGCCGTCGGCCAGGGAGAGGACGGTGAACGGGTTCTTCTGGAACGTCGTGCCGACGATCTTCACCGGTGCGCCCTCGTTCGCCACGGCGGTCCCGACCGAGATCGCGTCGGACAGCGCGACGAAGGCCTGGCCCGAGACGAGCTCGGCGACCCCGGTGCTCGGGCCGGCGACGAGGTTGACGGCGGAGAACCCGGCCTCGTCGTAGTACCCCTTGTCGTCCGCGTAGTACTCGCCGAGGAACTCCGCGTTCTTGATCCACGAGAGCTGGACCGACACCTCGCCGTAGCCGCCGTCCTCGGCGGAGGCGTCCCCACCCCCGGAGTCCGAGCCGGAGCCGCACGCGGCGAGTGCGAGGGCCGTGAGCGCGGCGAGCGTGGCGGCGGCGGCGCGGCGGGGGCCGCGGGACGAGCGGGGAGAGTCGTGCATGAGAGAGCTCCGATCGACGAGGGGTTCCCGCGGGTCGGTGCCGTCCGGCCTCGCCGGAGCCACCGGGTGGTCCCGTGCGGGTTCGTCGAACACTAGGAACGCGGTGTTCCGCGCAGCCGTCGCCCCGGTTTCGTCGTCGTAACGACGAGGTCTCCGCCCGGACACGGCGGGCCGGGCGCACTGCCCGACGGCGGCGTGGCCGGCTCCGTGAGCGGCGTCACCCGCCGCGAGGGCTCCGCGCGAGACCTCCCGGCGGCTAGACTTGCGCGTCTGTCCGACCCCGCGGTTGGAGCGGCCGGGAGCCCCGCGCAGTGCGCGCGACGTCCTGGTCCGGGCTGGAAACCCCATGATCTCCCCATCCGCGCAGAAGGTCGCACCATGCCCCCTCGCACTGCCCCCGTGCGCCTCGACGAGGCCGCCCCCACCACCGGACCGGTGTCCGCACGCCCGTCGCAGGCCCCGCCGCACGAGACCCGTCCCGAGAGGTCGAGCCGTCGGTGGTGGGTCCTCGTCGTCCTCGCCCTCACCCAGCTCCTCGTCGTCCTCGACGGCACGATCGTGAGCATCGCGCTGCCGCAGGCGCAGGCCGAGCTCGGCCTGTCCGACACCCAGCGCCAGTGGGTCGTCACCGCGTACGCGCTCGCGTTCGGCGCGCTGCTGCTCCTCGGCGGGCGCATCGCCGACTACTGGGGCCGCAAGCGCACGTTCCTGGTGGGCATGGTCGGGTTCGGCGCGGCCTCGCTGCTCGCCGGGTTCGCCCGCGACGGCGCCGAGCTCGTCGCGGCGCGCGGCGTGCAGGGCGCGTTCGCCGCGCTCCTCGCGCCCGCCGCGCTCGCGCTGCTCACCGTCTCGTTCCCGCGCGGCAAGGAGCGCAACACGGCGTTCGCCGTCTTCGGCTCCATCGCGGGCATCGGTGCCGCGGTCGGGCTCGTGCTCGGCGGGCTCCTCACCCAGTACACGGACTGGCGCTGGTGCCTGTGGGTCAACGTGCCCGTCGTCGTGGTCGCGCTCGTCGCCGGTCAGCTCCTCGTCGTCGAGAGCCGTGCCGACGGGGACAACCGCTACGACGTGCTCGGCACGGTCCTCGTCGTGCTGGGTCTCGGTTCGCTCGTCTACGGGCTCACGCTCGCCGAGCACAGCTGGACCGCCCCGGCCACGCTCGCGTGCCTGGCCGCCGGCGTCGTGCTGCTCGCGGCGTTCGTCGCCGTCGAGTCACGGACGGCCCAGCCCCTGCTCCCGCTGCGCGTCGTGCGCGACCGCGTCCGCGCGGGCGCGTTCCTGCTGCAGGCGATCGTCGGCACCCTCATGATCGGCGCCCTGCTCTACCTGTCGTTCCACCTGCAGGTCG
The DNA here is from genome assembly GCA_964521905.1 of uncultured Cellulosimicrobium sp. Taxonomy (GTDB): domain Bacteria; phylum Actinomycetota; class Actinomycetes; order Actinomycetales; family Cellulomonadaceae; genus Cellulosimicrobium. The sequence goes on from CAZFUQ010000058.1 coordinate 16,891, forward strand.
TCATGGGACTCTCGCCGCTGCGCGCGGGCCTCGGCTCGGTCCCCATGACGCTCGTCATCCTGGTGCTCGCCCCCGTCGTCACGACGCTCCTGCCCCGCGTCGGGCCCCGCGCGCTCCTGATCGCGGGCCCCGTCATCGCCGCGGTCGGGCTGCTCCTGCTGAGCCGCATCACCGTGGACGGGTCGTACGCGGCCCAGATCCTCCCGTCGCAGCTCGTGCTCGGGCTCGGTATGGCGCTGATCCTCGTCCCGCTGCAGAACGTCGCCCTCTCCGGCGTCGCCCCGCACGACGCCGGCGCCGCGAGCGCGACGGTCAACGCGGCCATGCAGGTCGGCGGCTCGGTAGGCCTCTCGGTCTTCACGACCGTCTACGTGGGCGCGCTGCCCGCGACGGGGACGCCCGACCTGTCGGACCTCGTCGACGGCTACTCCGCCGTCTTCGTCGCCGCCGCGATCACGATGGCGATCGGCGCCGTCCTGGCCGCCGTCCTCATCCGCGGCCCGAAGGAGAGGCTCCTGCCGTCGGGCGACCACCAGGCCGTCCACCTGGGCTGACGGGCCGCCGTCCGGCACGCCCGGACCACGCCTCTACCTCGCCGGACCTGGGCTCTACCTCGGCGAGGGAGAGCTCGGGTGGGACGAAGAGGGCCGGGTGGGGTGGGGGCGCCCCCACCCCACCCGGCCACCCAGGCCGAGCGAAGCAGCGAGCGGAAGGAGGCTCAGGCCTGCGGCGGACGCGTCATCGACAGCACGTCGAGCGCCTCGTCGAGCTGGGCCTCGGTGACCTCGCCGCGCTCGACGAAGCCGAGGTCGACCACGGCCTGGCGCACGGTGACGCCGGCCTTGACCGCGTGCTTGGCGACCTTCGCGGCGGACTCGTAGCCGATGACGCGGTTGAGCGGCGTGACGATCGACGGCGACGACTCGGCGAGCGCGAGCGCCCTCTCGGCGTTGGCGGTGATGCCCGAGACCGTCTTGTCGGCGAGGACGCGCGACGCGTTGGCGAGGAGGCGGATCGACTCGAGGACGCCCTGCGCGATGACGGGGATCTGGACGTTGAGCTCGAAGCTGCCCGACGCACCGGCCCACGCGACGGTGGCGTCGTTCCCGACCACGCGTGCGGCGACCATGAGCACGGCCTCGGGGACGACGGGGTTGACCTTGCCCGGCATGATCGAGG
>CAZFUQ010000059.1:0-9056 GCA_964521905.1 uncultured Cellulosimicrobium sp.
CTCGGCGGTCTCGCCGCCGACCAGCGCCGTGCCCGCGACCTCGCACGCCGCCGCGATGCCGCGCACGATGCCGGCGATGCGCTCGGGCACGACCTTGCCGCACGCGATGTAGTCGGTCATGAAGAGCGGCTTCGCGCCCACCACGACGATGTCGTCGACGACCATGCCGACCAGGTCGAACCCGATGGTGTCGTGGATGTCGAGCGCCTGGGCGATCGCGACCTTGGTGCCGACGCCGTCGGTCGAGGTGGCGAGCAGCGGCCGGCGGTAGGTCGAGACCTCGGAGAAGTCGTAGAGGCCCGCGAAACCGCCCACGCCCCCGAGGACCTGCGGGCCCTGGGTGCGGCGCACGGCGTCCTTCATGAGCTCGACGGCCTTGTCGCCGGCCTCGGTGTCGACGCCCGCGGCGGCGTAGGTGAGGCCCGGCGTGGAGGTCGGGTCGGCAGTCACGGTGTCGGGCTCCTGAGAAGGTCGAGGGTTTCGAGGGTGTGGGCCGGTCCGCTCGGGCCGGCCCGGGGATCAGGGGTGCTGGAGGGCGCCGGCGCCGCCGGCGGTGACCGACAGGCTGCGCAGCCCGTCCTCCGGCGCGCCGAGCGGGAGCTCGGCCTGCTCGAGGAGGTGCTTGCCCAGCTGGTCGTCCGGCGGCAGCTCGATGGGGTACTTCCCGGTGAAGCACGCCGAGCAGAGCTGCGACGATGGCTGCTCGGTCGCGGCGATCATGCCCTCGGCCGAGATGTAGCCGAGCGTGTCCGCCCCGAGGGACTGCCCGATCTCGTCCGGGGTGAGCCCGTTCGCGATGAGCTCGGCGCGCGACGCGAAGTCGATGCCGTAGAAGCACGGCCACTTCACGGGCGGCGAGCTGATGCGCACGTGCACCTCGGCGGCGCCCGCCTCGCGCAGCATGCGGATGAGCGCGCGCTGCGTGTTCCCGCGCACGATCGAGTCGTCGACGACGACGAGCCGCTTGCCGCGGATGACGTCGCGCAGCGGGTTGAGCTTGAGGCGGATGCCGAGCTGTCGCAGCGTGTCCGACGGCTGGATGAAGGTGCGCCCGACATACGCGTTCTTCGTCAGGCCCTGCCCGAACGGGATGCCCGACTCCGCGGCGTACCCGACGGCAGCCGGGGTGCCGGACTCCGGGACGGGGATGACGAGGTCGGCATCGACGGGGTGCTCGCGCGCCAGCTGGCGCCCCATCTCGACACGGGCGGCGTGCACGGAGCGTCCGTTGATCGCCGTGTCCGGCCGGGCGAGGTAGACGTACTCGAACACGCACCCGGCGCGCTCGACGGGGGCGAAGCGCTGCGAACGCAGCCCGTCGGCGTCGATGGCGATGAGCTCGCCCGGCTCGACCTCGCGCACGAAGGACGCGCCGACGATGTCGAGAGCCGGTGTCTCGCTCGCGACGACCCAGCCGCGCTCGAGGCGGCCGAGCACGAGCGGGCGCACGCCCTGGGGGTCGCGCGCGGCGTAGAGCGTGCGCTCGTCCATGAAGACGAGCGAGAACGCCCCGCGCAGGCGCGGGAGCACCTCGAGCGCGGTGGCCTCGAGCGTGTGGTCCGCGTCGCCGGCCAGCAGCGCGGTGACGAGCGCGGTGTCGGTCGTGTTGCCGCGCGCGAGCTCACCGCGGCGCTGGCTGCCGTAGCGCTCGGCGACGAGGTTGACGAGCTCGGCCGAGTTGGTGAGGTTGCCGTTGTGGCCGAGGGCGACGGTCCCGGACGCGGTCGCGCCGAGGGTCGGCTGGGCGTTCTCCCACGTCACGCCACCGGTGGTCGAGTAGCGGCAGTGCCCGACGGCGATGTGTCCCGTCAGGGCGTTGAGGGCCGTCTCGTCGAAGACCTGGGAGACGAGGCCCATGTCCTTGTAGACGAGGATCTGCTCACCGTTGCTGGTGGCGATGCCGGCCGACTCCTGCCCTCGGTGCTGCAGCGCGTACAGCCCGAAGTAGGCGAGCTTGGCGACCTCTTCGCCGGGCGCCCAGACACCGAAGACGCCGCACGCGTCCTGGGGGCCTTTCTCGCCGGGCATGAGGTCGTGGTTGAGAAGTCCATCTCCGCGGGGGGCCACGTACCTCAGTCTCCCACAGCGGGCGCGTCCGGACCGAAGCGTGAGGTCACGGTGGCGCCACACTCGACGTGAGCCAGTGGCCAGGGTCTCGCCCACCGGATCGTTCCGGGCACTCGGGAGATCACCTGAGGCAATCGTCGGAAGGTGCGCGACGTCGTGGGATGACCGTCGCCGTCGTGCCGAGCGGGGTGCGCGACGGCAGCTACCGGCTACCGATGCTGCTCACCGGCGGAGGACTCACACCCCGATCCCCCTCTGATCGACAGAAAGTCGCATATGGTACCGTTCCGATCATTTCGACAAAGGTCGGGACAGTCTACGAGGGGGTACAGGGTGGTTCCTTCGCGTCGAAAGCCCGTCTCGGAACTCGCCGTGACGCTGCTCGCCGTGACGGCATCGGCCGGCGTCGCGGGCTCGGCCTCCGCGGCGACGACCAACGGTTGCGGCGTCTACCCGTCGACGCCGTACACGTCGGGCGGTCACAAGGACCTGTGGTGGTGCCGAGCTCTACGGGGCCCTGGCGCGAAGCTCGGCGCCGCCACGTCGGTCACCTGCTGAGATCGGTCGGGACGTCCTGATGCGACATCGCTCAAGGGGCCTTGCTCTGGTCGTGCTCGCCACCTCGCTCGCCGCCTGCGGCGCCGGCGGGGCGGCGAGCACGACGGCCGGGGTCGACCCGTACGAGGGTGGGGAGATCTCCGAGGCACGGTACAAGGGGATCGTGCAGTACGTGCGTGACTGCATGGAGGAGCAGGGGTACTCGGTCACCGACGTGTATCAGCGCGACGACGGGCTGACCTACGCGTACGACTTCGAAGACCGAATGGGTGACGACGACTTCGAGCTGCTCTCCGAGTGCGAAGGCGAGGTGCACCTCATGGACGCCGAGGTGGCGTACCAGGACCAGAACACACTGACTGGCGCCGAGCGCGAAGAGCAGTTCGCGCTGTTTGCCGAGTGCATGACGAACGCGGGTGTCGAGGTGACCGCCGCGGACGACGGTGCAGCCGTGGCCGAGAAGATGCGCGCCTTCGTCGATGGCGGAGGCGCTGAGATGCCGGTGACGTCGTGCTACACCCGGTACTCCACTCGGCTGTACGGATTCGAGTGAGCATGACTGTACGACGCCGTCGACCAGCGCTGGGCTACGCGGTCATGGTCGTGACCTTGGTGGTGGGCGCGGTGGCGGTGTCGTGGTTGGTGACGCGGGGGTCGGGGGGCGCGTTGGCCGAGCTGGACCCGGTTCCGGTGGCGGTGTCCGTGGCGGTAGGTGAGACGGTGGTGGATTTCTCGGAGCCGGCGTCGTTGTCGGGGACCCCGGTCCAGGCGCCGCCGGTGGTCTCCTCGGGTCGGCCCGGCACGGTGACGGCGGTCATGGTGGCGCCGGGTGACGCCGTGCCGTCGGGTGCTGCGGTGTTCGCGGTGGATGGCGTGCAGGTCGTGGCGCACGCGGACGACGCCGTGCTCTACCGACTGCTCGCCGCGGGCGCCAAGGGCCCCGACGTGGCGGCGGTGCAGCGGGTGCTGTCGGTGCTGGTGCCCGAGCAGGCGGTGGAGCCGACCGGGACGATGGACGCGGCGACGGTGCGGCTCGTGCGTGCTTATGAGCGCGTGCTCGGGGTGTCGTCCCCGACGGGGATCGTGGATCCGACGTGGTTCGTGCACCTGCCCTACGACGGCTACGTGGTCGAGGCGGTCGAGGTCGTTGCGGGGGCCCCGGCCCCGGTGGCGGGCGAGGACGTGCTGACGGCGTCGACGACGATCACGGGCGCGAGCGTGTCGGGCACGACCCGCGGCCCGGCAGGTGCGTACGAGTTCCTCGTCCAGGGGGTGTCCGTCCCGGTGGAGCATGTCGGCGACGGTGCGTGGACGGTCACCGACGTCGCGGCAGCGGCCGGCGTGCTGCTCTCCGGCGAGGCACCCGCCGAGGGACCCGTCCGGGTCGAGGGCCGCACGCGGTACATCGACGGCGCCCCGGGGCAGTCCGTGCCCGGCGCGTCGGTCGTGACCGACACCGGAGGGCGCACGTGCGTCGTCCTCGCCGCGACGCGCGAGCCGGTGGCGGTGCAGGTGCTCGGGGCCTCGCTCGACGGTGCGGCCCAGCTCGCACCGGATCTGCCGGTGGCGGCCGAGGTCCTGGTCAATCCGTTGCAGGTCGTCGGTGACGTGACGTGTCCGTAGTCCTGCGAGGGATCACGCTCACCTACCCCGGGACGACGGCGCCGACGCTGCTCGACCTGGACCTCGACGTCCCGGCCGGGACGTCGCTCGCGCTCATGGGGCCCTCGGGGGCGGGCAAGTCGACCGTGCTCGCGGTCGCGGGCCTGCTCCTCGCGCCGGACCGGGGCGAGGTCCTGGTTGCGGGCACGCCCCGCACCGTGCACGATGCCCCGGCCGTCCTGGGCGACGAGATCGGATGGGTGCTGCAGAGCGTCAACCTCCTGCCGCGGCGCAGCGCCCTGGACAACGTGACGCTGCCCACCCTGGCGCGCGGGCGCCGTCGGGCAACCAGCGAGGACCGCGCGCGCGAGCTGCTGCACGCCGTCGGCATCACCGCCCACGACCAGTCCGCGCGCACCCTGTCCGGTGGGCAGGCCCAGCGCGTGGGCGTCGCCCGCGCCCTCATGACGTCCCCGGCCGTCATCGTGGCGGACGAGCCCACCGCGAACCTCGACCTCGCCACGGCGCGCTCGGTCGCACGCACCCTGTTCGACGCGGCCGCGGGCACCACGCTCCTGCTCGCCACGCACGACCCCTCCATCGCGCAGATGGCCGACCGCGTCGTCCACCTCGAACCCGTCGCTCCACCCGCAGGGTCGCTCGACGCCGCACCCCGGGGTCGGGTCGATGTGGCGCCTTGACGAGCTGGCCGCCGAGGCCCGACGCAACCTCGGCCCTCGCCACGCCATGACCGGCGTCCTGGCGTTCCTCGTGCTCGCCGCCGTGCTCACGTTCGTCGTCGTCCAGGCCCAGCAGGCCCTCGACCAGGAGGCCCAGCGCCGCGCGGGCGGGTCGCTCGTGTGGACCATCAGCGCCGACGACGGCACGACCCTGCCCGGCACCACGTGCACCCGACTCTCCCTCACCCCCGGCATCGCCGCCGCGGGCGGCGTGGCCGCGACCGCACCCGGGCCCTTCTACCCCTACCCTGGCGCCCGACCCGTGCAGGCCTCCGGCCTCACCGCCACCGCCGTCCAGGTGTTCGACCCCACCGCGGCACCGGGCACCGCGACCCTCGGCGCCGACCTGCAGGCACTGGGCACCGTCGGCCCTCGCGGCTGGCTCCACGACGCCGACGGCAACCGGATCGTCCAGCTGCAGACCACCGTCTCCGACACCGTGCCCCTCGGACTCCTCACCTCCGGGATCACCGTGCCCGCACCCGGCGACGCCCCGCTCACCCAGTGCTGGATCCGCACCACCCCCGGCGCCGTCGACGCCGGCCGCGACCTCCTCGCCTACGCCTTCGCCGGCCTGCCTGCCTCGATCACCCCGTTCTCGCCGCCCGCGACCGACGTGCTCGGCCCCGCCGACCAGTGGCGCGCCGCGATCGGACTGCACCCCTGGGCCGTCGGCGCGATCCTCCTCGGGCTCGTCGGCGCGCTCGTCACCTGGTCCCGGCGCACCGAGCTCGCCGTCTACCGGGCCTTCGGCACCACCACCGCCACCCTCACCGCCCTCGTCGCCATCGAGCTCGCCCTCGTCCTGGTCCCCGCGCTCGCCGCCGCCGTCCTCGCCACGACGACGCTCCTCGCCGCCACGATCGGCGCCGTCACGATCCCCGTCCTGACCGTCGCGCTCACCCAGGCCGCCGCCGCTGCCCTCACGGGATACGCCCTCGCCGTCGCCCTCACCCCGCCCGTCCTCCGAGGCCGGGTCACCGACCAGCTCAAGGACCGCTGAGCGCTCCCCGCACCTCGACGCGTGCCGGGTGTGCGACCTCGCTGTGCGGTCACGCACGCGTTACGTCGTCCCACCTGTCGGTCGGGGGTTTCGCACCGTGGGAACGGCACGCTTGAATCTCGACTTACCCGACCGCGGCACTCCAGTATCCCGTTCGGCGCTCCACCCGTACACCCTCCCGGCCCCCGGGACACCCGACGAAGGACGACACCATGCGACGCCTCCGGACGACGATCACCCTCGCGGCTGCTGCGGCAGCCACCGCCCTGGTCCTCACCGCCTGCGCGCCGACCGCCGTCGACGGGTCCGGCGGGGGCGACGCCTCCGGCGACTCCGACGTGGAGCCCACGACGCTCTCGCTCGTCGGCTTCGCCGTGCCCAAGGCGGGCAACGACGCCGCGCAGGAGCTGTGGGGCGAGACCGAGGACGGCCAGGGCGTCACGTGGGAGACGTCGTACGGCGCCTCGGGCGACCAGAGCCGCGCGGTCGCGGACGGGTTGAAGGCCGACTACGTGCACTTCTCCCTCGAGGGCGACGTGACCCGCCTCGTGGACGCCGGCCTCGTCGCCGAGGACTGGAACGCCGGCGAGAACGAGGGCATCGTCAGCCAGTCCGTCGTCGTGCTCGTGGTGCGCGAGGGCAACCCGAAGAACATCCAGAGCTGGGAGGACATCGTCCAGCCCGGCATCGAGATCGTCACGCCCAACCCCGGCTCCTCCGGCTCGGCACGCTGGAACATCCTCGCCGGCTGGGGCAGCGTCATCGCGAACGGCGGCTCGGAGGACGACGCCACCGAATTCCTGCGGAAGTTCTTCACCAACGCCGTCGCGCTCCCGGGCAGCGGCCGCGACGCGACCACCGCGTTCACGTCCGGCACCGGCGACGTCCTGCTCTCCTACGAGAACGAGGCGATCCTCGCGCGGCAGAACGGCGAGACGTTCGACTACGTCGTCCCGGACCAGACCCTCCTCATCGAGAACCCGGCCGCGGTGACCGTCGACGCCGACCCCAAGACGCAGAGCTACCTGGACTTCGTCCTCACGCCCGAGGGCCAGGCCGCGTTCGCGCACGTGGGCTTCCGCCCCCTGACCGGGGACGACGTCGACTTCGAGGTCGAGGGCGCCAACGACCCGAGCGACCCGTTCCCGGCCGTGCCGACGCTGCTCACCATCGCCGACGACTTCGGCGGATGGTCGGCGACGAACGACAAGTTCTTCGGCGACGAGGGCATCGTGACCAAGGTCCAGACCGAGACCGGGAAGCAGTGACCCGTGTCCTCGACCCTCGCTGAACGACCGGGCCGGGCGGCGCGCGAGCGCCGCCCGGCTCCGGCCGCTCCTCGTCCCCGCCGCACGCGCCGCCGGGTGCCGAACGGCCCCTACCGCCTCACCGCGGCGTCGGGCCTCGGGCTCGGCGTCTCGCTCGTCTGGTTCTCCGCGCTCGCTCTCGTCCCGCTCGTCGCCGTGCTCGTCGAGACGTCGGTCGGCGGCTGGCCGGCGTTCGTCGCCGCGATCACGCAGGCCCAGACGGCGGCGGCGCTCACCCTCACGGTGACCCAGGCCCTCGCCGTCACGGCCGTCAACGTCGTCATGGGCACGCTCATCGCGTGGGTGCTCGTGCGCGACCGGTTCCCGGGCAAGCGGATCCTCGAGGTCCTCATCGACATCCCGTTCGCGCTGCCGACGATCGTCGCGGGCCTCGTGCTGCTCGCGCTCTACGGCCCGTCGGGGCCGCTCGGGATCGACGTCGCGAACACCCGGGCCGCCGTCTTCCTCGCGTTCCTCTTCGTCACGCTCCCCTTCGTCGTGCGCAGCGTGCAGCCCGTGCTCGCCGAGCTCGACCGGGACGTCGAGGAGGCGGCGGCGTCGCTCGGCGCGACGCGCTTCACGACGTTCCGTCGCGTCGTCCTGCCGGCGCTCGCCCCGGCCATCACGGCGGGAGCCGCGCTGTCCTTCGCGCGCGCGATCAGCGAGTACGGCGCCCTCGTGCTGCTCTCGGGGAACCTGCCGCTGCGCACGGAGGTCGGCTCGGTCCGGATCCTGGCCTACCTCGAGAACGGTCAGCCCGAGCAGGCCGCCGCCGTCGCGTCGGTGCTCCTGCTCGTCTCCCTGCTCGTCATCGCGACGATCCAGCTCGTCCAGCGAAGGGTGGCCCGCCGTGGATAGCTCCCCCTGGGTGCGGCGCGTGCTGCGCACCGTCGTGATCGTCTACCTCGTGCTGCTCGTCGGCTGGCCCGTGTCGCTCGTCGCGAGGAACGCCTTCGCGGACGGCCTCGAGACGTTCCAGCGCGCGTTCGCCGACCCGTCGGTCGTCTTCGCCCTGCAGCTCACCGCGGCGGTCGCCGTGCAGGTCGTGGTGATCAACACGGTCTTCGGCGTCGGGATCTCGATGCTCATCGTCCGGTACGACTTCCCGGGCAAGGCGCTGCTCAACGCGCTGCTGGACCTGCCGCTGTCGGTCTCGCCGATCGTCGTCGGCCTGTCGCTCATCCTCGTGTACGGGAAGAACGGCTGGTTCGGGGGCGCTCTCGAGGACGCCGGGCTCCAGGTGATCTTCGCCCCGCCGGGCATCGTCCTGGCGACGGCGTTCGTGTGCCTGCCGCTCGTCATCCGCGAGATCGTGCCCGTCCTGACGGAGATCGGCACCGACGAGGAGCTCGCCGCGACGAGCCTCGGCGCGACGTGGCTCCAGACCTTCCGCCGCATCACGCTGCCGGCGATCAAGTGGGCCGTGGTCTACGGCGTCGTGCTGACGCTCGCCCGCGCGCTCGGCGAGTTCGGTGCCGTGAAGGTCGTGTCCGGCAACTTCGAGGGACGCACCCAGACGGCGACGCTCCTCGTCGAGCAGCGCTACCAGGACTTCGAGCAGGGCACCGCCTACGCGGTCGCGTTCCTCCTTGCGTCCGTCTCAGTCGCGTGCATCGTCGCCGTCACCTTCCTGCGCTCGGACGCGCACTCCCCCGCCCGCCCTGCCGCCGCGCGCCGCGTCGGCGCCCCCACGAAGGCCGACTCATGAGCATCGAGATCCGGAACGTCCGCAAGACCTTCGGCGACTTCGTCGCGCTCGACGACGTCTCCGTCTCCGTC
>CAZFUQ010000059.1:9066-17927 GCA_964521905.1 uncultured Cellulosimicrobium sp.
GTCCCGACCGGTCGCCTCACCGCGCTGCTCGGCCCGAGCGGTGGCGGCAAGTCCCCGCTGCTGCGCGTCGTCGCGGGGCTCGAGCAGCCCGACTCGGGCGAGGTCGAGATCGAGGGCCGCGACGCGACGAACCTGCCGGCCCGGCGCCGCAACGTCGGCTTCGTCTTCCAGCACTATGCCGCGTTCAAACACCTGAGCGTCGCGCGCAACGTCGCGTTCGGGCTCGAGATCCGGCGCACGCCCAAGGCCGAGGTCGCCGAGCGCGTCGACGAGCTCCTGCGCCTCGTGCACCTCGAGAGCTTCGCGCACCGGCTGCCCTCGCAGCTCTCGGGCGGGCAGCGCCAGCGCATGGCGCTCGCGCGCGCCCTCGCCATCCGGCCCAGCGTCCTCCTGCTCGACGAGCCGTTCGGCGCGCTCGACGCGAAGGTCCGCAAGGAGCTGCGCGACTGGCTGCGCCGCCTGCACGACGAGATCCCCGTGACCACGGTCTTCGTCACGCACGACCAGGAGGAGGCGCTCGAGGTCGCGGACGAGATCGTCGTCGTCAACGAGGGTCGCATCGAGCAGGTCGGCACACCGGACGACCTCTACGACCGGCCCGCGAACGACTTCGTCATGAGCTTCCTCGGCCCCGTCACCCGGCTCGGCGGAGTGCTCGTGCGCCCCCACGACATCCGTGTGGAGGTGCTCGCGGACGGCGTCGCCGCGGATGCGCCGGACGAGACCGACGGCTCCGTCACGGGCATCGTCTCGCGCACCGCACGCGTCGGGTTCGAGGTGCGCGCCGAGGTGACGACCGGGGACGAGTCCGTGTCCGTCGTCGTGACGCGCGCCGAGGCGCGGTCGCTGGGGCTGGGCCCGGGCGTGGGCGTCCGCCTCACGCCCGCGGACGGTACCCCGACCTTCGACGCACCGCGCGAGACGGTCGCCGAGCTCGCGTGACCCTCAGCGGCGGCGCAGGCTCCGCCGGTCGGCGAGCACGGCCCACAGGCCGGCCACAGCGGCGCCGAGCGCGGCGCCGGTGACGACGATGACCGTGAAGTAGACGCCCGGCTTGAACACGGGCTCCGACACCGGGGACTGGAGCCACGCCCCGCCGACGCCCAGGCCGAGGACCGTGCCGAGCAGGATGCCGACCGAGAAGAACGCACCGTAGCGCGGTGCGCGGCGAACGGTGGTCGGGTCGACGACCGACTCGACCTCGACCTGGTCCTTCGCCTCGTCGTCCGCCGCCTCGTCCGTCACCTCGTCGGACGCGCCGGGCGACGACTCGGCGGGCGACAGGTCCTCGGGTGCGTCGGACGTGTCGGGGGCTGCGCCGTCGGGCACGGGGGACTGCTCGGAGCTCACGTCACGACCCTACCTGCGGTTCCTGGGAGCACCCGCACCCTCCGGGCGGGCACGGCGGACGCACCGCGGCCCGGGTCCGTCGGACGGAACCCGGGCCGCAGCTCACCTCGTCGTGGTCAGAGCGGGGTCACCCGCACGTGAACGCGTCGTACTCCACGGGGTACTCGCGCACCCCGGTGCCGTCGGTGAACGAGCCGGTGACGGTCACCGAACCCGCCGGGACGGACGTCGCGCGCGACGCGAACGACTGGTACGCGGCGACGCCGGGGGCGACGGCCGTGAACGTCCGCTCGCCGTACGGCGTGCTGAGCACGATGTCGACCGGGACGTCGCCGCCGTTGACGGCCTTCACCGCGACGTAGACCTTCCCGGCCATGCAGCGCGGGCTGACCTCGATCGCCGTGAGCTCGGCACCCGCCGGCTCGCCCGCCTCGACCGTGACCGGGATCCGGGCGGTCGTGCCGCTCGGCGCCGCGACGACCCACAGGTCGTACGCGCCCTCCGCGGCGTCGGCGGGCACGGTGGCCGTGAGCGTCGCCGCCCCGTCGCTCACCGTGGCGGTCCCGACGGCGTCGCCCGGGTCCGCCGGGTCGAACTCGCCGTCCGCGGCCACGAGGTAGCCCGTGACCTCCGTGTTCTGGGGCGAGCCGAGCGACGTGAGGTCGAGGGCCGAGAGACCCACGCTCACCTCGCCGCCCGCGGCCACCGGGCCCGGGAGCTCGTCGACGACCACGCGCGACCGGTCGAACGACGGCGACACCGGCGAGTTCGCCTGCAGGTACGCGATCCACGCGTCACGGTCGACCAGACCGGAGTCGCGCGGGTCCGTGCCCTCGGTGAACACGCGGAAGTTGTCGCCGCCCGTCGCGAGGAACGAGAACGTCGCGACGCGGTACTCGCCCGCGGGGTCGATCGGCTCGCCGTCGATCGTGACGGACGAGACGTTGCTGCCCGGGTCGGCGTTCTGGTCGGCCGTGCCGGCCGTCCAGGACACGTTGTCCGAGAGCCCCAGCGCGAGGTACGGGCGCGACGGCCGGTTGCCGTTCGCGTCCGTCTGCCACTGCTGCTCGAGCAGCTCGACGACCTGCTCGCCCGTGAGGGTCACGGTCCACAGGTTGTTGACGAACGGCAGGACCGCGTTCGCCTCCGCGAACGTGATCACGCCGTCGTCGCCGTAGAGCAGCTCGGCACGCAGGCCGCCGGGGTTGACGACGCCGATGTCCGCGCCGCCGCGGGCCGGGTCGGCCAGCGTCTCGAGGAGCGAGTCGGCCACGAGGTTCCCGAGCGTCGACTCGAGCTCGCGGGCGTCACGCGTGCCGCCGGCGTAACCGCCGTCGGTGTACGAGCCGCCCGAGAACGCCGTCGTGATGTCCGCCGTGACCTCGCCGACCGGCTGGGCGCCGATGATCTCGGCCTCGGCGAGCGCCGCGTCGACGATCGTCCTGACCTCGGCGACCCGGGGGTACGCCGCGACGAGCGCGGCGTCGTCGGTCGTGGTGCGCGCGACGTTCGCCGCCGTGTAGGCCGTCACCTCGTGGGTCGCGGTGTCCACGGTGAGCGAGACGTGCCCGATGAACTCGCCGTAGTTCCCGGTCTGGACGATCGGCCGGGTCTTGCCCTCGACCCCGGGGACCGGGGCGTCCCACGCGTACTGCTTGTGCGTGTGGCCGGTGAAGATCGCCGCGACGCGCGCGTCGGTGTTCTCCACGATCTCGGCGAACGCGCCGCCCGCCGCGACCTCGTCCTCGAGCGTGGCGCCGTCGGGCGTGCCCGCACCGGCCCCCTCGTGGACGAGCCCGACGACCACGTCGGCCTCGCCGTTGGACGGGTCGCCGTCCTGGAGCTGGGCCGTGACGCGGTTGAGCGCCTCGACCGGGTCCCCGAAGTCGAGGTCCGCGATGCCGGCAGGCGTGACCAGCGTCGGGGTCTCCTCGGTGACGACGCCGACGAAGCCCACGTCCAGCCCGTCGATCTCGACGACCTGGTACTCCGGCAGCGCCGGGTTCGTCGTGCCCTTGTCGTAGACGTTCGCGCCGAGGTAGGACCAGTCGGCCTCGTCGGTCACGCGACCGGTGAGGTCGGAGAAGCCCTGGTCGAACTCGTGGTTGCCGACCGCGGAGGTCGCCAGGTCCAGGGCGTTGAGGACGTCGATCGTCGGCTGGTCCTGCTGGAGCGCCGAGGCGAACAGCGAGGCGCCGATGTTGTCTCCCGCGGACACGAACGCCGTGCCCTCGGGGTTGGCCGCCCGCAGCTCCTCGATCGTGCCCGCGAACTTCACCGTGTTGGCGTCGATGCGGCCGTGGAAGTCGTTGATCGCGAGCAGGTCGAGCGTCGTGGTGCCGGGCTCGACGTCGCCGCCCAGCTCGAGGCCCACGAGGACCGGGTCGTGGTCGGACGACCGGAAGGGCGTCGTGTCGTAGAGGATCGACGCGTTGTAGTTGTAGCGGCTGTACTCGTTCGCGATGGGCTCGACCGAGTTGATGTTCCAGACGTCCGCACCCGTGACGGCGGAGGCCGCGGCCGGGGACGCGAACACGTGGTCGAGCGACCCGACGTAGCCGTCGAAGAGGTACGTCTGCTCGCCCGTGGTCTCACCGAGGTCGACGTAGCCCGCGCCCTTGAGGACCTCGAGCGGGTCCTCCTGCGAGTAGGAGTTGAAGTCGCCCGCGAGCAGGACCTTGTCCGTGCCCGCCTCGGCGGCGACGTCCTCGGCGAAGCCGACGAGCGCCGTCGCCTGTGCGACGCGCGAGGCGTTGAACGAGCCCTGGCCGTCGCCCGAGTCCTCGTCGCCCGGGAGGACGGCGGTGCCGCTCCCCTTGGACTTGAGGTGGTTGGCGACGACGAGCACGTCGTCGTCGGCCGACTCCGCGCCCCCGACGGGCTGGAAGACCTGCGCGAGCGGCTCGCGCGCGTTGACGAACGCCGCGTCGTCGAGCAGGATCCGCGACTCGCCGACCGGCTCGGCCGCGTCCACCTGGTAGATGTACGCGAGGCGGATGACGTCCTCGTCCGACGGCACGTCGGCCGGGGAGGGCACGAACGCCCACTCGTCGGCGCCGGCTGCGGTGTTGAGCGCGTCGACCAGGTCGGACAGCGCCTGGTCGCGGTCCTTGCCGAACGGCTCGGAGTTCTCGATCTCCATGAGCGCGACGACGTCCGCGTCGAGCGCGTCGATCGCCGCGACGATCTTGGTCTCCTGGCGCTCGAGGTTCTCCGCGTTCGCCGCGCCGCGCGCGGCGCAGCCCGTGCGGACCGTGATCGGGTTGTTCGCCCGGTCGGTGTAGAACTGGCAGCCCGAGAGCTGGTCGCCGGTCGTCGTGAAGTAGTTGAGGACGTTGAACGTCGCCACGGACAGGTCGCCGCCGACCTCCGCGGGGGCGTCCTCGCGCGTGTTCGCGAACGTCGCCGGCTGCACCGTCGCCGCGTTCCCCGCCTCGCCCGCCGTGAGCTGTGTGCGCGGCTGGAACGTCCACGCGTCGAAGCGGTAGTCGAGGATCACGGGCGTCGTGAAGGACACGCCCGCGCCGACCCGCGCCGGCGCACCGCCCGTGAGGTACGGGAGCGGGACGCCCTTGTTGGCGGCGTTGTTGAAGTTCGTCGTCGCGCCGTCGTCGAGCACGACGCCGCGCGCGGCGCGGTCCTCGACCGCGGCCTGGGCCTCGGCGCTGCCCGGGCGACCGGCCGACGTCGGCTGGAGGAACGGGTCCGTCCCGGCCGCGAGGAGGAACGACCCGTAGTAGTTCGTGTCGTAGTTGTCCGCGACGACGTAGTCGCCCGCGGGCGCGACGAGCATGCCCTCGAGCACCTCGCGCGCGGCGTCGGTCGCCGGGAACGCCACGTTCGCCGGCTTGACCTCCTCGGCGGCCTCGTCGAGGACGCTCCACCCGCCCGCGGCGGGCGTGATCTGCGTCAGCGTGAAGTACTCGGACACCGTGCCCGTGACCTCGACGTGGTCGCCGATCTCGAGCTGCTCGGCCGCGGCCTTCGAGTACACGAAGACGGCGTCCGACGCGTCGTGGTCGTCTCCCAGGTCCCCGCCGGTGCCCTCGGTCTGGATGTACAGGCCGTCGTAGCCGCCCGTCGGGTACGTCGCGGTCACGACGCCGCGCGTCGTGACCGTCTGCCCGACGAACGGGCTCGCCGCGCCCGTGCCCTGGATCTCCGCGATCGGCACGACGTCGCCCGGCTCCGGACCGGGGCCGCCGCCGTCGTCTCCGCTGTTCGTCGGGGTGACCGCGCTCGAGACGGTGAAGTCCACGCCGTTGTCGTCCGTGTCGGCGAAGTCGGTCCGGTTGATCGAGGCCGGGACGTTGTTGGCCGTCGGCGCCGGGGCGACCGAGCCCTCGTACGTGTTCGACGTCCCGTACCCGAGGAGGTCGACGACGCCGGACGCGCCGGCCACGTCCCCGCTCCCGGGGTTGATCGCGGTGGTCGAGCTCGCGAGCACGAGCGTGCCCGTCGTGCCCGAGGGGTTGAGGCCGCCCGTCGCGTCGGGCGTCGGCAGCGCCGCGCCGTTCGAGCCGTTCGACCCGCCCTGGACGAGGAAGTAGCCGCCGGGGGCGACGCTGCCGGACAGTGCGGTGATCCCCGTGAAGCCACCCGTGCTCGTCGCGGAGCGGTACTGGAGCGACATGCCCGAGAGCTCGATCGCCGCGTCCGTGGGGTTGTACAGCTCGACGAACTTGTGGGTGTACGGGGCGTTGGCGCTGCCGCCGCTCAGGTAGGCCTCGTTGATGACGAGGCCCGACCCGTCGGGCGCCGCGCTCGCGGCGGTGGCCGCGGCGATCGAGAACGGCGCGGCGAGGGCCACGGTCAACGTGCTCGCCACCACCCTCCGTCGCCGCAGGTGCTGGTGGTCGGTCACGCTGACTCCTTCATCTCGTGCGGACGGCCGGGCAGCAGCCGCGCGCGTCCGGTGCTCGGACGGGTCGGCACCCTGCCTCCGCAGGTCATCGCACCGCATCCTGATGAACGGACGGTTGCTGCCGTGTCACCGCCACGAGAACGCCGCGGCACGTCGTCGTGCCGAGAGCGCCCGCGCGGACGGCGGCCGGTCATCACCGGACGCTAGCCCTCCGCGGGGACGTCCGCCAGACCTGACGCCCAGACTGTTACCCGGCGGTAACACGCGCCTCCGCGGACGGCGACGTCAGCGAGGTCTGGCGGCCTGGAGCGGGAGCAGCCACGAGATGTCCGACCGCTCCCCGGATGCCCGGATCCGTCCGTCCGCGACGGCGTCGGCCCACGCGAGCGTCCCCGTGACGAGCCCGAGCCAGGTCTGCGGGTCGGTCTCGACGACGTTCGGCGGCGTCCCGCGCGTATGGCGCGGACCCTCGACCGCCTGGACCGCCCCGGCGGGCGGGACGCGCACCTCGACCGCGTGGCCCGGCGCGACGTCGGCGAGCTCCTCGAGCGTGAACCGCACGGCGGTCGTCACGTCCTTGCGGTCGGCGCCGCCGTCGCGCCACGCCGCCAGGGCGAGGCGGCCGGCGGCCGGGTCGGTGCGTCGTCGGGCAGCCACGAGGCCAGCCTAGGCCGCTCTGCGCACCGTCAGCCGACGGTGAAGCGGACACGACGCTCCGCCACCGACGCCTCGCGCAGCGTCGCGCGGACGGGGTCGCCGAGCGGGAGGTCCGCCCCCTCGACGGGTGCCCGGACGGCGGGGTCGGTGAGCACGACCTGCCCGCGCCGCGGCGCGGAGCCCCCGGCGCCGCCCTCCCGCTCCAGGCGGCGTGCGCGCTCGCGGTCGTCCTCGACGTCGACGACGACCCCGTCGAACTCCTCGCCCTCGCGCCCGGTGAGCAGGGCCGCCTCGACGACGTCGACGATCGCGCGCTCGTAGGACCCGGCCCGCTGACCGGTGCGCGCCATCGTGCGCGGCAGGCCCGGCAGCGCGTCGAGCACCCAGCGCGGGACGTCCTCGCCGGCGCACAGCGCGAGGCAGACCTCGGTGCCGTACCGGTCCACGAGCCGGCGCAGCGGCGCGGTGACGTGCGCGTACTCGGCACCGATCGCGGCGTGCGCGGCGTCGTCGGGCACGCCGGGCTCCTGCCCGGTCCCGCCGAACGCCTCGTACGACGCCCCGCGGAACAGCGACGTCGCCTCGTCGAGGAACGCCGCGTGGCGGGGGACGGCCGGGTCGAGGGTCGGGACGAGCTCGGGGTACGTCGTCTCGCGCGGCCAGTCGATCCCCAGGGCGCGCGCGGTGCGGCGCAGCCGGGCGAGGTCACGCGGGTCCGCGTCGGGCAGCGCCCGGAAGACGCCGACCCCGCCCGCGCGCATGAGGTGCGCCGCCGCGATGCCGGTGAGCAGGGAGACCTGCGCGTTCCACGCCTCCGCCGGGAGGGTGGAGCGCAGCTCGAGACCGAACGTGCCGTCGTCGTGCGCGACGATCTCCTGCTCGGGGACGTCGAGCGAGACTCCCCCGCGCTCGCGCTCGAGCGACCGGCGCAGCTCCCCGACCTCGCGCAGCAGGAGCAGCATCTCGTCGCCGCCGACGCCCGCGCCGTCGACCCGGGCCTGCGCCTGCGCGTACGTGAGGCGCTCGCGCGAGCGCACGACGGCGCGGCGCACCGTCGCGTCGAGGATCTCGCCGCGCGCGTCGAGCACGATGCGCCACGCGGCGGCGGGGCGGTCGTCGCCGGGCAGCAGGCTCGCGACGCCCTCCGACAGCACGGCGGGGTGGAGCGGGGTGCGCCCGTCGGGGGCGTAGAGCGTCGTCCCGCGCTCGCGCACCTCGGCGTCGATCGCGCCGCCGGGCTCGACGAACGCACCGACGTCCGCGATCGCGTAGTGCACGACGAACGCGGCACCCTCGGCCGGCTCGGCCGCCGCGCGCTCGAGGCACAACGCCTGGTCGAGGTCCATCGACCCGGGCGGGTCGATCGTCAGGAACGGGACGTCGCGCAGGTCGACCCGGCCGTCGTCGGCCCCCGTCGCGCGGCCCGCCACGGCCTCGGCCTCCGCGAGCACCGGGGCCGGGAAGTCCCGCGGGATCTCCATCTCGCGGCGCAGCGCGTCGAGCGCGGCGACGACCCCCGCGGCGGCGACCGCCGCGGGACTCGTGGCGGGGACGGCGGCGGGGCGCTCCAGGCGCACGTGACGGGAAGGCACGAGGCCGACCCTACCGACCGGGCGCGCGCGTCACAGGTCGCGCGTGCCGAACCGGTCGCGGGCCGCGTCGTCGACCGTCCCGCCGGCCGCGGCGGCGAGCTCCGCGCGGACCTCCTCGCGCAGCCGGCCGTGGTGGCGCGGCTCGGGCGCGGCCCCGAGGAGCAGCTTCGTGTACTCGTGCTGCGGGTCGAGGATGACCTGGTCCGACGGCCCGCGCTCGACGACGTTCCCCCGGAACATCACGAGGATCTCGTCGCTGAAGTGCCGCGCGGTCGCGAGGTCGTGCGTGATGTACAGGACGCCGAGGTTCTCCTCGCGCTGCAGGCGGGCGAGCAGGTTGAGCACGCCGAGGCGGATCGACACGTCGAGCATCGAGACGGGCTCGTCCGCGACGAGGA
>CAZFUQ010000060.1:0-13221 GCA_964521905.1 uncultured Cellulosimicrobium sp.
ACCCCATCCTGCACGAACCCGCAGGTCAACACCACAATCTCAAACAGGCCCTAGTCTGGACGCGTGGAGACTCTGGAGACCGCACGCCTGGTGCTGCGCCCGTGGACGCCCGACGACGTCGGGGCGGTCCTCGACATCTACTCGCGCTGGGACGTCATGCGCTACGTCGGGACGACGCCGCAGGTCCTCACGACGCTCGACGAGGCGGCCGCGCGCGTCGAGCGCTGGAAGGCGGCCGACGACGGGACGCACGGGGTGTGGGCGGTGGTGCCGCACGAGGGCGAGGACGTGCCGACGGGGACGATCCTGCTCAAGCCGATCCCGGCGTCGGGCACGGGCGACCCGCTGCAACCGTCGGGGGACACGGAGATCGGGTGGCACTTCCACCCGCACGCGTGGGGCCGCGGCTACGCGACCGAGGCGGCCGGTGCCGTCCTGGCGCACGGGTTCGCGCGCGGGCTCGACCGGGTCGTCGCCGTGACGCACCCCGACAACACGGCCTCGCAGGCGGTGTGCCGTCGGATCGGCATGACGCATCGCGGCACGACCGACGCCTACTACGACACGACGTGCGAGCTGTTCGACGTGACGGCTCCCTGAGGGAGCACCCGGTCATCGGACCTGCGTGAGACGCCGCACCGCGCCGAGGACGTCGACGTCGTCGTGCGGCTCGGTGTCGAGCGCGCGGTGGATGGTCATGCCCTCGATGAACGCGTCGAGCACGCGGCACGTCGCGGGGTCGAAGTGGCGGCCGAGCGCGTCGCGGCTGCGGCGCATCCAGTCGTTCGTCAGCGTGCGGTAGGCCGGGTCGCGCGCGGCGAGCGTGTAGAGCTCGTGCGAGAGGACGAGGTCGCGCTGGGTCGAGAAGACGTCGTGCGTGATGAGCGTCGTGACCGCCTGCACGGCCTCCTCGGGCGTGCGTGCGGCGGTCATGCGGCGCTCGAAGTGCGCCGCCGCGTCGCGCGCGAACCGGCCGAACGCCTCGCGCAGCAGCTCGTCCATCCCGGTGAAGTGGTACGTCATCGAGCCCAGCGGGACGTCGGCCGCGGCGGCCACGCGCCGGTGCGACGTGCCCGCGACGCCCTGCTCGGCGATCACGTCGAGGCACGCCTCGACGATGCGGTCGCGCCGGCCGGGGTCGTGGCGGCGGGCGCGGCTCGTCGGCTCGTGGGGGTCGGCGGGCGCGGTCATGGGTCAGATGCTCTCGCGGATCACGCGTGCGGGGTTCCCGACCGCGACGACGTTCGCCGGGAGGTCGCGGGTCACGACGGACCCCGCACCCACCACGGTGTTGTCCCCGATCGTCACTCCGGGGCACACGATCACGCCGCCGCCGAGCCACACGTTGTCGCCGAGCGTGATGGGCTCGGCGGCCTCGAGCTTGTCGCGCCGCGGCTGCGGGTCGACGGGGTGGGTGGGGGTGAGGAGCTGGACGTTCGGGCCGAGGAGGCAGTCGTCGCCGACCGTGATCGCCGCGACGTCGAGCGCGGTGAGCCCGGAGTTGACGAACGTCCGGGCGCCGAGGTGCACGTTGCTGCCGAAGTCGACCGCGAGCGGGGGCTTGACCCACGCCCCCTCGCCGAGCGACCCGAGGAGGTCGGCGAGGATCTCGCGGGCCACGCCGTCGTCGCCGTCGCCGTCGAGCACCGCCCGGTGGAACGCGTCGACGAGGCGCAGGCCGCGCTGGACGCCGCGCGCGATCTCCGGGTCGTCGGCGACGTACAGGTCGCCCGCGGCCATGCGCTCGTAGCTCGTGCGGTCGTCCCCGGCGAAGTGGTCGGTGGTCATGCGTGGGTGGCCTCCTCGGGCGCGGTCGTGCGGTGGTCGTGGTCGTCCTCCCGGTCGGGAGCGTGGCCGCGGTCCTGGTCGACGGCGTCCGGCCGGCCCACGGGTCGGCGTCGCGGCGAGAGGACGCCGGCCAGCAGGACGACGACGACGCCCGCCAGGGGCAGGACCAGCAGTCCCGCGCGCAGGCTCGTCGCGTCGGCGACGAGCCCGACGACGGGCGGCGACAGCAGGAACCCGAGCCGCATGAGCCAGGACACGAGCGTGAGGCCCGTCCCGGCCCGCAGCCCCGGGAGCTCGTCGGCCTGCTGCATCGCGGCGGGGACGAGGGTCGCGACACCGAACCCGGCCACGGCGAACCCGGCGATCGTGCCGGGGACGGACGGGAACGCGAGCGCGAGCCCCGCGCCGACGGCGACGAGCGCCCCGCCCGCCCGGGCCACGGTGCGCTGGCCGAGCCGGTCGACGAGCCGGTCACCGACGAGGCGTCCGACGAACTGCGCGCCGACGAGCGCGACGAACCCGGCCGCGGCGAGCGCGGCGGGCGCGCCGAGCGATCCGGCGAGGTAGACCGCCGCCCACGTGCTGCCCGCGTCCTCGACGAGCGTCCCCGCCACGGCGATCAGGACGAGCGCGCCGAGGACCGCGGCGGTGCGCGCGCGGGACGCGCGCCGCGCGGCGGCGAGCGTGCCGTCCGCGAGCTGCGCGCCCGCGGGGGCACCGGGAGAGGAGACGTCCCCGGTACCGGCGGCCGCGTCGTCGGGCACCGCGCCGTCGAGGCCCGGGAGGCACCAGCGCAGCGCCACGAGCGCGACGACCGAGAACAGCGCGCCGGTGACTCCGAGGTGCACGCCGAGCGGCAGGTCGAGCGCGATCGCGGCGGCGGCCATGCCTCCGCCGACGACCGCGCCCATCGACCACAGCGCGTGGAAGCCGTTGATGATCGAGCGGCCGTAGCGCCGCTGGACCCGCAGGCCGTGGGCGTTCTGCGCGACGTCGGTGAACGCGTCCATCGCGCCCGCCGCGAAGAGCGCGACGACGAGCAGCGGGAGGACCGGGGCGAGGCCCGCGAGCAGGATCCCGGTCGCGGTGAGCACCGTGCCCGCGACGGCGACGCGCGCCGAGCCGAACCGGCGCACGAGCGCCGCCGCCGCGAGGCCGGCGGTGATCGCTCCCGCGGGCAGCGCGGCGACCGTCAGCCCGTAGGTGGCGTTGCTGAGCTCGAGCCCGGCCTTGATCTCCGGGTAGCGCGGCACGAGGTTGGCGATCAGCGCGCCGTTCGTGAGGAACAGCGCGCCGACGGCCAGCCGTGCGCGGCGCGCGTCCGCCGTCGGGCGCGCGAGGGTGGAGGAGGGCATGCGGACGATCGTACACACGGTGTGTACGTTCGTACATACTCGATGTCAGTCGCTGAGCGTCACGTGGTCGAGGACGAGGTGGCCCCAGTCCCCGGTCGCGTCGTCGAGCACCTGGAGCTCCACGGTCTCGCCCGCGAGGTCGGCGAGGTCCCACTCGACGAGGCGCAGCACCCCGTCGTCGGAGCCGGTCGCGGTGCGCACGGGCTGGCCGTCGAGTAGGAGGTTGACCGACGTCGCGGGCTCGACGCCGAGCGGATGGTCCCCGCCCCCGACCCGGAACCGCAGCCACCGTCGGTCCACGACGAAGGGCGCCGAGGTGACGACCCCCGTCGCCGCGTCGGACCCGGCGAACGTGTCGAGCACGCGGTGCCCCGCCTGGCCCGGCAGGTCGGACGCCACGGGCGCGAGCCCCGCGAGGTCGCCCGACGCCGTCCAGCCCGTCGGCAGCGCGTCGCCCTCGAAGTCGGCGAGCAGCCGGGCCGGGGGCCGGTTCACGTCGGCGAACGTCGTGATCGTCAGGTCGCGGAACACCGCCTCGCCGCCGACGGCGTACAGCGCGATCCCCACGTCCTCCGGCTCGGCGAACACCTGGCTCGAGTGCACGACGCGCCCGTCGTCGACGAACACCTCGACCGTCGTGCGGTCGACGAGCACGGTGAGCCGGACGTCGTCGGGCGCCGCTGCCCCGGACCCCGCCCCGGACCCGGCCGCGAGCGCCGCGCGCGACTCGAGCTTCTCTCCCGACGCGTCGGGGTGCCTGGTGCCGCCCCGGTTGAGGTACGAGTACGGCTCGCCGCCGAGGAACACCCCGGCGTCGGCGTGCCGCGATCCGTCGGCGGAGCGCCGGAGCTGCAGCCCGACGTTCTCGGCGACGCCGCGCGAGACCGTCGTCTCGATGCGGTACGCCACGCCCTCCTCGGCGAGCACGATGGGGGCGCCGGGACCCACGGTCACGTCCCCGAGCGAGGCGGTCGACGTCGCGTGGTCGTCGAGCGCGCTGACCGGCCGGGACACGAGCGAGTATCCCGACGGGTCGTCGGACGCGGCGAGCCGCAGCTCGCGCACGATGGAGTCCGTGCCGTTGAAGCCGTCGGTCTCCCACGTAGGGGTCGTGTACGGGTAGGCCCACGAGTTCATCCAGCCGATCGCGTACCGGCGGTCGAGCGGCGCGTCGGGGTCCTCCCACGTCACGGCGCCGTACCAGTCGAACCCGTGGTCGAGCCACTGCGGGTCGTGGACGTCCGGGGTGAACCTCTCGCCGTCGAAGTCGCCGGTCCAGTACGCGTACGTCGCGGGGTCGCCCGTGAGGTACCCGTTGGCGCTGATCCCCAGCACCCAGTGCAGCGACCCGTCGTCGGCGCGGACCGGGAACAGGTCGGGGCACTCGATCATGCCCAGGTCGTCGCGCACGTACTCCGAGACGCGGTCCCAGTCCGTGAGGTCCGGCGAGGTCCAGAAGCTCACGCGGTCCGCCTCCGCGACGAGCGCGACCCACCGCCCGCGCTCGTCGTCCCACACGACCTTGGGGTCGCGGAAGTGCTCGCGCCCCTCGTTCGCCATGACGGGCTGGTCACCGTCGGGCCGGAACGTGCGGCCGCCGTCGGTCGAGTACCAGAGGAACTGCGCCTGCGGGCCGGACGCGTCGACGATCTCCTCGGGCGTCGGGTGGTCCATCTGCGTGACGAGCATGATCACCGCCCCGGCACCGAAGCCCGCGGTGTTCTCGTGGTCCACGACCGCCGAGCCCGACCACAGGTCGTAGTTCGCGTTCGTGCCCTTCGGCGCCGCGACGCCCTGGTCGCGGAACACGACGCCGTCCGTGCTCGTGGTCAGGCGCCACGACGTGCCGACCTTCTCGTCGTAGTCCGGGTTGTAGAGGTAGTGGTACCGCAGCTCGCCGTCGACCCAGATCGGCCGCTGCGGGTCGTTCTTCCAGTGGTCCGGCACCGAGTGGTGGTACACGGGCCGGTACGTCTCGGCGGCTGCCGCCGCGGAGAGGGTGTCGTCGGCGCTCGTGGCGACCTCCGTCGTCGGGCCCGACGCCGCGCCGGCGAGCACGGCAGGGGCGAGCAGGGCAAGGGCGAGCAGGCGCGTGGTGGAGCGTGTTCTCATCGTGACTCCGTCGTCTCGATCGTGCAGTGCTCTGGACAGACCTCCGCGAGATAGAGCCGTGGTCCGCCGAGGTAGAGGCATGGTCATGACCAGGCCTCTACCTCGGCTGACCAGGCCTCTACTTCGGTTGACCGGGCCTCTACTTCGGCGGACCGGGGTTCTACTGGGTGGGGGTCGGTGCGGGGGTGGTGGCGCGCTCGACGGCGAGGCGGCCGTCCTCCCAGCGGACCGGCATCGGGTCGCTGATGCTGCCGACGAACGAGCCGTCCGGGGCGTCGTGGTGGAACGCGAGGAGGACCCATCGGCCCGCGCGGTCGCGCACGAGCCGACCGCTGTACATCGACGCGTCCGTGAGCTGCTGCGCCGCGGCGACGTCGTACGGGCCGAGCAGCGACGCCGCCGGCGCGGCCCACACGCCGCCCGTCGTGCCCTCGCGCCGCGACGCGGACATGTCCGAGGCGAGGCACGAGAACAGCAGGACCGGGACGCCGTCGACCACCTCGACCTGCGTCACCTCGAGCTGGCCGAAGCCCTGCCCGGGCGCCGTGAGCGGCGCGCGCAGCTCCCACGTGCGCAGGTCGGGCGACCACGCGTGCCCGACGACGCCCCGGTCGTCCGCAGGTCCCGTGCGCCCGCGCGCGGTGAGGAGCATGTGCCACCCGTCGCCGTGCGGGTCGGCGAGGACCCACGGGTCGCGGAACGCCTCGTCGTGCCACTGGCCGTCGGCGAGCGTCTCGTACCAGCGCGCGTCGGCGGCGAGCACGGGGTTCTCGCCCGCCTTGGTCCAGGTCGTCAGGTCCGACGACGTCGCGTACCCCACGCGCTGGACGTTGCCCGCGGGGGTCAGCGTCGAGCCGGTGTAGAAGAGGAACCACGTGCCGTCGGGGTGCCGCACGACGGAACCCGTCCACGTCGCGAGGTCGTCCCAGCCGCCCGTGTCGGAGCGCACGAGCGCGTCCTCGACCCGCGTCCAGTGCACGAGGTCGTCCGACACCGCGTGCCCGATCGACGCGCGGTAGTGGCGGGCGTCCGGCTCGTGCAGCGCGCGCGACGCGTAGAGGAAGAAGAGGTGGTGACGCTCGCCGTCGTCGGCGAACCAGAAGTCCCACACCCAGGAGTCGGGAAGCGTGAGCATGTGAGGGGCACGGCCTTTCAGGAGGCTCCACGAAGGAGTCGGAGGTGGTGTGTGCGCGCACCGCGCGAGAGCCGGGGCCCGCCCGCGCGAGGCGGGCGGGCGGCGTCGGGCAGGTCTAGCCCTTGACCCCGCTCGCGGCGACGCTCGAGACGAACGCGCGCTGGAAGGACAGGAAGACGATCAGCACGGGCAGGGTGATGAGCGACGTGTACGCCATGACCTCGCCCCACGCGGTGTTGAGCTGGAAGAAGTACTGCATGCCGACCATGACCGGGCGCAGGTCCTCCTGCTGCACGACCATGAGCGGCCACAGGTACTGGTTCCACGCGGGCAGGAACGTGAGGATCGCGACCGTCGCGAACGCGGGGCCCGCGAGCGGGGCGACGATGCGCCGGTAGATCGTGAACCAGCCCGCGCCGTCGATCCGGGCCGCCTCGTCGAGCGACTTCGGGATCGTCGAGAAGTACTGCGTGAACAGGAAGATCGAGAACGCGTTCGCGATGAACGGGACGATCTGCACCTGGTACGAGTTGAGCCAGCCGAAGTCGTACTTGAGGATCCCGCCCTCCATGACGAGCGTCGGGAGCTTCGAGACCCAGTAGACCATCGGCACGGCGATCGTCTCGAAGGGCACGATGAGCGTCGCGATGACGAGGCTCAGCACGACCGTGCGGCCCTTCCAGCGCATGCGGGACAGCGCGAAGCCGGCCATCGAGTTGACGATCAGCCCCAGCCCCACGGTGAGCACCGTGACGAGCACCGAGTTCACGAGGAAGCGCGCGACGGGGACGCGGTCGAACACCCCGAAGTAGTTGTCGAGGCTGATGTCGCCGACCGGCAGGAACGCCCGGGGCGAGTCCACGTCCGCGAGGATCTGCGCGTCCGGCTTGAGCGACGAGACGAACATGAACACGAGCGGGAAGAGGAACACGATCGCGAGCGCGCCCATGGCGACGTACGACCAGACCTTGCGACGGCGCTGCACGTCGTGCGCGCCACGCGTGTCGAGGGATGCGGTGGCCATGGGTCAGTCCTTGTCTCGGGTCAGGAAGCGCTGGACCAGCGCGACGATCAGCACGAGCACGAAGAAGATGAGCGAGATCGTGGCGCCGTACCCCGTCTCCATCTCCCGGTAGCCCTTGCGCACCGCGTGGTAGACGAGCGTCGAGGTGGAGTTCACCGGGCCGCCCTGCGTCATGACGTCGATCTGCACGAACAGGCCGAGCGCCGCGATCGTGATCGTCACGAGGACGAAGACCATGGTCGAGCGCAGGCCCGGCCACGTGACGTTCGCGAACTGCTGCCACGGGCTCGCGCCGTCCATGCGCGCGGCCTCGTAGAGCTCCTCGGGGATGGTCTGCAGGCCGGAGAGCCAGATGAGCATGTGGAAGCCCACGGCCTGCCAGATCGACAGCACGATGATCGCGCCGAGCGCGGTGCTCGGGTCGTTCAGCCACGCCGTGCCCTGCCACGCGCCGAACGTCAGCGTGTCGATGAACGAGTTGACCAGGCCGTCCTCCTGGTACATGAACTTCCACAGGATCGAGACGACGACGATCGACGTCACGACCGGGATGAAGAAGATGACCCGGAACGCGGTGACGCCGCGGATCTTCTGGTTCACGAGGACGGCGAGGAGCAGGCCGAGCCCGGCCTGCACGGGAACGACGACGAGCGCGAACACGAACGTGTTGATCGTCGAGCGCAGGAACACCGGGTCGGCGGTGAAGGCCCGCACGAAGTTGTCGAGCCCGACGAACCGCGGCGGGTTCGGTGAGATGAGGCGCGCGTTGGTGAACGAGAGCCCGAACGCGAGGAGCACGGGGATCACGAGGAACAGCACGAGCAGGATCAGCGCGGGCGCGACCATCGCGAGCCCCGAGCGGCCCTCGCGGCGCCGGGCGGCCCCGCGGCCGCGAGGTCGCGGACCGGGGCGCGCGACGTCGTCGGGCCGCGCGGGGGCCACGGGCGCGGGAGTGGTGGAGGTCGTCATGTCGACTCCGTCCGGGCGCGGGCGGGCACGTGCCCGCCCGCGCCGGTCAGGAGGGACGGCTCAGAAGCCGTACCCGTCGTTGGACTGGATGTTCGCGTCGATCTCCGTGACCGCGCCGTCGAGCGTCGACTGCACGTCGGCGCCGTTCATGATGTCCTTCGCCGCCTTCTCGAACGTCGAGGAGATCACCGGGTACGCGGGGGTCTGCGGGCGCAGGACGGCGAGCTCCTGCGAGAGCTCGACGAACGGGCGCAGGTCTCCGTCGGCGTTGAAGTGCTCGGACGCCTCGGTCGCGCTCTCGGTCGACGGGATGACGACCTGGTTGTCGGAGAAAGCCGTGAGGTACTCGTCGGCGAAGCTGAACTCCAGGTAGGCGCGCGCGCCGTCGGCGTCCGCGCACGTCGACGAGATGCCCCACTGCCACGACCCGCCGCCGATCTTCGGTCCCTGGCCGAAGTCCGGCGGGGGAAGGATCAGCAGGTCGTCGCCGACGGCCTCGAGCGAGTCCATCGCGTTCCACACGCCCGTGTAGCTGAGCGCGACCTCGTCGGCGTTGAACTCCTCGTTGCCGATCGTGCCGCCGTTGCTCGCGTACCCCTGCGCGAACGCGTCCTGGAACCAGGTGAAGAACTCCACCGCCTCGGGGCCGTTGAGCTGCCCGTCCGCGCTGAGCATCGTGTCGCGGTCGACGAGGTCGCCGCCCGCGCTCTGCAGCATGGGCGAGTACGCGTACGACCACCACTCGCCCGTGTCCTCGGCGCCGATGTCGAGCGGGGTGTCGTAGCCCGCGGCCTGCAGCGTCGCGAGCGCGGCGTCGAACTCGTCGATCGTCCACGGCTCGTCGATCGTCGGGATCCGGACGTCGTTCGCCGTGAGCACGGACTCGCGCGCGAAGATCGACAGCGCGGCGTCCCAGTACCCGGCGGAGTAGATCTCGTCCTGGTACGTCCCGACGGCGGTCGGCAGCAGCGAGTCGGTGAGCTCGGCGGGCAGGCCGAGCGGCTGGATGTACCCCGCCCAGGCCCAGTTGGGGACGATCGGGCCGTCCATGTCGAGCAGGCACGGCAGGTCGTCGGCCGCGGCGGCGGCGACGATCGCGTCGTTGTACGCGCCCTGCGGGAACGACTCCTCGACGACCTCGTACTCGTCCTGGGACGCGTTGAAGTCGGCGATGATCTGCTGGTAGACGTCGAGCTCGGCCGGGTTCCCGGCGGAGTGCGTCCACATGGTCAGCTGCACGGGACCGTCGCCGGAGCCGCTGCCGCCGCCCTGGCCGGCCTGGCCGCACGCGGTGAGGGCGAGTGCCGACACGGTGGAGACCGATACGATCGCCACGAGGGATCTGCGGTTCATTGCGGTGTTCCTCTCTCGGTGCCGGACCTCCACGTCCGGCACCTGCTCGGTGGCCGCCTCTAGGAGGCGGGCCGCGGGGTTGTTCCTGGTCCGTCGCCGGCCGGAGTTGGCGCTGCTGCCGGCGGCGGGCCCACCGAGTCCCGACGAACGATCGGGCACGGCATGAGGTACGTGCTTGCGTCGCGCGGGGGTTCCCTGACCCCGAGCGCGACCTCCGTCGCCCAGCGCCCCATCTCGGCGTGGGGCAGGGCGACGGTCGTCAGGGGCGGGTCCTGCTCGCCCGCGACGAGCTGCTGGTCGTCGTAACCGACGATCGAGACGTCCCGCGGGACGTCGAGGCCGCGGCGGTGGGCCGCGACGTACGCGCCGACCGCCATGCGGTCGTTGAAGCAGAAGATCCCCGTGGGACGGCGGTCCGCGGGCAGGTCGAGCAGGCGCCCGACGGCGGCCCGCCCACCCGCGGCGGACGTCTCGCCGCGCACGTGCAGCGCGGGGTCGGGCGTGATGCCCGCCTCGGCGAGCACCTGCAGGTAGCCGTCATGACGGAGGCCCGACGCGACGGGCGTGTCGTCCTCGTCGACGTCGACGTACGCGATGCGGCGGTGGCCCGCGGCGACGAGCTCGCGCACGGCGGCGACGCCCCCCTCGCGGTCGTCGGGCACGACGGCCGGGAAGCCGCCGTCGGACGGGCGGCAGTCGAGGAAGACGGTCCCGGCGGGCAGCCCGGCCGGGACGTCGACGACGCGGTGCCACATCGCGGCGTAGATCATCGCGTCGACCTGCTGCCCGACGAGCGCGCGGATCGCCTGCTCCTCGACGGCCCGGTCGCCCTCGGTGTTCACCAGGAAGAGCAGGTAGCCGTGCTCGCGCGCGACGTCCTGGGCACCGGCGAGCATCCGGCCGGCGAACGGCGTGGTCGCGATGGTGTCGGAGATGAGGCCGATGGTCCGCGTGCGCTGCGTCCGCAGGCCGCGCGCGACGGTGTTGGGCGTGTAGCCGACGTCGGAGGCCGCCCGACGCACGCGCTCCTGCGTCTCCGGCGAGATCCGCTCGACGCGGTCGTTGAGGACGAGCGACACGGTCGCGGTCGAGACGCCGGCTGCTGCGGCGACGTCCAAGAGGCGTGCTCGGGCCATGCTGTCCACCCACTTCCTCGTGTCGTGGCGACGTCTGCGTCGATCTGCTTAATCGATTGAACACGAGGAGTGTGGACCCGCCCGATCGGTCGTGTCAAGCGGTGCTCGTCGAGGCGTCGCGCAGAGGTCGGGGCCCGTGGTCCGGCTCGTGGCGCCGGCGACGCCTAGGGTGGTCGCATGGACACCGAAGAACGCCTGGCCGTCTTCCTCGACTACGAGAACCTCGCGCTGGGTGCGCGGGAGCACCTGGGCGGCATGACGTTCGACTTCGGGCCGATCGCGGACGCGCTCGCGGTGCGCGGGCGCGTCGTCGTGCGGCGCGCGTACGCCGACTGGTCGTACTTCGACGAGGACCGTCGCTCGCTCACGCGCCACCAGGTCGAGCTCATCGAGATGCCGCAGCGGATGGGCGCGTCGCGCAAGAACGCGGCCGACATCAAGATGGTCGTCGACGCGATCGAGATGGCGTTCGAGCGCGACTACATCTCCACGTTCGTCATGTGCACGGGCGACAGCGACTTCTCGCCGCTCGTCCACAAGCTGCGCGAGCTCAACAAGCGTGTCATCGGGGTCGGCGTCGAGAAGTCCACGTCGCGCCTCCTGCCGCCGGCGTGCGACGAGTTCCTCTTCTACGACCGCCTCGAGGGCGTGGACGTGCCGGACGAGCCGTCCCCGCGCAGCGTGCGCGGTCGGGACGCGGGCACGAAGGACGCGGCAGCCAACGGGTCGGGCGGGAAGGCGCGCCGTGGGGGCCGGGCGACCACCCGCAAGAAGGCGGCCGACGTCGCGACCGAGGCGGCGACCGAGATCGCGGAGCCTGTCGCCGAGACCCCGGAGGCCGCGCTCGCGGAGCTCGGCGCTGCCGTCGGCCGTGCGGCCCGTCGCGGCGAGCCTGCAGCGACGCGCCCGGACGAGGTCGACGTCGAGGAGACGCCGCTCGAGGTGGCGGCCGCGCCGTCGTCCGGCGGTGCGGACGGCGTCGACGCTGCGGGCGGCGCCGGCCCGGCCGCCGAGGCCGACGACGACGCGCCTGCGGGCGAGGACGTCCCCATGGAGGTGCGCGTCGCGCAGACGCTCGCGGACCTCGAGGCGTCGACGAGCGGGTCCGTCACCGCCTCGGTGCTCAAGCGCACGCTGCTGCGCAAGGACCCGACGTTCAGCGAGGCCGACTACGGGTTCCGCAACTTCGGCGAGTTCCTGCGCTTCCTCGCGGACCGCGGGTTCGTCGAGCTGGCGACGGGGCCGTCGACCGGGGACCCGGAGGTGTCGCTGCCGGCGCAGGGCGACTCCGACTCGACGTTCGAGCTGCTGCGCTCCGTGATCCGGGAGGAGGGCGGTTCCGCGGCGCTGTCCGGGCTGAAGAACGCGATCCGCAAGAAGCGCCCCGACTTCAGCGAGAAGGCGCTCGGCTACCGTGGCTTCCTGCAGTTCTGCAAGGCGGCGCAGGCCGCCGGCGCCGTCGACCTGGCCTGGGACGACGACGCCGACGACTACCGCGTGACGGTCGCCTGACCGGTCAGCGGGCGACGAAGTCGAGGAGCGTGGCGTTGACCTCGGCGGCGTGCGTCACGAGCAGGCCGTGCGGGGCGCCCTCGACCTCGACGTACTCCGCGTCCGGCACGAGCTGGCGGAAGCGGCGACCGGTCGCGTCGATGGGGAGGATGTTGTCCTTCGTGCCGTGCAGGATGAGCGTCGGCTTGCCGGACTCGCGTACCGCCTCGACGTCGGCGCGGAAGTCCTCGATCCAGGTCGGGACGACGGCGTACGCGGCGACGGGTGCCGAGCCGACCGCGGTGATCCAGCTCGCGCGGACCGTGTCCTCGCTGATGCGCGTCCCGAGGTTCTCGTCGAGGTTGTAGAAGTTCTTGTAGAACTCCGTGTACCAGGCGTAGCGGTCGGCGCGGGCGGTCTCGACGATCCCGTCGAACACCGACTGCGGGACGCCCTCGGGGTTGTCGTCGCGCTGGACGAGGAACGGCTCGAGCGAGGCGAGGAACGCGAGCTTGGCGACACGCTCGTGCCCGTGGTTGTGGACGTAGCGGGCGAGCTCGCCCGTGCCCATGGAGAACCCGACGAGGATCACGTCGCGCAGGTCGAGCGTCTCGAGGACCGTGTTCAGGTCGGCCGCGAACGTGTCGTAGTCGTACCCGCTGCCGACCTTGCTCGACGCGCCGAACCCGCGGCGGTCGTAGGTGATCACGCGGTGGCCGGCGTCGATCAGCTCGCGCTTCTGGAGCTCCCAGCTGTGCCCGTCGAGGGGGTAGCCGTGGATGAGGACGACCGGCTGCCCGGCGCCCTGGTCCTCGTAGTAGAGCTCGATGTCGGTGGAGTTCTCCTGCCCGACGGTGA
>CAZFUQ010000060.1:13231-17601 GCA_964521905.1 uncultured Cellulosimicrobium sp.
CCAATTCGTGGGAGTGCTAGCTCCCAATCGGCGGCTTGGCGTCCCCCGCGTCCCCCTTCTTCTTCGAGGTGAGCAGCAAGAACTGCAGCGCTAGAAACACCCCGAGCACCCCCACCAGCGCGTACCGCCAAACGCCGATCCCGGGAATTTTTAACTGCTCAAGCACGCCCACCAGCACCAGCAGCATCAGCGTCATTAGCAGAAGCCCGCAGCCGAGCGAGGCCATCATTCCCTTGAACGTCGCGTCTTCGGTGTAGTCCTCGTAGTAGAGCTCGATGTCGGCGGAGTTCTCCTGCCCGACGGTGATGTACCCCATGGTCGTGCTCCCTTCGCGGTGGCGAGAGAACGGTCGTTCTCTCGTTGGTCGCTACACTAGAGAACGATGGTTCTCCGCGCAAGTGGTGCGCAAGGGGAACACGATGAACAGGAGATGACGATGCTCGACGACACGAACGCCCGTGCTGCCGTGGTCGCCGCTGCCGACCGGCTGTTCTACGCGCAGGGGGTCCGGTCCGTCGGCATGGACGCGGTCCGCAACGAGGCCGGGGTGTCGCTCAAGCGCATCTACGCGCTGTTCCCCTCGAAGGACGACCTCGTGGTCGCCGTCCTGCGGCGACGCACCGACCAGTGGGACCAGGGGATCGAGCGTGCGGCCGCGGGCGCGACGACCCCGCGCGAACGGCTCCTCGCCGTCTTCGACTTCCTCGACGA
The DNA here is from genome assembly GCA_964521905.1 of uncultured Cellulosimicrobium sp. Taxonomy (GTDB): domain Bacteria; phylum Actinomycetota; class Actinomycetes; order Actinomycetales; family Cellulomonadaceae; genus Cellulosimicrobium. The sequence continues at coordinate 13,943 of CAZFUQ010000060.1, forward strand.
GTGGTTCCGCGAGGACGGGTTCCGCGGGTGCGCGTTCATCAACTCGTTCGGCGAGCTCGGTGCGACGTCGCCCGGGGTCGCCGCCGCGGTCCGGGAGCACAAGGAGTCGTTCCAGCGGTACGCGCTCGACGTCGTGCGCGAGGCGGGGCTGCCCGACGACGTCGCCCTCCAGGTCGTGCTCCTCGCCGAGGGTGCGCAGACGACCGCGGCGATCATCCAGGACGCCGACGTCGCGCGGCAGGCGCGCCGCGCCGCCGAGGCGCTGCTCGACGCCGCGGTCCCGACCCGCGCCTGAGCGGGGCGTGCGGTCGTCGCGCGCACGGGCGCACCAACGTTGGGAGCGTTTCCACGACACGCCGAGAGAGCGCTTGCTGAGAAGGTCCGCCTGCCCGTAGCGTCACCGACCGGGGGCCGACGACCGGCCCTCGGCCCCGGTGCGACGTCGCGCCGTGAGCACGTCGCGCGCCCGGGCGAGACGCAGGCGGCACCGCCGCCGGACCTGGAGGATCGATGGACCTCGCACGTCAGCGCACCCTGCCCCGAACCCGCGCCCGGACGGGCGTCCGCCGCCGGCTCGCGGGTGCCGCCGTCGCCGCGCTCACCGCGGCGGCCGCGGCGCTCGCGGTCACCGTCCCCGCGACGTCGGCCGCCGCGGCGCCCGGTGACCTCATCTGGTCCGACGAGTTCGACGGCGCCGCGGGCTCGGCGCCGAACGCCGCGGTCTGGAACCACGAGACCGGCGCGGGCGGCTGGGGCAACGCCGAGCTCCAGAGCTACACGACGTCGCGCGCCAACTCCGCGCTCGACGGCCAGGGCAACCTCGTCATCACCGCGCGCCGCGAGGCCGACGGGTCGTACACGTCGGCCCGCATGACGACGCAGGGCAAGTACCAGCCGCAGTACGGGCGCATCGAGGCGCGCATCCAGATCCCGCGCGGCCAGGGCATCTGGCCGGCCTTCTGGATGCTCGGCGGGAGCTTCCCCGGCACGCAGTGGCCGGCGTCGGGCGAGATCGACATCATGGAGAACGTCGGCTACGAGCCGCACCGCGTGCACGGGACGGTGCACGGGCCCGGGTACTCGGGCGGGGCCGGGATCACGGGCGCGTACCAGCACCCGCAGGGGTGGTCGTTCGCGGACACGTTCCACACGTTCGCGGTGGACTGGAAGCCCGGTGAGATCACGTGGTCCGTCGACGGTCAGCAGTTCCACCAGGTCACGCGCGCGAGCGTGGGCGGCAACCAGTGGGTGTTCGACCAGCCGTTCTTCCTCATCCTCAACGTCGCGGTCGGCGGCGAGTGGCCGGGGTACCCGGACGGGACGACCCAGCTCCCGCAGCAGATGAAGGTCGACTACGTGCGCGTCTACGACAACGGCTCGGGGTCGTCGAACCCGGGCACGGGTCTGCCGACGGGGACGGGGACGATCCGCGCGGCGAACGGGATGTGCGTCGACGTGCCCTGGGCGGACCCGAGCAACGGCAACCAGGTGCAGATCGTCGGCTGCAGCGGCAACGCCGCCCAGTCGTGGACGCGTGGCTCGGACGGGACCGTCCGCGCGCTCGGCAAGTGCCTCGACGTGAGCAACAGCTCGACGACGCCGGGCACCGTCGTGCAGGTGTGGACGTGCAACGGCACGGGCGCGCAGAAGTGGACGTACGACGCGGGGGCGAAGGCGCTGCGCAACCCGCAGTCCGGGCTCTGCCTCGACGCGACCGGTGGTGCGCCGCTCCACGACGGCCAGAAGCTGCAGACCTGGACGTGCAACGGCACCGCGGCCCAGCAGTGGACCCTGTGAGCCTCAGCTGACGGGTTCCTCCGCCGATGGTCGCGGGCCGAGCCGGCTCGCGACCATCGGCAGCACGATGACGGACAGGACGCCGGCGCCCACGAGCGCGGCCCCGACGCGCGACGTCATGGCGCCCTGGTCGACGGCGATCTCCGTGAGCGCGACGAGCAGCGGCAGCGCGGTCGCGGCGTAGAGCGCCGTCTGGACGCGCTCGACCGGCGGCAGCTCGCGGCGGAACCACAGCAGCACCGGCCCGCCGCGCACGACGATCATCAGCGCGAAGAAGGTCAGCGGGAGCAGCGGCGACGCGAGGATCGACGCGATGTCCAGCCCCATGCCCGAGCTGACGAAGAACACCGGGACGAACACGCCCCACGCGACGGCGTCGAGCTTCTTCTCGAGCGCCTCGACGTCGCCCGGTGCCCAGCGGCGCAGGACCATGCCCCCGACGAACGCGCCGAGGACGGCGTCGAACCCGAGCCCCGCCGCGAGCGCGAGCAGCGCGACGAGCAGCAGCACGGTGAGGCGCAGCGTGCTCTGCCCGGTGCCGTGCTCGGCCGCGCTGAAGAGCCGGCCGCCGCCCATCGCCCCGAGCTTCCCCAGCCGGCCGGGGAGCGCCGAGAGCGCGATCGCCACGACGGCGAACACGACGAGCAGGACCGCGGCGACGCCGCTCTCACGCGTCCCCAGGAGCAGCGCCATCGCGACGATCGGGCCCAGCTCGCCCACCGCGCCGACCACGAGCACGGCCCGGCCGAGCCGCGAGCCGAGCCGGCCGCCGTCGCGCAGGATCGGCAGGACGACGCCGAGCGCGGTGGTCGTGAGCGCGATCGCCCCGGCAGCCACGGCGTGCGGCGAGTCCCGGCCCACGACGACGACGACCACGACGGCCCCCACGACGAGCGACGTGAGCCACGCGGCGCCCGCCCGTCGCCCGACGCGCTCGCGCAGCAGGCTCGGCTCGAGCTCGTAGCCGGCGAGGAGGAACAGGAACCCCATGCCGAGGTCGGACAGGAGCGTGACGTCGTCGGGCGTCGCGAGGTCCAGCGCCGCCGGGCCGACGAGGATGCCGCCGAGCAGGAGGACCACGACCTGCGGCACCCGCGACCGGACGGGCATGAGGCCCGAGATCAACGGCGCCAGCAGCGCGACGACGAACACCGGGACGAGCGGGGCGTAGACGTTCACGGGCGTGCTCCCGGTGTCGGCGGCGTCGGCGGTCGGCGGGTCCCAGGATCCCGCAGGCACCCGCGCGGCGCGCGGCGGGGCGCGTGCCCGACGGCGCCCCGCCGGCCCGCGCCCGCCCGCCCCCGGCCTTGACGCCGGCCACCTCCCGCCCTACGGTCGCCCCAGCCGCGTTCCCGCGGCCCCTGGATCGGCAGACAGGACCACTGAGCCGGCGCACCGTGGCGCCGCGTCGCGCGGTGGGCTTCCCGGCCACCAGGAGGAACGACATGACCAGGACGTGGATCCGCAGCCCGCTCGGCGTCTTCACGGCGGACGACTCCCCGGACGCGCCCGACGCCCGGGGCGGGGTCGTCGTCGAGGGCGGGGTCGTCGCGGAGGTGGTGGCGGCGGGCGAGGCGCCCACGACGCCGGTCGACGAGACCTTCGACGCGTCGCAGCACGTGCTCACACCGGGGCTGGTCAACACGCACCACCACTTCTACCAGACGCTCACGCGCGCCTGGGGGCCCGTCGCCGACGCCCCGCTCTTCCCGTGGCTGCAGCGCCTCTACCCGGTGTGGGCACGCCTCACGCCGCGCGACCACGAGCTCGCGACGACCGTCGCGCTCGCCGAGCTGCTGCTCTCCGGCTGCACGACGGCGGCCGACCACCACTACGTCTTCCCCGCGGACGGCGGCGACATT
>CAZFUQ010000061.1:0-5695 GCA_964521905.1 uncultured Cellulosimicrobium sp.
CTAGCACGCTGTTGTGTCGAGCATGAGTCAGGAACAGTCCAAACCCGGTGATTTCGGCCGCGTTGTTACCCGGTCGTAACCCTGAGCCCCGGGCAACGATCGTGACCTGAGACACACCGGCGCCGGACAGGCGGCAGGTGTATGGTTCCGCCCCCCGCGGGGCCCTCAGACCTCGGGACGGGAGGGCGTGGTGCCGCCCTCGGCGCGGGGGTCCGGCCCGTCGTCGTCCCGCGCCGCCGGGGACGTCGGCGCGTCGGGCGAGGCGGGTGCGGTGGGCGACGTGGGCGACGCCGGGGCCCCGCCCGGGGACGTCGCGGACGCCGGCTCGACGGTCGGGCGCGCGGCTGCGGCCCCGAGCACGGAACCGCCGGTGACCACGACCCCGGCGGCGACCGCCTGCGCGCGCAGGTCCGACAGCTCGCGGGCCACCGCCCGCACGGCGAACCCCGACACGACGTGGATGGAACCGGAGACGAACGCGTAGAGCGCGAACACGACCGTGACGAGCCGCAGCACGTCGAACGCGTCGAGCGGGCGCGTCACGAGGAGGATCCCGAACAGCACCGAGACGATGCCGAACGCGAGCATCCACGCCCACCCGAGGTCACGGTTGCGCGCGAGCGCGGCCGCTCCGACGATCGTCGTGATCCCCAGGACGAGGACCCACACGGACAGCACGTAGTAGAGCGCGGTCGGCGAGAGGTCGGGCCACAGCGCCACGACGACGCCGAACACGACGTTGACCCCCGCCTGCGCGAGCCACCACGCCGACCCCACCTGCCGTCGGTGCACGAACCCCTGCACGGCGACCAGCACGCCGTCCGCCACGAGGAACGCGCCGAGCACGAGGCGCAGCGTCTCGAGCTTCTCGAGCGGTTCGATCATGAGGAGCAGGCCGAGGACCACGAGGAGCGTCCCGCGCACGACGGGCAGCCACCACACCTTGCGGAACGGGTTGCGCTCGAGCGTGCTCTCGTCGCCCGGCTCCCCGGGACCCCCGCCGGCCACCCCCGGCCCGTGCTGCGTCGTCGTGCCGCGTGCCATGCCGACCTCCCGGTCCGTCGCTCCGACCATGCTAGGGAGGCTGACGTCACACTCGCCCGCCGACACTCCCGGTCGCGAGCCTCGGAAGCGCGGTCATTTGCCCCCGAAACGGTCCGAGAGCGACACGTGCCCAGCACTCGCGAGGGGCCGGGGCCAGGGACGAAGCGGGCGAATCACCCGGAGGCATCGGCCAAATACCGCGCCTCCCCGGGCACCCGCACCTAGACTCGCACGCATGTCCTCACCCGCGCCCGAGCCGGCCGAGCGCCCCGCGCCGCACGTCGGCACGGTCGTCGAGGTCGGTTCGCTCGCGACCCCGGGCCGCCCCGAGCCGCGCCCGCAGACCGGCGCGCTCGAGGCGTTGCTCGGTCGGCCCGGAGGCGACGACGACGGCACGGTCCGCGTCGTCGACACCGCCGAGCAGCGCGTGCGCCACCCGAGCGACCTGTTCAACCTCGTGCTGTGCGCGGTCGGGGTCGCGGTCGTGCTGCTCATGACCGTCTTCGCGCACGGGACCACGGCCGGCGTCGCGGAGGACGTCCAGAACTTCAACCAGCTCCTCGCGCGCGTGCTGTTCGTCCCCGTCGCCGTGCTCGAGGGCCTCATCACGCTGTTCGTCCCGATGGCCGTGCTCATCGAGCTCGGCGTGCGCCGGCTCGGGCGCCAGGTCGTCGAGTCCATCGTCGCCGCGGCCCTGGGGCTGCTGCTCGGCGTGCTCGCCGTCCTCGCGATCCGTGCGTGGGGCTCCGACGAGCTCGTGCGGGGGCTCTCGGTGTTCGACCGCGGCCAGTGGCGGCTCACCGTCCCGGGGTACGTCGCCGCGATCGGTGGCCTGCTCACCGCCGCCGGCACGCGTACCCGACGACGCACCGTCGCCTGGTCCTGGAACCTGCTCTTCGTCGCGATCGGCGTCGTGCTCGTGACCGGCCAGGTCTCTCTGCCCGGCATCATCATCACGCTCCTGCTCGGCCGGATCGCGGGCCTCGCGGTGCGGTACGTCTCCGGCGTCCGCAGCGAGCGCGCGTACGGGCCCGACCTCGTCGCGGGGGTCCGGCGCGCGGGCTTCTCCCCCGTGGCGCTCGTCCGCGTGCGCGACGTGACGGACGACGAGGAGCTCGCCGAGGCGGCCGACGACCCCATCACCGAGGTCGACTCCGAGGGGCGCGTCACCGCCGAGGTGCACGTCGGCGTCCTGCGCACCCCCGGGGCCGAGCAGGGCGACGCCGGCACGGTCCTCACGGCGGACGCCGCCCTCGCCCGCCAGCACCTCGGCGGGGTCGCGGACCCTGCGTCGTCGGGCGGGGCGAACGGCAGCCGGGAGGCCGGGAGCCAGGACGCGCCGTCGGACCCCGCCGCCATCGCGCTCACGCGAGCGGGCGACAACCGGGTCTACGCGATGCTCACCGAGGACGGGGTCCGCCGGGACGTCGTCGTGCTCGACGGCGACCGGCAGGTGGTCGGCTTCCTCACCCGGTTCTGGCGCTCGCTGCGCCTGCGCGGCCTCGAGGGCCGCACGGCGATCTCCCTGCGCGCGGCCGCGGAGCGCACGGCGCTCCTCGCCTACGCCGCCCGGGCCGCGGGCGTCCGCACGCCCCGGCTGCTCGGCGTCGCCGAGTCCGACGACTCGATGGTGCTCGTGCAGGAGCACGCGGCCGGGGCCGTCTCGCTGCGTGACCTGCCCGCCGAGGACCTCACGAGCTCGGTCCTCAACGAGGCGTGGCGCCAGCTCCGGATGGCCCACTCGGCGGGTCTCGCGCACCGCGCCCTGACGTCCGACGTCATGCTCGTCTCGCGCGAGCCCGCGACCGGCGCACCCCAGGTGTGGCTCACCGGCTGGGACCAGGGCGACATCGCCTCGTCGGAGCTCGCGCGCCGCATGGACCTCACGCAGATGGTCGCCCTCCTGGCGCTCCGCGTGGGTGCGCGGCGAGCCGTCGAGTCCGCCGTGAGCGTCCTGCCCGACGACGACATCGCCGCGATCGGCCCGCTGCTGCAGTCCGTCGCGCTGCCGCCGAGCACGCGCGACGAGATGCGGCAGGACAAGGAGCTGCTCAAGGAGCTGCGTGCCGCGCTCGTCGAGCGCCTGCCCGAGGCCGACGTCGAGCCGCAGCGCATCACGCGGTTCGGCGCGCGGACCGTCCTCACGATCGCGCTCGTCATCGCCGCGGTCACGGCCCTGGTCACCTCGTTCAACTTCGAGCAGATCGCCGAGGCGGTCACCGAGGCGAACCCGTGGTGGGCGGTGCTGTCGTTCGCGCTCGGCGTCCTCACGTGGGTCGGCGCGGCGCTCACGCTCACCGCGTTCTCGCCGAAGCGGCTGCCGTTCTGGCGCGTCACCCTGACCCAGGCCGCCGGGTCCTACGTGGCGCTCGCCGCACCCGCGGGGATCGGCCCCGCCGCGCTCAACCTCCGGCTGCTCACCAAGCGCGGGATCTCGACCCCGATGGCCGTCGCGACGGTCGCGCTGGTCCAGGTCTCGCAGTTCGTCGTGACGATCCTCGTCCTGGTGGTCCTGTCGGTCTTCACCGGCGAGGGCGGGCTCGTCCAGCTCCCGTCGACGACGGTCCTGGCCGCCATCGGCGGCGTCGCCCTCGCGGTGCTCGCGACGCTGCTGGTCCCGGCGGTCCGCACCTGGGCCCTGGCGAAGATCAGGCCGACGATCCAGCAGGTGTGGCCGCGCCTGTCGGAGATGCTCAGCCAGCCCGGCCGGCTCGCGATCGGGTTCGCCGGCAACATCGTCATGACCCTCGGGTACGTGCTCGCGTTCGACGCGGCGCTCGCCGCGTTCGGCCAGGAGCTCGACCTCGTCGACGTCGCGGTCATCTACCTCGTCGGCAACGCCGCAGGTGCCGCCGTCCCGACGCCCGGCGGCCTCGGCACGATCGAGCTCGCGCTCACCGCGGGCCTCACCGCAGCGGGCGTGCCCGTCGCGCTCGCCACGTCGGCGACGCTCCTCTTCCGCGTCGCGACCTACTGGGCGCGGATCCCCATCGGCTGGTTCGCGATGCGCCACCTGCAGAAGAAGGGCGACCTGTAGCCGGCACCCCGGACGGGTCTCGTGGGGTCCCCACCGCAGGACGTTCGACCCCGGACGCCGCGTCACCGGTCTGGATAGGCTCACGACGCACCCCGCCCGGACCTCGGACGGGGTCGCCCGCGCCCGTGCTCGACGACGTGAGGAGCCCACGTGAGGATCGGTGTCCCCCGCGAGGTGACGGACGGGGAACGGCTCGTCGCCGCCACCCCGCGGACCGTGGAGCGCCTGCGCGCGCTCGGGTACGACGTGGTGGTCGAGCACGACGCGGGCGCGGGGGCCACGTTCGCGGACGCGGCCTACGAGGCCGCCGGGGCGGAGGTCTCCGACGCCGCGACCGTCTGGGACGCCGACGTCGTCACCGCGGTGAACGCGCCCACCGACGCCCAGGTGGACCTCCTGCGCCCGGGCACGACGCTCGTCGCGATGCTGGGCCCGGCGAACCACCCCGAGCTCGTCGACCGCCTCGCCGCCCGCGGGGTCACCGCGCTCGCGCTCGACGCGGTGCCGCGCATCTCGCGTGCGCAGGCCCTCGACGTGCTGAGCACGCTGTCGAACGTCGCCGGGTACCGCGCGGTCGTCGAGGCCGCGAACGAGTACGGCGGCATGTTCACCGGTCAGGTCACCGCGGCGGGCAAGACGCCGCCCGCGAAGGTCTTCGTCATCGGCGGCGGCGTCGCGGGTCTCGCCGCGGTCGGGGCGGCCGCGAGCCTGGGCGCGCAGGTCCGCGCGTTCGACGTGCGGACCGAGGCCGCGGAGCAGATCGAGTCGATGGGCGGGGTCGCCGTGCGCGCCCCCGAGGCCCAGCAGGGCATGTCCGCCGACGGGTACGCGAAGCCCCTCACGCCCGAGCAGGAGGCGGCCGCCCTCGCGGTGTACGCGCGCGAGGCCGCGGACGCCGACGTCGTCATCACGACGGCGCTCGTGCGGGGCCGCGCACCGCGCACCCTCACGGCCGAGGCCGTCGCCGGGATGCACCCCGGTGCCGTGGTCGTCGACCTCGCGGCCTCGGGCGGCGGGAACTGCGAGCTCACGGTGCCGGGCGATCGGGTCGTGACCCCGAACGGGGTCGTGGTGGTCGGGTGGACCGACCTCGCGGGACGCCTGCCGCAGCACACGTCGCAGCTCCTCGGGACGAACGTCGTGCACCTGCTCGAGCTGCTCACGCCGGGCAAGGACGGGGAGCTCGTGCTCGACCTCGACGACCCGGTGCAGCGCGGCATGACCGTCGCGCGCGACGGCGAGGTCCTGTGGCCGCCACCACCGGTCGCGGTGAGCGCGGCACCGCCGCCGGGAGCCCTCCCGGCCGGGGCGTCGCCGTCGGGCACGGACCCCGCCCTGGACGCGGCGGCGCAGGAACGTGCCGCGGCGGAGTCGGCCCGGGCCGTCGCCCTGCGGAGCCGTCGGCGGACCGTGTCGGCCGCGCTCGCCGCGGTGCTCGTCACGCTCGCGCTGTCGTTCGCGCCGCCGTCGCTCGTCGGCCACGTCACGGTGTTCACGCTCGCCGTGATCGTCGGGTACTACGTCATCTCGAACGTCACGCACTCGCTGCACACGCCGCTCATGGCCCAGACGAACGCGATCTCCGGGATCATCCTCGTCGGCGCGCTGCTGCAG
>CAZFUQ010000061.1:5705-14039 GCA_964521905.1 uncultured Cellulosimicrobium sp.
TGCAGATCGGCTCCGACGACTGGGTGGTGACCACGCTCGCGGTGCTCGCCGCGACGGTCGCGAGCATCAACATCTTCGGCGGGTTCCTCGTCGCGCACCGCATGATCCGCATGTTCCGCCGGGACGTCCCGGCCCGTACCGCGCAGGGGGCGTCCCGATGACCGCCACGTCCGTCGCCCAGGCGGTCTACGTCCTCGCGGCCGTGCTGTTCGTGCTGAGCCTCGCCGGGCTCTCGAAGCAGGAGTCCGCGCGCCGCGGCAACCTGCTCGGCATGGTCGGCATGGTCCTCGCGCTCGTCGCGACGATCGTGCTCGCGCTCGACACGAGCGCGCGACCGGTGCTGGTCACCGCGCTGCTCGTCGCGGTCGTCCTGCTCGTCGGCGCGTCCGTCGGGGTGTGGCGGGCCCGCAGCGTCGAGATGACGCAGATGCCCGAGCTCATCGCGATCCTGCACAGCTTCGTCGGGGCCGCGGCGGTGCTCGTCGGGTTCAACTCGTACCTCACCGCACGGGCCGCCGGGGGCGACGACGTCGCCCACCTCGTCGAGGTCTCGCTCGGCGTGCTCGTGGGGGCCGTGACGTTCACGGGCTCCGTCGTCGCGTTCCTCAAGCTGTCCGGGCGGACGCGCTCGGCGCCGCTGCAGCTCCCGGGGCGCAACCTGCTCAACCTCGCGGCGCTCGTCGTGAGCGTCGGGCTCGTCGGCTGGTTCGTCGTGGTGCCGTCGGTGTGGCCGCTCCTGCTCCTCACCGTCGTCGCGCTGGCGCTCGGCTGGCACCTCGTCGCGTCGATCGGGGGCGGCGACATGCCCGTCGTCGTGTCGATGCTCAACTCGTACTCCGGCTGGGCGGCCGCCGCGGCCGGGTTCATGCTCGGCAACGACCTGCTCATCGTGACCGGCGCGCTCGTCGGGTCGTCCGGCGCGATCCTGTCCTACATCATGTGCAAGGCCATGAACCGGTCGTTCGTGTCCGTGATCCTCGGCGGGTTCGGCGCCGAGGAGGGCTCTGCGCCCGCAGGCGGCGGGGCCGAGGGCGAGGTCGGCGAGCACCACGAGACGACCGCCGACGGCGTCGCGGCCCTCCTGCGCGACGCGCGCAGCGTCGTCATCACCCCCGGCTACGGCATGGCCGTCGCCAAGGCGCAGTACCCCGTGGCCGACCTGGTGTCCCTCCTGCGCGAGCGGGGGACGGAGGTCCGGTTCGGCGTGCACCCCGTGGCGGGGCGGCTGCCCGGGCACATGAACGTCCTGCTCGCCGAGGCGCGCGTGCCGTACGACATCGTGCTCGAGATGGACGAGATCAACGACGAGCTCGCGGGCACGGACGTCGTGCTCGTCATCGGCGCGAACGACACGGTCAACCCGGCGGCGCTCGACGACCCCGGCTCCCCCATCGCCGGCATGCCCGTGCTACGGGTGTGGGAGGCCGGCCGGGTCGTCGTCTTCAAGCGGTCCATGGCCGCCGGGTACGCGGGCGTGCAGAACCCGCTGTTCTTCCGCGACAACACCGCGATGCTGTTCGGCGACGCCAAGCAGCGGGTCGAGGACATCGTCGGGGCGCTGCGCGCCGGCTGACCGACCGACGACCCGGCTGACGTTCCCGGCCCACGGGTCGGCGCCGCGGCGGGCGTGCTCGGGCGCGTCTACAGCGCACGCTCGAGCGCGCCCGTCAGCGCGACCGGCGTGACCTCGAGGCGGTCGAGACGCCAGCCGTGCTCGGTGCGTCGTGCGCCGTAGCGGTGGATCGCGGCGGCGATCGCCTCGGTCGCGTCGTCCACGACGAGCACGGCGAGATCGTGCGCGCGGACCGTCGCGGTGTCGCCGTCGATCTCGACGACGAGGTTGCCCTTCTGGTGCAGGGTGCGCGCGTAGCCGTCGTGGCCGCGGCGCACGAGCGCGACGAGCGCGTCGATGCCCCGCGCCTCGCCGCGCGGGGAGCTGACGACGACGTCGGAGGTGAAGAGCCGGTCGGTCTCGTCGTACCGCCGCTCGTCGATCCACAGGCTGTGGCGGGCGACGAGGTCGGCCAGCTCGGCGCGGTCGGCGAGCTCGCGGACCAGGGTGTCGGTGCCGGTCATGGGAGGTCTCCTTTGTTGTTAGAGCGACTAACGTTCGTGCTTCTCATGACACTAGGTCGTCAGGATGACTAACGCAAGAGCGCTAGCCTGCCCCCATGGAGAAGGGTGAGGACCTGCGGTTCGACCGGGGCGACGCGACCCCGGATCGCCTCCGGCACCAGTTCTCGCGCCTCGTCGGGATGACGGCCACCCAGACGCACCGCGTCGCGGGCGAGGCGCTGCGAGCCGTGGGCGCGCACAAGGACCACTTCGTCGTGCTCGCCGCCCTCGTCGAGCTCGGCCCGGCGAGCCAGTCCGCCCTGTCGGACCGCACCCGGGTCTACCGCAGCGACCTCGTCGCGGTCCTCAACGACCTCGTCGACGGCGGCTGGGTGCGCCGCACGCCCGACCCCGGCGACAAGCGCCGCAACGTCGTCTCCGTCACGCGTGCGGGCGAGCGGCGCCTCGACGAGCTCGACCACGTCCTCGACGGCGTCAACGACCGCGTCCTGGCCCCGCTCGACGCGCAGGAGAGGCAACAGCTCCTCGCCCTGCTCGGTCGCGTGAACGCCCACCTCGCCGGCGCGCCGGAACCCGCCTGAACCGGGACCGTCGTCGCGCCGGGCTCAGCCCAGCACGGCCTCGCGCGGCCGCCCGAAGGTGAGCGACGGGATCGTCGCCGCGGAGCCGTGCAGCGCGGCGTAGTGCTTGAGGTCGCCGCGGTAGACGACCTGCCCGGGCAGGTCGAGAAGCGTCTGGGGGCGCACCTGCCACCGCTCGACGCCGAGGTCGCACACGCCCGCTCCGTGCAGCACGTGGTACACGAACTCGGAGCAGAAGAACCGGTCCTCCGCCTCGTGCCCGCGCCCGAACCGGGCACCCACGAGCCCGCGCACGTTGTAGGAGAACGCGTGCGAGTCCAGGAGGAACTCCGTGATGCGCACGCGGATCGCCTCGTGCTGCTCCGGCGTGACGGGCACCTCCAGCACGACGCCCGGCACGGCGTCCATGCCGCGGTACAGGCCCTCGTCGAACCGCTCGCGCCGGAAGCACCCGACGAACGGGTTGCCCGCCCGGCGCCGGCCGAAGCTGAACATCAGGTCCAGCCCCGGGTCGAGCGCCAGTGCGGAGTGGGTGACCTCGTCGCGTGTCGCGAGGGCGATGGTCCGGGACAGGACCGTCCGGCTGCGAGACAGGACGACGTAGACGTTCACGCGAGTGACCCTACGTCGACCGAGGCGGCATGCGGAACGGCCCGAGGCAGGGTATTTGTCCGTCGTGCCCCGTCAGGACCCGTCGAGCCCGGCGAGGACCTGCTCGGAGAGCTGCGGCGGGAACTGGGACGCGGCGGCGCGGACGTCGAACCCGAGCTCCTCGGCCAGCCCGAAGGCTCGCGCAGCACGCGCCGGGTCGGGCAGCGCGCCGTCCCCGGTGAGGATCATGACGCCCGCCGTGAAGGCCGCCCGCCCGTTGCCCTTCTCCCCCGACGCGAGGTAGAGATCGAGCGCGCGCGTCGCGTCGCGCGGCCGGCCGCGTCCCGTCGCGTGCTCGGCCGCGAGGTTGTAGAGCGCGCGCGGGTGCCCGGCGTCGGCCGCACGCTCGAGCAGGTCGCGCGAGCGCGCGGCGTCGACCGGCGTGCCCTGGCCCGTCCCGGTGAGCACGGAGAGCTCGAACAGCGCGTCCGCGTTCCCGCGGCGCGCGCCCGCCTCGTGGTCGACGACGGCGGCGGCGTGGTCCTGCGCGAACCCGTAGCCGTTGTAGCGCATCCAGCCGCGCAGCACGTGCGCAGCCCCGTCGGGGTCGTCCTGGGCGAGCACGTCGACGCGGGCGGCCGCCTCCGCGGCGAGCGGGAGCCCGCGGAAGTATGCCTCGCGCACCCACGCCAGGGCCGCGTCGCGAGAGACCCGGTCAGCGCCGCCGACGTCCGCCTTGCGGTAGGCGTCGACCATCACCTGCTCCGCGTCGCCCGGCAGGAGGCCGACGAGATGATCGCTGCGCGCGAACGCGCCGCGCAGCCCGTCCGCCGCCGCGAGGACCCGCTCGCGGCCCGCAGCCCGGTCCTCCAGCGCGTCCCGCGCCTCCTCGTACGCGGCGCTGCCGCGCGGACGGCGAGTGCCCGACGACGCGGCCTCCTGCGCGGGTGCGCTCGCCGGGGCGTCGCTCACCGCCGGCGTCGCCGGCCGCTGCTGCTCGGAGGCCGCTGCCGCGGCGGGCTGCTGCGCGGCGGCCGCCTGCTGCGCGTCCCGCGCGTCCGCGTCCCAGACCAGCTCGCCGTCAGGGTTCCAGATCTGGTTCGTCCGGTCCTTCGCCCAGACCGTGTGGAAGCCGACCGGGAGCGAGAGGTAGCGCACCAGGTGCGGTGCCGCGCGGTAGACCTCGTGCGCGGGGACGTCGACCAGGCCACCGCGCGGCTGCGCGGCGGAGGGCTTGACCACCCAGCCCGACGCACCCTCGGTCGGCTCGTACCGCTGCACGTGGATCTCCGGGGCGTCGTACACGCCCTCGTAGACCTTCACCGTCTCCGTGAAGCGCGTCGACCGCGAGCCGACCTTGCAGAACGACACCATCTCGCGCTGCTGGCGGTACGTGTCGAGCATCGGGTCGACGTCCCACGTGAGGGTCGAGATGCCGTCCTTCGTCAGGTCCGTGACGGCCACGCGCAGGTCGGCACCGGACTCGGACAGCACGACCCACCAGAACCCGTGCCAGACCTTGTAGCCCTTCGCGACCTTCTCCGCCGGGAGCGTCGCGACCCAGTCGAGGAACGACTGCGCCGTCGGGGCGAGGAACGGCGTCGTCTGCGTCCACACGCGGCGACCCGTGACCGACCGCACGTCCACGACGACGCGGGCGGGCGCCGTCGTCGGCTTCCCGTCCGCCCACCAGCGCACGGCGTCCGCCGCGGGCGGCGGCCACTCGGTGCGGCCGTTGGCGATCGGGTCGAGCGCGAGGACGTCCTCGCCGTCGTGGTAGGCGACGTACCAGTGGCCCGGGCCGTGCGCGCGGTCGACGCCGACGACGACGAACGCACCCTTGCCGCGGGCGCGCAGGCGTGCGGCGATCTCGTCGGGCGTCGTCTGCTCGAAGGCGCTGCCGACGATCTCGGCGAGCTCCGCCTCGCTCGGTCCGGCGGGCGTCGCGGGCTGCACCTGCCCGCCGCGCAGGACCCCGACCATCGAGGCCACCGCGGACGCGGCGTGGTTCACCGGGGACGTGGCCGCGTTCGCGTCGTTGCGGTGACCGTCGTCGAACGCCCGCACGAGCTGGGCCTGCGTGAAGCACGACTCGCGCACGTACGCCGACCCGTCGAACCCGACGACCGCCTGCGCCCCACCACGCCCCGGCGTCCACACGTGGAACCCGCCCGGGACGACCGCGTTGTGGCGGGCCACCGTCGCGACGTCGACCCCGAGCAGCGACGCCGCCCGCTCGGCGAGGTGCGGGAAGCCCTCGGTCCAGTGCTGGTTCTGCGGGCTCTGCGGGTTCGCGTCGGTCACGCGACGACAGTACGGGTCGGCCCGGGCGCCCCGCACCGCCCGCTCATGGGGACCGCTCCCCATGGGACGGGCCCGGACGGGAGCGTGCCGACGTCCCGATGCCCCGCTCCTGACGCAGGACCGCCTCCGCGTGCCGCAGGACCGGGCCGTCGACCATGCGGCCCTCGAACGCGAAGACCGCGTCCGGACCGCCGGGGTTCGCGGCGGCGGCGGCGAGCAGGGCGCGGGCGGCCGCGACCTGCTCGGGCGTCGGGGCGTAGGCCGCACGGATCACGGGGACGTGGCCGGGGTGGATGCAGGCGGTCGCGGCGAATCCCGACGCGGCGGCGTCCTCGGCCTCGGCCCGCAGCCCGTCGAGGTCCGCGACGTCGACGTGCACGGCGTCGACCGCGGCCTTCCCCGCGGCCCCGGCGGCGAGCAGCACCGACGCGCGGGCGTGCCGCGCGACGTCGCGGTACGTCCCGTCCGCATGCCGGCTCGACGTCCCGCCGAGCGACGCGACGAGGTCCTCCGCGCCCCACATGAGCCCGACCACCTCGTCCCGCCGCACGAGCTCCGGCGCCGCGAGCACCCCGGCTGCCGTCTCGCACAGCGCGAGCACCCGCACGCCCGGGAGGGTCGTCGCGAGCGCCCCCAGGGAGCCGAGCAGCTCCGGCCCGGACTTCGCGACCATGACCGTGCGCAACCGCGTGTCCGCGAGCGCCGCGACGTCGAGCGCGTGCTCCGGCGTCCCGACGGCGTTGACGCGCACGACCGTCCGGACCGGGTCGAGCGTCGCCGAGGCCTCCACGACGGCCCGGCGCGCGGCGTCCTTCGCGGACGCCGCGACGGCGTCCTCGAGGTCGAGGACCACCGCGTCCGCGCGGTCGGCGGCCTTGGCGAACCGGTCGGGCCGGTCGCCGGGGCAGAACAGCAGCGCCGGCCCGAGCGCGAAGCCCTGCCCGACGGCGTCGGTCACCACGCGCTCTCCTCGTCACCCCGTGTCAGGACCGGGTCGTGCGGCGCGGGCGACCCACCGCCGTCGGGCACGGGCACCGCCCCGGGCGACCCTGCGCCGTCTGGCACCGTGGCCCCGGCCGCCTCGTGGGCCGCCCGCGTCCAGAACAGCGCGGTGCGCACGGCGCGCGCGACGAGGACCCCGTCCTGGTTGAGGCCGCGATGCTCGAGCGTCACGACGCCCTGCCCCGGGCGCGACGCCGACAGCCGCTTCTCGACGACCTCCGTCTCCGCGTAGAGCGTGTCGCCGTGGAACATCGGCTTCGGGAACTCGACCTCGCGGAAGCCGAGGTTCGCGACGATCGTCCCCTGCGTGACCTGCCCGACCGACAGCCCGACGAGCGTGGACAGCGTCATCATCGAGTTCACGAGCCGCTGCCCGAACGGCTGCGTCGCGGCCCACGCGGCGTCGAGGTGCAGCGCCTGGTGGTTCATGGTGAGCGTGGAGAAGACGACGTCGTCCGTCTCCGTGAGCGTGCGCCCGGGCCGGTGGCGGTACACCACCCCGGTCTCGAGCTCGTCGTAGTACAGGCCCCGCTGGACCACCTCACGCATCCTGCCCCTCCCTCGTCCTGGACCGCCTGCCTGCTGCGCCGTCCGGCGACAACGAAGTTGTCCGCCGTCGAGCACGACATGAAGGACGGAAAGCGCCCGATAACGTCCTTCATGTCGTGTTCGGCGCGGGGGGTCAGGCCTTCAGGCCTAGGGTCCTCGCGATGATCATGAGCTGCACCTCGGTGGTGCCCTCGCCGATCTCGAGGACCTTGGCGTCGCGGTAGTGACGCGCGACCGGGTTCTCGTTGAGGAAGCCGTAGCCGCCGAAGATCTGCGACGCGTCGCGCGCGTTCGCCATCGCGGCCTCGCCACCGACGAGCTTGGCGACCGACGCCTCCACCTTGAACGGCTTGCCGCGCACGAGCTTCTGCGCGGCGTCGAGCCACGCGAGCCGGGCCGTGTGGACACGCGCCTGCATGCGCGCCAGCGTGAACGCGACGTGCTGGTTCTGCCCGATCGCGCGCCCGAACACCACGCGCTCCTTCGAGTACCGCAGCGCCTCCTCGAGGCAGCCCTGCGCCGCACCGGTCGCGAGGGCGGCGAACGCGATCCGGCCCTCGTCGAGCGCGCGCAGGAAGTTCGCGTAGCCGCGACCGCGCTCCCCGAGCAGGTTGCCCGCCGGCACGCGCACGCCGGTGAGCGTGAGCGGGTGCGTGTCCGAGGCGTGCCAGCCGACCTTGTCGTACGACGGTCCGACCACGAACCCAGGCGTCCCCGCCGGCACGACGATGCTCGACAGCTCCTTGCGCACCACGCCGTCCTGGCCGATCGACTCACCCGTGACGGCGGTGATCGTCACCAGGCTCGTGATGGGCGTGCCCGAGTTGGTGATGAACTGCTTCGACCCGTCGATCACCCACTCGTCGCCGTCGAGCCGTGCGGTCGTGCGGGTACCGCCCGCGTCGGAGCCGGCGTCGCCCTCCGTCAGCCCGAAGGCGGCGAGCGCCCTGCCGGAGAGCAGGTCGGGCAGCCACCGCTCCTGCTGCTCGCGCGACCCGTGCCGGTAGATCGGCACGATCCCCAGCCCGACGCCCGCCTCGAGCGTCACCGCGACGGACTGGTCGACCCGTGCGAGCGCCTCGACCGCGAGGCACAGCGTGACGTAGTCCCCGCCCTGCCCGCCGACCTCCGTCGGGAACGGCAGGCCGAACAGCCCCTTGATGGTCAGGCAGAACTGGATGGCGGCATCGCTGAACGTCGGTGATCGACCGCGACGACCGGTGGGCTGGCC
>CAZFUQ010000061.1:14049-17217 GCA_964521905.1 uncultured Cellulosimicrobium sp.
CAGGCCGAACAGCCCGAGCTCCCCCATCTGCTCGACGATCTCCATCGGCAGTCGGCGCTCGGTGTCGTACCGGTAGGCGGCCGGCGCGACGACGCTGTCCGCGAAGTCGCGCACCACCTGGCTGAACTTCCGCTGCTCGTCGTCGAGCAGGACGTCGGCCTCGATCATGATGCTCCCTGGGTGTCGGGTTGCGGGACCGGGGCGGCGGGTTGTGCCGCGCCGGAGTCGTGGGGGTGGACGACGGCGACCACCTCGTCCCGGCGCACGAGGTCGCCAGGGCGCACGTGCACGCTCGCGACGCCGTCGTGCGGGGCGAGCAGCGGGTGCTCCATCTTCATGGCCTCGACCGTGACGAGGACCGATCCCGCCGCGACGGTCTCACCGTCCGCGACGGCCGTCACCACGGTGCCGGGCATGGCCGCACGCACCTCGGGGTCCGTCGCGCCGGGCGCGTCGCGGCGTGCCCGACGGCGGTCGTCCCGCGCCCGCGCGGCGCGCTGCTCGCGGCTCGGGGCGGCCAGGGCGACGGTCCGCCCCTCACGCCACAGCCACACCGTCGCGGGCTCGCCGTCGGCGGGCGGTGCGTCGAGCGCGAGCCGCACGCGCTCCCGGACGCCGTCGACCGTGACCCACCACGCCCCGTCGGCACGCGGGTCCCGCTCGATCGACGCCCGCACCGCACGCGGCCACGCGCCGGCGGGTTCCCGTCCACCGTCGGGCTCGCGCTCCTGCGAGCAGTGCACGACGGCGTCCCGCGCCGTCCCGGCCACGCGCACCTCGTGCTCGTCCCCGGCGTCGTCGACCAGCACGACCCGCCGCCCGGCAGCAGGACCGTTGAGCCGCCACCCGTCACGCACCCGCCACGGGTCGGGCTCGGAGGCCACCGCTCCCCCGCCGAACGGGCCGACAGGCGCAGCTCCCAGCTCGACGAGGAACAGCGCCGCGGCGACGAGATCGCCCCAGGCCGCGGCGTCGTGGCCGGAAGGCGAGCCGACCTCCGACGCGAGGGGGCGAGGGGTGTGCGCGCCGTCGTCGTCGGTGGGTGAGCCGACACCTGAGGTGAGGGGCCGGAGGGTGTGCGCGCCGTCGTCGTCGGCGGGTGAGCCGACACCTGAGGTGAGGGGCCGGAGGGTGTGCGCGCCGTCGTCGTCGGCGGGTGAGCCGACACCTGAGGTGAGGGGGCGGGGGGTGTGCGCGCCGTCGTGGCTGGGTCTGGCGGGAGCGCCCGAGGGGCGAGGGCGCGGATGGTAGACGGCGCGCACACCCCCCGGTCCCTCGCCGAACCCGGCCACAGCCCCCGACCCCGGCCCCAACCCCGACCCCACGAGCCGGTCGATCAGGCCGGTGTCCAGCCGCCCCGCCCGGACGTCGGGATCCGCGAGCAACGACCGCAGGAACGCCGTGTTCGTCTCGACCCCCAGCACCACCGTCCGCGCGAGCAGCGCGTCGAGCCGCTCGACGGCCTCGTCGCGGGTCGACCCCCACGCGACGGCCTTCGCGAGCATCGGGTCGTAGTCGCCGCCGACGACCGCACCGGCAAAGATGCCCGAGTCGAGCCGCAGCGGCGTGGCGTCGGGCCCGGCCGGGACATCGCCGTCGTCGTACACGAGGACGGTCCCGGTCGCGGGGAGGAATCCGCGCTCGGGCGACTCGGCGTAGAGGCGGGCCTCGACGGCGTGACCGCGGAGCACGACGTCGTCCTGGGCGATCCCGAGCGGCGCGCCCGTCGCGACGCGGAGCTGGAGCTCGACGAGGTCGAGGCCGGTGACCATCTCGGTGACGGGGTGCTCGACCTGGAGGCGCGTGTTCATCTCGATGAAGAAGAACTCGTCGGGGCTCCCGGCGGGGACGAGGAACTCGACCGTCCCGGCGCCGACGTACCCGACGGACCGGGCGACCTCGCACGCGGCCGCCCCCATCCGGGCGCGCTGGGCGGAGGTGAGAAGGGGCGACGGCGCCTCCTCGACGACCTTCTGGTGGCGGCGCTGGAGCGAGCACTCGCGCTCGCCGAGGTGGACGACGTCCCCGTGCGCGTCGGCGAGCACCTGTACCTCGACGTGGCGTGGGGCCTCGACGAGCCGTTCGAGCAGGAGCGTGTCGTCGCCGAACGACGCCGCGGCGACGCGGCGCGCGGAGGCCAGGGCCGCGGGCAGGTCCTCGATCGACCGCACGACGACCATCCCCTTGCCCCCGCCCCCGGCGGACGGCTTGACGAGCAGCGGGAACCCGACACCGCCCGCGGCGGCCAGCAGGTCGTCGTCGGCCATCCCGGGCTCACCCGCCCCGGGCACGACCGGCACGCCCCGGGCGCCGACGATGCGCTTGGCGGCGAGCTTGTCGGCCATCGCCTCCAGCGCGTCGACGCCGGGTCCGACGAACGCGATGCCGGCGCGCTCGCACGCCCGGGCGAGCGCGGGGTTCTCGGAGAGGAACCCGTATCCGGGGTGGATGGCGTCGGCGCCGGTCGCGACCGCGGCGGCGACGACGGCCTCGACGTCGAGGTAGCTCCGGGCGGCCGGAGCGGGTCCGAGCCGGGCAGCGACGTCGGCCTCGCGCACGTGGCGCGCGTCGGCGTCCGCGTCGGAGTACACGGCGACGGACCGCACGCCGAGTCGGCGCAACGTGCCGATCACGCGGCACGCGATCTCGCCGCGGTTGGCGACGAGGACCGCGCGGAAGCCGGGACCGCCGGTCGGGCGGTCCGTCGGCAGGGCGGACGGCCGGTCCGTCGGCCGGGCGGTCGCCTCGTGGGGGGTGTCGGAGGTCATCGGCTCACATCCGGAAGAGCCCGAACCGGTCACCGGTCCAGGTGTCGGCGAGGGGCGTGCGCGCGCACACGCCGAGGGCGAGGCCGAGCACGCGGCGTGTGTCGGCGGGGTCGATCACGCCGTCGTCCCACAGGCGGGCGGTCGCGTAGTAGGGGCTGCCGTGCTCGTCGTAGTCGGCGCGGATGCTCGCCGCGAACGCGGCCTCCTCGTCCGGGTCCCACGTCTCGGCCCGCGCGGCGAGCTGGTCGCGCTTGACCGTCGACAGCACCGACGCGGCCTGCGGTCCGCCCATGACGGAGATGCGGCTCGCGGGCCACGACCAGAGGAACCGGGGCGAGTACGCGCGCCCGCACATCGAGTAGTTCCCCGCGCCGAACGACCCGCCGACGATCACCGTGAG
>CAZFUQ010000062.1:0-12008 GCA_964521905.1 uncultured Cellulosimicrobium sp.
TCGAGCACGCGCTCTCCGTCCTCGCACCGACGCAGACGGACGGGGGTACGAGGCTCGAGGCGGTGGCCGTGTTCGACGGCCTCGTCAGGATCCTGTGCCGGCAGGAGCACGACAGGCGGTCGACGGCCGAGACGCCCTCCGCACCCGGCCCGGCGCTCTCCGACCACCTCGCCGCCGCCACCTCGTCCACCGGGTCGCACCCCCACCTCGCCGCTGCCCTCGCCGACTCCGGTCCCCCCGACGACCCGTTCGACCGGGTGCTGCGCCGAGTGCTCGCCGGGCTGCTGGACAGCACGCCCTGACCCCGGGTCGAGACCGACGACGACTGAGGGAGTCGTGGCGCACCCCTGCGCCCGGAGCCGGTTACGCGACGGGGAGCCGCAGCGCCTCGCCGAGCGGGACGGTCGGACCCTGGAACGGCACGACGTCCTGGGCGCACGTCGCGCCGTCGGTCGCGTCGAGGTCGACGAGGTACCGCGCGACCGCGTCGTCGGCGCACGCGCTCTTCCCGATGACCGTGTGGCCCCAGCCCTCGACGGTGAGCACGCGCGCGTCGGGCCAGCGGTCGGCGTACGGCTGCGTGAACGCGTACGGCGTCGCCGGGTCGAACCGGGTGCCGATCACGAGGACGGGTGCGTCCGTCGTCTGGTCCCAGGGGCCGGTGAACGCGTCCTCGTCCCGCACGGGGACGAACTCGCACTGGACGCCCACCCAGCCGCGGAAGCGGCCGAAGTGCGGGTACTGCGCGTCGAGCGCGTCGACCTTCGCGGGGTACTCCCACAGGTTGCCGGGCGTCGTCGTGTCCACGCACAGGCTCGCGAGCGCGCCGCCGACCGACGCGTAGTCCTCGGCGTACCCCGCCCGGCGCAGGAGCTCGCCGAGCGACGGCGGGGCGCTCAGCGCACGCGGGGCGTCGGCCGCGACGGGCGGTTCGACGGCGCCGCTCAGCATCGCGAGGCTCGCGAGCGTCAGGTCGAGGTCGCCCCAGGCGACG
Source organism: uncultured Cellulosimicrobium sp. (assembly GCA_964521905.1). Taxonomy (GTDB): domain Bacteria; phylum Actinomycetota; class Actinomycetes; order Actinomycetales; family Cellulomonadaceae; genus Cellulosimicrobium. Next base: position 995 of record CAZFUQ010000062.1, read on the forward strand.
GGCTCGTAGAGGTACTGGAAGACGAGCGCGACGACGTCCGGGTACCCGAGCCTCACGGAGGTGCCGTCGGGCAGCGGCACGTCGACGGGCGCCTCGCGCAGGGCCCCGTAGGTGCGCTCGACGACGTCGGCCGGGTCGCCGAGCGACGCGAGCGCGCAGCCCGCGGGTCCGGCCTCGCCGCACAGCCGCGCGAACTCGCCGAACGTCTCGGTCGCGCCCGCGGCCTGGCCGATCCGCGCGCCGACCAGCTCGCGCGACCCGACGCCGGACCACGCGTCGACGTCCATGGTCCCGTCGAGCACCATGGCCCGGACGCGGTCCGGGAACAGCGCCGCGTAGGTGGCGCCGAGGACGGTGCCGTACGAGTAGCCCACGTAGCTGAGCTGCTCGTCGCCCACCGCCTGGCGCAGCAGGTCCATGTCCCGCGCGACGTTCGCCGTCGACGAGTGCGCGATGCGGTCGCCCGAGAGGAGCGTGCACGACGCCCCGAGCGTCGCCATCTGCCCGAGGAAGCGCACCTCCTCGCGCTCGGTCACGGGGAACGCGGGCACCTGGGAGAGGAACGCGTTCTCGCGCTCGGCGTCGCGGAAGCACGTGGCCGGGTCCGAGGTCCCGACGGCGCGCGGGTCGAACCCGACGACGTCGAACCGGGCGAGCACGTCGTCGTCGAACAGCGTGCCCCCGAGCAGGTGCAGCGCCTCGACGCCCGGGCCTCCCGGCCCGCCGAAGTTGGTGAACAGGCTCCCGACCCGCGCGTCCGGGTCGGTCGCCGGGAGCCGGGTGAGGCCGATCGTCGTGGTGCGGCCGTGCGGGTGGTCGTAGTCGGTCGGGACCTCGACGGTCGCGCAGTCGAACGCCTCGAGGCCGTCACCGTCGCACGGCTCCCACGCGACCCGCGGCACCGGCGCGTCGACCTGACCGCCCGGCGTCGGGCTCGTGGCCACGGCGGCGGCGGGGAGACCGCCGAGGAGGAGGACCGCCGCCAGCGAGGAGGTGGCGGCGCGGACAGCTCGTGTCGTCGTCGATCGCGAAGTCATCGCCACCCATCTGAGCACGGATATGTCGGTCATGCACCCGAACCGCGCCGGCACGCACGCGGACGTCACCGGTTCCGGGCAGACTCGACGCTGTGAGCCCGGCGCCCCGCACGCTTCCCGCGAAGCCCGCTCCTGCCGGGTGGCCGGGCTGGGCCGTGGCGGCCGCCGTCGCGGTCCTGGCCTTCGGCGTGCGGTGGGGCCTGGCGGGCGGCGCGGTCGGCGTCCGCGGCTATCGCGGGTACGACGACGGCGTGTACTTCTCCTCGGCCGTGGCCTTCGTGCACGGCCTCCTGCCGTACCGCGACTTCCGGCTCCTGCACCCGCCGGGCTCGATGCTCGCCCTGACCCCGTTCGCGGCGCTCACCACGTGGACGAGCGACAGCGACGCCCTGGTCGTCGCGCGCGTGGCCTTCATGCTCGTCGGTGCCGCGAACGCCGTGCTGGTGACGCGCATCGCGCGCCGGTGGGGCACGACCGCGATGATCGCGGGCGGCGTCCTGTACGCCGTGTCGTACGCGGCCGCGTGGGCCGAGCGCATCACGCTGCTCGAGCCGCTGGGATCGCTGTGCCTCCTGGGCGGGGTGGTCCTGGTCCTGCGAGGTCTGGACGGGCTCCGAGCGCCCGGAGCGGGCCGGGGACGCGCCTGGGTGGCGGTCGGCGGAGCCGTCCTCGGGCTCGGCGCGACCGTCAAGATCTGGGGCCTGGTGCCGCTGCTCGTCGTCCTGCTCTGGCTGCTGGTGACCGCCGGGTGGCGGTCGGCCGTGCGGGCGGGCGCCGGGGCGGCCGTCGCCCTGGCCGTGGTCCTGGTGCCCTTCGCTCTCGCCACGGGGTGGGACATGCTCCGCATGGTCGTCCTGGACCAGCTCGGACGACCGCACGAGTCGCACGCCGGGCCGGAGCAGTGGTTCGGCTGGATCACGGGCACGAGCGCGACGACGGACGTCACGTCCGCGGCGGCACAGCTCGCCCTGCTCCGGACGGCGGTGGCGATCGTGCTCGTCGCGGCCGCCGCGGCATGGATCGGCCGCCGAGGCCGGCTGTGGGTCGTGCTCCTGGTCGTGCAGACCGGGGTCCTGCTGGTCGCGCCGTCGGCGCACCAGCACTACGCCGCGTTCCCGGCGCCCGCGCTCGTGCTCGTGCTTGCTGCCGGCGTCTCGCTCGTGCCCCACCGGGGCCGCGCTGCGGTGGCGGTCGTGGTGTGCGCGGGAGCGGGAGCGCTCCTCGCGACCGCCGCGTCCGCGGCACCCCGTGTCGCGCCGTTCCCCGTCGCCGAGGTGCGGGCCCGGCTCCCGGACGAGGGCTGCGTCCGTGCCGACTCCCCCGGGGTCCTCGCCGTCCTGGACGTCCTCAGCCGCGACGTCGGACGAGGGTGTGAGCTGCCGGTGGACCTGTCCGGGTACGTCTACGACGTCGGCACGCGCGCCCCCCGGGCCGTTCCCCGCACCCAGGACCTCGCCTGGCAGCGCGAGGCGCTGCGCTACCTGACCTCGGGATCGTCCGCCGTCGTCGTGCGTGGGGTCGGCAACGGGTTCAGCGACCGGACCCTGGAGACGCTCGAGGAGGCGACCACGACCGTGCTGGACCGGCCGGGGGTGCGTGTCCTCGTCCCTGCCGAGCGGCCGTAGGGCCGCTCTCAGGCGACGGTGCCGACCGGGCGCGGGACCGGTTCGTCGTCCCGGGTCGCACCCCCGCCGGTCGGGCGCGTCGAGGCCTTCGTGCCGCGGCTGGCCCGCAGCGCCCAGAGGATGGCGACCAGGTCGACGAGCTCCTGCAGCCAGGCGCCCGCGAGCGCGGGGAGGAACCCGAACGCGGCGACGACCATGAGAGCGACGCTCAGGCCGATGCCGACGCCGATGCTCTGCAGCGCGACCCGGATCGTGTCCTTGCTGACGCGCACGGCCGTCGCGACGGTCGAGACGTCGTCGCGCAGCACGACGGCGTCCGCGGACTCGCTCGCGGCGGTGGCCCCGCGGGCACCCATCGCGATGCCCACGTCCGCGGAGGCCAGGACCGGTGCGTCGTTGACGCCGTCGCCCACCATGACGACGGGTCGGTCGGGGGCGTCCCGCACGGCCGCGACCTTGTCCAGCGGCAGGCACTCGGCGCGGACGTCGTCGATGCCGAGGTGGGCGGCGACGTGGTCGGCCGTGGACCGCTGGTCCCCCGTGAGCATCATGACGTGCTCGACACCCAGGGCACGCAGCGCGGTCACGGTCCCGGGGGCCTCGGCACGCACCTCGTCGCGCAGGACCAGCACGCCCGCGGGGACGCCGTCGATCGCGACGTGGACGGCCGTCTCGCCGGGCTGCAACGTGGCCGGGGTGACGTCCTGCCCGGTCTGGGCGGCGACGTACCCCCGCTTGCCGACCACGACGGTGCGGCCCTCGACCGTCGCCTCGACGCCGTTCGCCGGGACCTCCTGCGCGTCCCGGCCCGCGGCGAGCGCCAGCCCTCGACGGCGCGCGCCGTCGACGACCGGCGTCGCCAGGACGTGTCCCGAGTACTGCTCGGCGGAGGCCGCCAGCCGCAGCACGACGTCCTCCCCGAGCCGTCCGCCGACCTCCACCCGGGTCAGCGTGGGGTGCCCGTAGGTCAGGGTCCCGGTCTTGTCGAAGGCCACGGTACGAGCCCGGTCGAGCTGCTCGAGGGTCTGGCTCGACTTGACGATCACCCCTTCGCGCGCGGCGCGGCTCATCCCTCCCATGAAGGCGACCGGCGCCGCGATGAGCAGCGGGCACGGGGTCGCGACGACCAGGACCTCGGCGAACCGGACCCCGTCGCCGCTCACCCACCAGGCGACCGCGGCGATCGTGACCGCGACGACCGTGAACGGGACGGCGAAGCGGTCCGCGAGGCGGACCGTCCGGGAACGGCTGGCCGTCGCCTGCTCCACGAGGGAGACGATCTGCTGGTACTGGCTGTCCCGGGCCGGTCGGGTCGCGCGGACCCTGACCGCCTCCTGCCCGTTGACCCCGCCGGAGGGCACCTCGTCGCCGCTGCGCAGCTCGACGGGCAGCGGCTCCCCCGTCAGGGACGACTCGTCCAGCTCGGCGTGCTCGCTGACCAGGATCCCGTCGACCGGGACCACCTCGGCCGGTCGGACGACCACCGTGTCACCCGGCCGGACCTCGTCGACGGGCACGACGCGAAGGGACCCGCCGTCGAGGACCTGCGCGGTCGCGGGCGCCCTGGCCAGCAGCGCGGACAGGTCTCTGCGCGCCCGGTTGGCCGCGTAGTCCTCGAGCGCCTCCCCACCCGTGAGCATGAGCACCACGACGAGCGCGGCCCAGTACTCCCCGACGACGACGGCGGCGGTCGTGGACATCACGGCGAGGACGTCGATGCCCGCGTGCCCGCGCAGCAGGTCACGGACCATCCCCACGGCGGTCCACGCGGCGACCGCGAGCGCGTAGAGGGAGACCAGCCAGGGCACGGCCGGGGACCAGGCCGTGAGCGACATGAGCACGGCGGTGATCCCGACCACGACCGTCGCGGCCACCAGGGGGTATCTGCGGAGCGCCTGCTTCACGGCCATCCTCCAGGTGTAGCCCGTCCCGGTAGGCCCTGCCAGCGAGGAGGGCCTCGCCCCTGGTCGCACCACCCGCTGCGCACAGCGGGGGCACAGGCCGGTCGGGGACAAAGGAGGGGCGGACGGCCCGTCCGCGCTCGCCACCGCCTGGAGGACACGATGCCCCGCATCCCGGAACCGGTCCGCACCCCCCACGGACCCACGTACGAGGGTCGTCCGCTGGACCGACCGCACGAGGAGGTCGTCGACCAGGGCCTGCCGTTCGACGTCGGCACGCTCGTGAGCAGACGTCGCGTCCTGTCCCTGATCGGTGTGGGGCTCGGCACGCTCGGGCTGGCCGCGTGCACCCCGTCGTCGGACGGCACGACCACCGCGACGACCGGCAGCACGGCGGAGGGCGAGATCCCCGACGAGACGGCCGGCCCGTACCCGGGCGACGGGTCGAACGGGCCCGACGTGCTCGAGGACTCCGGGATCGTGCGCAGCGACATCCGGTCGAGCATCGCGGGCACCGCGACCGCGACCGGCGTCCCCATGACGCTCACGCTGACGATCCTCGACATGGCGGACGACGACGCGCCGTTCGCCGACGTCGCCGTCTACGTCTGGCACTGCGACGACGCGGGTGCGTACTCCCTGTACTCCACGGGGCTCGAGGACGAGACGTACCTGCGCGGCGTGCAGGTCGCCGACGCCGACGGGAAGGTGACGTTCACGTCCGTCGTCCCCGGCTGCTACACCGGCCGGTGGCCGCACGTCCACTTCGAGGTCTACCCGGACGTCGACGCGATCACGGACTCGACGAACGCGATCGCGACGTCGCAGGTCGCCCTCCCCGAGGACGTGTGCGCCGCGGTGTACGCGACGGGCGGCTACGACGGATCGGCCGACAACATGGCCCAGGTCTCGCTCGACACCGACAACGTCTTCGGCGACGACGGCGGTGCGCTCCAGCTCGCGACGGTGACCGGCGACGTGGACTCCGGGTACGTCGTCGAGCTCACCGTCCGTGTCGACACGCGCACCGAGCCCACCGGCGGCAGCGCGCCGGAGGGCGGCGGGGGTCCGGACGGCGCGGGCCCCGGTGGCGGGGGTCCGGGCGGTGGCGAGACCGCGTCCGCCGGCTGACCCGGACGCTCGTCACGTCCCGCAGGGCACGCTCGTCGTCACGCCGCCGACGCCGTCGTCGAAGCTCAACCTCGCCGCCCCGTCGGAGTAGGTCAGGGTGTAGTCGTCGTCGCGGAACGGGAAGCTCTCCTCCAGGTGGTGACGACCCTGCTGCGTGACGACCGGCCCGGACCCGGAGTAGACGGTGACGGTTCCGCTGAAGAAGGCCTGCCGTTGCCGCACGACGATCGTGCAGGTGCCTGCGGGGGCGCGGACGACGACGGTGTCGACGTCGCTCTCGAGAAGGGCCGTGCTGGCCGTGATCCCGCCCACGAGCACGACCGCGACGCACGTCGCGGCAGTCACCACGGCTCGGCCGACGGCGAGGGGTCGGCGGCGGCGCAGGAGCGAGACCGCCAGGAGGACGGTGGCCACCGCGAGAGTCGCGACGACGGCGGACCGCAGCACCATCGGGAGCAGGACCGGGGAGGCCGCGGCACCGAGGAGCAGCACCGCGAGCCGCCACCCGCCGGTCGCGAGCAGCACGGCGGCGACGACGGCGAGCACGACGACGCCGGCGACGAGGCCACGCTCCCAGGCCCGCAGACGGTCCGCGCCGTACAGCAGCCCACGGGCGACCACGGCCGCCACCGCGGCGACGGCGAGCGCGACGGCGGACGTCGTCCACGGTTCCAGGACCCCGGCGCCGCTCACGAGCAGCATCCGGTCCTCGACGGCCACGAGAAGTGCGCCGAACGCCACGCCCGCCACGGCGAGCACAGCGACCGCGACCCCCGCCTTCCGCCGGGCGCCCGTCCGGAGCACCGGTCGGGCGCCCGGGCCCGTCGCGGTCGCCGCGCCCGGCGTCACGTCGGGGACCGGCCCGGGCGGTGACGCGGTGCCCGGAGGAGGCGGCACGGGAGGAGGTGGCACGGGAGGAGGTGGCACCGCAGACGTCGTCACCTTCGGCACCCTAGGGCCGGACGCGGCGCACGGGCCGCACGCGCACAGGATCGCCGCGGGCTTCTCACCCGGCCCGGGGTGCCCGGCTACGGGCTCGTGAAGACGAACTGCGAGCCGGGCTCCTTCTCGACGTCGCCGTCGCGCGAGCTCGTGACGGTCACGTCGGTCAGGGTCGCGTTGCCGCGGGCCCCGCTCATCGCGAGGATGCCGGAGCCGTTGTTGGACCGGTCGATCCGCACGTTCGTGATCCGCACGTCCGGCATGTTCCCGCCGCCGTTCTTGAGCTGGATGCCGTCGTACGTGGAGTCGACGACGTCCGTGTCGCGGATGGTGACGCCGACGATGTCGTGCGTCTGCGGGAACAGCGTGATCGCGCCGAACTCCTGGTCCTCGTTCCAGAACGCCCCGCCGGTGCGGTAGAGGCCGTTGTTGGCGATGAGCGTCGTCCCCGAGAACGGCAGGGGGTCGTGGTCGGTCGCCAGCATGATGCCGGGGTAGTTCATGGTGTCGTAGACCAGGTTGTTCTCGATCGAGTTGTCGTACCCGCCGTAGATCGCGATGCCGTTGGCGCGCCACGGGAGCTGGACGGTGTTGTTGCGGAAGGTGTTGGAGTGCCCGACGTCGACGGTGCGGTCCTTGACGTACGGGTTGGCCCAGACGGCGAGCGCGTCGTCGCCGGTGTTGCGGAACGTCGAGCTCACCACGAGCGAGTTGCGCGTCCCGTTGCTGAAGTTGACGCCGTCCGCGTAGGTGTTGCGGATCCGCATGCCGGAGAGCTGCAGACCGTCGGCCGGGCCCCACAGCTCGGGGATGTTCGAGTAGTCGCGCCCGACCCACACGCCGACGTTCGCGTGCTCGATCCACACGTTGGTGATCTTCGTGTTCTCGCCGAACCGGCCGTTGAGCCCGACGCCGCCCTCCTGCTCGGCGTTGTTGCCGCGGATCGTGCCGGAGCCGAAGATCGCGAGGTCGGAGATCTGGACGTCGTCGTCGATGTCGAACCCGAAGTTCCCCTCGTGCGGGTGGTTGATGACGCCCGGGGCGAGGTGCGGCTCGAGGAGCGTGTAGAGCTGCGAGTGCCACATGCCCGCGCCGCGGATCGTCACGTGGCTGATGCCCACCTGGTTGTGCGTGCCCCGGTCCTGCGGGTCGTCGGTGAGGATCTTCCTCTCCTGGCGCCACTGCCCCGCCGGGATCCACACGCAGTCGATCTCGCCGTTCTGGTTCGCCGTCACCGCGGCCTGGATGGCGTCCGTGTCCTCGATCCCGTCGTCCGGCACCGCGCCGTACTCGGTGATCGACGTGCACTGCGCGGGCTTGGCCAGCGGCGGCGCGACCTGCTCGAGCTCGACCAGGTCGACGACGTAGAACGCCGCGTCGTCGTCCGCGTCGCGCTGGAGCGTGAACACGGTCCCTGCCGGGAAGTCCTGACCGAGCAGCGCGTGCGACTCGTCGAAGAGGCGACGTGCGTCCCCGCCCGGGGTGTTGACCAGGCCCTCGGGCTGGTCCGTGGTCCCGTACAGCCACGAGTGCTTCGAGGACAGGGTCAGCTTCTGCACGAACTCGCCGTCCGCGTAGAGGCTGATCGTCTTCTCCTGGCCCCCGCCACCGGGGGCGTCGGGGATCGAGCTCCGCACGACGATCGAGTTCGTCGGGTTGGTGGAGGTGAACCGGACGTACTGGCCCGTGCCGGTCAGGCGCACCGACTCGCGGCCCGACGACTCGGTCGCGAAGTTCGTGTGGCCGAACGTGCGCAGCGCGTCGCTCTGGAGCAGCGTGCCCGTGTACTGGCCGTCCTCGGCCTCGTACGTCGTGTACGGCACGGCGGCGCCGCGCCCGACGGTCATGGCGAGCGTGCCGGTGTTGTTGGCCTCGTCCGTCTCGGCGACGACGCCCGTGGCGTCGGCCGTGGCGGTCACGGTGACCCCGCCGTTCGTCGCGGTCCACGAGCCGGCCGGTGTCACGGTGACGGTCTCGCCCGCGGGGACGGCCGGCGTCGTGCCGTCGAGCGTGCTCGGGCCGGCGACCACGCGCGTCACGGACCCGGCCGCGACGGGCTCGCTCCCACGGTTGCGCACCTGGACCGCGAAGGTCACGTCCGCGCCGACGGAGGGGTTGGCCGGGTTCGGCGAGATCGAGACGACCTCGAGGTCGGGGCCGGGCGCCTCGCCCACGACGAGCTTCGTCGGCGACGTGAACGCGTTGTCGGTCTCGTCCTGCTCGACGACCGTGTCCTCCGGGTCCACGACGGCCCCCACGGTGTGCTCGCCCGCGGGCCGGGTACCGGCCGCGACCTGCACCTGCGCGCTCGCGCCGGGCGCCAGCGCGGCGACCGCGGCCGAGCCGGCCGTCGTCCCACCGACCGTGGCGTCGAGCGTGGTGGCCGACGACGCCAGGTCGCCCGTGTTCCGCACGGTCGCCGTGATCGTCAGGGGGGTCGTCGCCGTGGGCGACGCCGGGGAGGCGGTGACCGCGGTGACGGTGAGGTTGGGACGGGGGGCGAGGGTGCCGTACACCTCGAGCTCGGCGACCTGGCCGTCGCCCGCACCGGTGTTCGCGGTGAACGCGAGCCGGATCTCGTCGACCTCCGCGTCGAGCGGGATCTCGACCCGGTTCCCGCTCGCGGGGTCGAACCCGTGGACCGCCGAGGCCTCGAGGGTCCGGAACGACGACTCGCCCTCGGAACGGCCGAGGACGCTGAACGTCTGCGTGCGCGGTGACCACAGCGCGGCGGGCGGCACGGTGACGACGACGCGCTCGACGTCGGCCTCCGCTCCGAGATCGACCGTGAGGTGCGACGGGTACTGCCCGCCCGCGCCCTCCCAGTAGGAGCTCGCGTCTCCGTCGTTCGCGTTGGTCGCGACGTACGTCTGCGTCACCGACGACGCGTCGACGGGCCTGCCGATCGCGAGGTTGGTGGAGTCGTCGGCGTACGCCGTCGCGGCCACGCCGAGCGGCGCGACGAGCGCCACCGCGGTGCCCGCCACGACCGTGTGCTTCCAGGGGGTTCTCATGAACGTCCTCGTTCTCCCGCCGGGGCGGGCTCGGCCACCCGTGGGCAACGGTGCCCGACGGCGGACGCGACCGTGCTGGTGCCGCGCCACCGTCACGGGTGGGTCGGGTCGGGGTCGAGCGGTGCCACGACGCGGCCCGTCAGGGATGGTCATCGGCCGGGCCATGGCGAAATACGAGAGTTACAGGTAGTGCACTGCTTTGTGCTGATCATCTGTCAACTTCTTGCATTCTGCAGTATGGAGGTTACGAGTCGGGCATCCCGGGCGTCAAGGGTCGACGACCCGACGACCCTCGCGCGACGATGGGACGGTCCCGAGACGGCACGACGAAGGAGTCCTGCGATGTCCACGTACCTGATCTCGTTCCCGAGCGGCGCCATGGACGTTCCCCCCGAGGGGATCCAGGCGGTCGCGGAGACGTCGCACGCAGTGGTGCGGGAGGCGAAGGAGGCCGGCGTCTGGGTGTTCGGCGGCGGGATCGACGAGAGCGTCCCGCCGGTCCTGGTCGACGGCGACGGCACCGTCACCGAGGGCACGTACCCGCAGACGGCGCGGATCGAGGGCGGCTACACCGTGCTCGAGGTGCCGTCGCGCGACGAGGCGCTCGGGTGGGCCGCGAAGTTCGCGGTCGCGTGCCGATGCCCGCAGGAGGTCCGTGTGTTCGGGGACGACGCCGAGAGCTGACCCGCGCGAGCCTCCACCGGCCCACTCGGCGGGGCGGGACCGACCGCCCGTCGCGCGAGATCTTCGCTTGGCCCAGGCCCCACTGTCCCTTCTGCACCTTTGCTACCGTTCGGCCATGAAGTCCGCCGGCACGTCCGAGCAACGGTCGACGCGTCGGCAGAGCGTCGCGCTCATCGTGGCAGGTGCGGCGCTCGTCACCACGTTGCCGACCGTGCTGCTGGGTTGGGCCGTCAGCGAGTACCTCTGGGAGCTGTGGTGGCTGAACGCCGGTTCGAGCGGACTCCTCGACGGTGTTCCCGATCGACCCGTCGTCGTACGTGCTCTGGCCGGGCTCGTGCTGCTGCTCGTCGTCGTGCTGTGTGCCCTCGGCGTCGCTACACGCACCAGGGCTCGTGGAGAGCTGGCAGCGACGGGAGCAGCTCGGTGGGCACTCCTCGGTGCGGCGATCCCGGTTGGCGTGCTCGCGTCGGCCCTGGTGCTCCAGGCGCTGCTCGCTGGACCTGAGCAACCCCCGTTCGTGCCCTTCTCCTAGCGGACCTCGTCGCGTCCACGCAGCGTCCGGACGACGACCACCGGACCGACGACGAGACACGTCAGCCCGGCGAGGATCAGGAGTGCGGCCGCGACCGGATGCTCGTCGTCGGACTCGATCGCCGCGGCACTCCACGGCTCCACCCGGC
>CAZFUQ010000062.1:12108-17020 GCA_964521905.1 uncultured Cellulosimicrobium sp.
CCACCCGGCTCTCTGCCCGCGCACACCTCGGTCGCGCGGTCCGCTCGTGCGGCAGTCCGGCGAAGAGGTCGTCGGTGGGCGCGATGACGGTTGGCGTCGCTCGCTCAGTCGATGACGGCGTAGGCCTCGACCTCGACGAGCACGTCCGGCTCGAAGAGGTAGTCGACCCCGATGAACGACAGCGGCGGCAGTGGCTGAGGGATCTCGAGCTCCTCGACCACGCTCTGGAGGCCGGCCAGGAAGTCATCCGTCTTGTCGGGGTGCCACTGGGTGGCGAAGAACCGGAGGCGCACCACGTCCGAGAAGCTCGCTCCCGCACCGGCGAGCCCGCGTGCGGTGTTGCGGAGAGCCTGAGCGACCTGCCCGGCGAGGTCTCCGGTCGCGATGCGACGGCCCTGGCCGTCGCGGGCGATCTGCCCCGCGACGTGCACGTGGCGGGATCCCGTCGCGACGGACACGTGGTGGTACGGGACGGGCTGGAACATGCCCTCGGGGGTCAGCAGCTGCACGGTCATGTCTTTCCCTTGGTCGGTGGTATCCCTTGTCTACGTGGTAGACGAAGGACACTTCAACGAGACTAGGTTTCATGAGGGAAACCGCCGCCGAGACATCCGGTCAGTCGCAGGTGACCACCGAGCACCGGGAGCTGCTGGACCAGGTGCTCGACAAGTGGTCGTTGCAGGTCCTCGACAAGCTGTGCGAGCGACCCCGCCGCTTCAACGAGCTTCGCCGCGCGATCCCGGTGGTGACGCAGAAGTCGCTCGCGTCGACGCTGCGACGGCTGGAGCGCAACGGCATGGTCGACCGCGTCGTCCTGCGCACGCGCCCGCTCGCCGTGGAGTATCGGATCGCGCCGCTGGGCACGACCCTGCAGGACCTGATCGACGCCCTGCTGCACTGGTCCGCCGTGAACCTGGCCGACGTCCAGTCGGCGCGCGACCGGTTCGACGAGGCCCTCGACGCGGAGCTGGGTCTCATCCACGACGACGCGTCGTGACGTCCGGCGCGGTCCGCCGGACCACGTGCCGGGCGGGAGGCGACCCGTGCTCGGGCGCTCAGGCTCGCCCCGCGGGACGACCCTGCCCCGGACCGCAGCATCCGTCGTCGCAACCGTCCGCGTCACCGTCCCCCACGAGCACCGAGATGGGAGCGCAGCACGCGTCCCCGCGCCACGCCTCGACACCCTCCTTGACCGCGACGGCGGCGATGACGAGCGCGGCGAGCGGGTCGGCCCAGGTCCAGCCGAGCGTCGAGCTGAGCACGAGCCCGACGAGCAGGACCGCGGACAGGTACGTGCACAGGAGCGTCTGCTTCGAGTCGGCCACCGCGGACGCCGAACCCAGCTCACGGCCCGTGCGGCGCTCGAACCACGACAGGAACGGCATGACGGCGAGGCTCACGGCCGCGAGCACGATGCCGACCACGGAGGGCTCGGGCTCGGCAGCGCCGACCAGCGAGCGGACGGCGTCGACGGACACGAAGACCGCGAGGCCGAAGAACGACACCGCGATGACGCGCATCGCGGCGCGCTCGCGCCGGTGCGGGTCCGGCGCGGCGAACTGCCACGCGACCGCGGCGGCGGAGAGCACCTCGACGACCGAGTCGAGCCCGAACCCGACCAGCGCGGCCGACGACGCGACGCGGCCCGCGGTGATCGCGACCACCGCCTCGACGACGTTCCAGGTGATCGTCGCCGCGACGACCCACCGCACCCGCCGTTCGAGCACGGCGCGACGCGCGGTGGTGAGGGCAGCAGGTCCGGGTGGCGGGGGCCCGATCGAGACGGAGGTCATGAGCACGTGCACCCGTCGGGACCGCAGCACGTGGGGTCGACCTGGACGACGAGCCGCAGCAGGTCGTCGAGCGCCGGGGCGAGGTGGGGGTCCGCGAGGCGGTACCAGGTACGGCGGCCGTCGGGGATCGCCTCGACGAGCCCGCATCCGCGCAGGCAGGCGAGCTGGTTGGACATGACCTGCCGGGAGACGCCGAGCGCGTCGGCGAGGTCCGACGGATAGGCGGGCGCCTCGCGCAGCGCGAGCAGGACCCGCGTCCGCGTCTCGTCCGAGAGCGCGTGCCCGAGCCGCGCGAGGGCAGCCGTGTGCGTGAGCGTGACCGTCTCGACCATGCGGGCGACAGTACACGGATTACTGTATTCAGAAAAGGCTGTACCGACCCTGCGGCCTGACCCATCCTGCGCGCGCTCAGCGCGCCGGGTCCGCGCCCTCCCCGCACCGCTCGACGGCCCCGCCCGAGCAGACCCCGCCCGCACCGCCCGTCTCGGGTGCTCCCTCGGCGAGGCGGGCGGCGCGCAGCAGGCCGGACCGCAGATCCTCGGCGGCGCCGGTCGGGAGCCCGGCGAGCAGGCGGCGCTCGGCGGCCTCGACCCGCTCGCGCGCGGCAGCGAGGACCGTCGCCCCGGCGTCGGTCACGTCGACGTGCCGCGCACGACGGTCGACCGGGTCGGGCGTGCGGCGCACGAGGTCGGCGCGCTCGAGGCCGTCGACGAGGTACGTGAGGGCCGTCCGGTCGAGCCCCAGTCGCGCGGCGATCTCGGCCTGGTTCGAACAGCTCCCGTCCGCCGCGACCGAGAGCACGAGATACCCGCGCGGCCCGCCGGGGACGTCCGCGAGCTCGGCCCCGACGTGGGTGACGTGCGCGCGTAGCAGCGTCGCGAGCGCCCAGCCGAGATCCTCCGGCGCCTGGGGCGGTGCGGGGACGGGGACCGGGGAGAGCTCTGCCACGTCGTCGAGCCTAGCCGCCGCCGGACACCCTGTAGTATCCGTCGTCGATGATCTAGATTCCAGATTATCTAGCCATGCCATCACCTCGACGCGTCGGCACACCGTGCCGATCGAACGGAGCCTCGTGAACATCGCCCTCTGGATCGCCGCCGGCCTGCTCGCCGTCGCCTACCTCGGTGCCGGCCTGCTCAAGTCCACGCAGTCGCGCGAGAAGCTGCGGACGAACATGCCGTGGGTCGACGACTTCTCGGCCGGCACCGTGCGCTTCATCGGGACCACGCAGCTCCTCGGCGCCGTCGGCCTGATCCTCCCGTGGGCCACGGGGATCGCCCCCGTCCTCACGCCGGTCGCCGCGACGGGGCTCGTCGTGACGCAGGTCCTCGCGATCGGGGTGCACGTGCGCCGCGGCGAGACGGGCAGCCGCCTCGGCGTCAACGTTCTGCTCCTGCTCCTCGCGCTGTTCGTCGCGGTCGGCCGGTTCGCGGGCTGGGGCGCCTGACACGCCGCTCCCCCGCGCGGGACGTGGGTGGTCGGCGCGACGATGGAGCATGCTGCTCGCCGAGGTCGCCGCGACGTCCGACGCCGTCGCCGCCACGCGCTCCCGCCTCGCCAAGCGCGCGGCGATCGCCGACCTGCTGCGCCGCGTCGCGGACGACGTCGCCCCTTCCGCCCCCGAGGCGGACCAGGACGACGCGGGCGACGAGGTCGAGATCGCCGTCGCCTACCTCGCCGGTGAGCTGCGCCAGCGACGCACCGGCCTCGGCTGGCGCTCCCTGCGCGACCTGCCGCCCCCTGCCGAGGAGCCGAGCCTCACGCTGACCGACGTCGACGCGGCGTTCGCCCGCATGGCCGGCCTCTCCGGTCCCGGGTCCGCGACGGCCCGGCAGGCCGAGGCCGCCGCGCTCTTCGGGGCGGCGACGGCGCGCGAGCAGGCGCTCCTCGCGGGCCTCGTCTCGGGCGAGCTGCGTCAGGGTGCGCTGGACTCGGTCGTCGTGGACGCCGTCGCCGAGGCCGCGGAGGTCCCCGCCGAGACGGTCCGTCGCGCCGTCATGCTCGCGGGTGCGACGGGCCCGGTCGCGCGCGCCGCGCTCACGGCCACGAGCCCCGGCGCCGCGGCCGACGCCCTCGCGACGTTCCGGCTCACGGTGGGCCGCCCCGTCCGGCCGATGCTCGCGCAGTCCGCGCCCGACGTCGGTGCCGCGTTCGAGAAGCTCGGCGTCGCACCACCGGGCGAAGGCGTGGACGACGCCGAGGGCGGGAACCCGCCGTCGGGCACCGCCGTGGCCGTGGACGTGAAGCTCGACGGCATCCGCGTCCAGGTGCACCGGGACGGCGACGACGTGCACGTGTTCACCCGCTCCCTCGACGACATCACCGAGCGCGTCCCGGAGATCGTCGCCGCGGCGCGGGCGCTGCCCGCCCGGACGCTCGTCCTCGACGGGGAGGCGCTCGTCGTCGGGCCCGACGGCGTCCCGCGCCCCTTCCAGGAGACCGCTGCCCGGTCGGCGACCCAGGGTGAGCGGAGCGCCGCCGAGGAGGCCGAGCTCGCGGCGTCGCTCGAGCTCTCGCCGTTCTTCTTCGACGCGCTGCACGTGGACGGTCGCGACCTGCTCGACGAGCCGCTGCGCGACCGGCTCGCGGTCCTGGACGACGTCGCCGGCGCGCACGCGGTCCGGCGCCTCGTGACGCACGACCCCGAAGCGGCGACCGCCTTCTTCGAGGGCGCCGTGGCCGAGGGGCAGGAAGGTGTCGTCGTGAAGTCGCTCGAAGCCCCCTACGCCGCCGGCCGCCGCGGCGCGGGCTGGATCAAGGTCAAGCCGCGCCACACGCTCGACCTCGTCGTGCTCGCCGTCGAGCAGGGTTCGGGACGTCGGCGCGGGTGGCTGTCGAACATCTGGCTCGGCGCGCGCGACCCCGACGGCGGGTTCGTCATGCTCGGCAAGACGTTCAAGGGGATGACCGACGAGATGCTCGAGTGGCAGACCCGTCGCTTCCGGGAGCTCGAGACCTCCGACGACGGGTACGTCGTCCACGTACGCCCCGAGCAGGTCGTCGAGATCGCGTTCGACGGCCTCCAGCGCTCCACCCGCTACCCCGGCGGCCTGGCGCTCCGCTTCGCCCGCGTCCTGCGCTACCGCGACGACAAGACCGCCGCCGAGGCGGACACGATC
>CAZFUQ010000063.1:0-16812 GCA_964521905.1 uncultured Cellulosimicrobium sp.
CATCCGCAGCCAGCACCGCCAACCGCTCCGCAGGAGCGATCACGACCTCCATCAGACCCTCGTCTCCTCGTGCACCGTCGGGTGCTCCACGGCGACGACGTCGCCCGCCGCGACCGAGCGGTACGCCGCGTCGATCACGGCGAGCGTCGCTCGCGCCTCGTCGATCCCGTAGTCGGGACGTCCTCCGGCCAGCACCGCGCCGACCACGTGCCGCAGGTACGCCGCGGCGGCGACCTGCCCCGCGTCGGCGGCGATCGTCGTGCGCCCGTCGGCGCCGTACCGTGCCACCGCGGGTGCGTCGTCGTCCGCGACCGCGTGCCCGTGCGAGCCGAGCAGGCGCACGGACGACGTGGTCGCCGTGCCGCCGGGCGCGAACGGGACGCGACCGAGCGTGATGGTCGCGGTCACGCCGCGCTCCATCTCGAGCGTGACGACGGCGGCGTCCTCGACCCCGGCCTCGCGGTGCGGCTCGAGGAAGAGCGACCCCGCGAACGCGTGCACCTCGACGGTCCGCAGCCCCGTGAGGTGGTGCGCGGCGTCGGCGCAGTAGCCCAGGAAGTTGAGCAGCTCCCCGCCCCCGGAGAGCGTGCGGTCGACCACCAGCTCGGGTCGCTCGACCGACGTCGCGAGGTGCGCGCCGGAGGCGAAGAGCTCGAGGTCGAGGTGGCGCGGCAGGCCCACGTGCCCGGCGTCGACCCAGGCGCGCAGGCGGCGCAGGGCCGGCGAGTGCGTGCGGTTCACGACGGCGCACGTACGGCCCGTGCGGGCGGCCACCGCGGCGAGGTGGTCGGCGTCGGCGAGCGTCGTCGCGACGGGCTTGTCGACGAGCACGTCGAGGCCCGCCTCCAGGAGCGCGGCGGCGAGGCGCGCGTGCCGGGTCGGCTCGGCGCACACGACGACGAGGTCGACCGGTGACCCGAGGGCGTCCGCGACGGACGCCACGTCGACGACCTCCGCGTACGGCACGCCGGCCCGCTCGGCGACCGCGCGCGAGTCGTCGCGCACCCAGTCGGGCGCGCTCGTCTCCTCCACGACGCCGACGAGCTCGACGCGCTCGTCCTCGCCGAGGATGCGCAGGTAGTCGGCGGCGTGGCGCACGGCCGACGCGAACGCGACGCGCAGGACGGTGCTCACGCGACCACCTCCGCGGGGAGCGGCGGCCCCGGGACGGGTGCCGCGTCGTCGGGCACGGTGCCCGGGACGTACCCGGGCACGTCCGCGACGCGCTCGCGGCGCCCGGACACGAGCGAGCGCTGCGCGGCGAGCGCGGTCGCGAGCGCGGCGCGGACCTGCGGCGTCGTGACGACGGGGGCGGCGTCGCCGCGCACGACGTCGAGCCAGTGCGCGAGCTGGATGCCCAGCGCGCCGTCGACCGACGCCGGGGGAGCCGTCAGGGCGTCGGAGTGCAGGCCGTCCTCCTCGGTCGTCGAGTGCGCGAGCGTGCCCTCGGTGCCCACGAGCACGACCCGCCGCACGAGCTCCCCGCGGCTCCGCAGCGCGTAGCAGAGCTCGAGCGTCGCGAGCGCCCCGGTCGAGGTCCGGAGCTGGACGTGGAACGAGTCGGGCGAGTCCATCTCGGGCGAGAACGTGCGGAACCCGCGCGCGAAGACCTCGACGGGCTCGTCGTCGAGCAGCCACGTCGCGGCGTCCATGATGTGCGTCCCGTTGTGCACGGGGTGGCCGCCGGACATCTCGGGGTCGAGCTGCCAGCCGCGCCACCCGCCGGGCCACGCGTGCCCGGTGTACCAGGAGATGTGCGCGAGGCGCGGGGTGCCGATCTCGCCGCGCCGCGCCGCGGCGGCGAGCGCCGTGACCGCGGGCTGGAACCGCACGGTCTGCCCGACGACGAGGGTCGTGCCGCGGCCCTCGGTCGCCGCGACCATCGCGTCGAGCCGGGCCAGGGTCAGCGCGGCGGGCTTCTCGACCTGGACGTGCTTGCCGGCCTCGCCCGCGGCGATCGTGTCACGGGCGTGGGCGGGGGTCGCGGTGACGACGTCGACGGCGTGCACGGCGTCGTCGGCCAGGGCGTCGTCGAGGTCGGTCGTGGCGCGGGCGCCGGGGACGAGCGCGGCGAGCGAGCGCGCTCGGTCGAGGTCGTGCCCGACCACCCAGCGCACGTCGGCGGCCGGGAGCCCCGCGAGCGCTGTCAGGTGCTCGCGCGCGAACGCCCCGGTGCCGACGACCGCGATGCCGACGGGGGACTGCGAAGGACTCACGCCGTGGTCACCCCGAGAGCCCGGTCGATCGGGACGTAGTGCGCGACCACCGCGGCGCGGAACCCCTCGACGTCGCCGGCCTCCGCGGCGTCGAGCATGTCGCCGTGCGCGCGCGCCGTCCGGACGAGGTCGGACGCGACCGAGATCCCGAGCTTCGGGACGACGGCGGTGTGCACGTCCCAGAAAGCCGCCACGAGCTGCCCGACGAGCGAGTTGTCGAGGCGGGCGAGCAGGCCGGTGTGGAACGCGCGGTCCTGCTTGGGGAAGGCGAGGCCGTCCTCCGCGGCGGCGACCATCTCGTCCACGAGGGCGTGCAGCTCCGGGTTGGACGTCCCGGTGAGGCTCGCGACGATGCGCTCCGCCATGGAGAGGTCGAGCGCCTGGCGGATCTCGACGACGTCGCGCAGGGCACGCAGGTCGTCACCGGGGCTGAGCACGCCCCGGAAGACGAGCGCCTCGACGAGCGCGTCGAGCGACATGCTGCCGACGAAGGTGCCGTGCCCGTGCCGGACCTCGACGATGTCGAGCGTCGACAGCGTGCGGATCGCCTCGCGCACGCTCGAGCGGGAGACGCCGAGGTGCTCGCACAGCTCGGCCTCGGTCGGCAGAGGGTCGCCGGGCCGCAACCCCTCGCCGAGGATGAAGTCCTTGATGCGGTCGGCGGTGGTGGTCCGCCGTGGTGCGCTCGTGCCGTCGGTACGGGAGGCGTCGAGGGTGGTGAAGCTCCTGCGCCGTGGTGTCGCCATCTTGACCCCTTCGGTTTCTGGTCCTAGTGTCATCCTACACAACGTCAGACATCAGACATCTTCTCTCTAAAGAGTCGCGTCTCACCTGTCAGGAGAACCAATGAAGCTTCATGTCAGCTCACCTCCCCGTCGCAGGGGTGTCGCTGCCGTGGCCGCGGGCGTCGTCCTCGCCCTCGGCCTCGCAGCGTGCTCCGGTGGCGGGGCCGCGCAGGACGGAGAGTCCGAGGGCAGCGCTGCCCAGGGCGAGATCGACCCGGACGGCGTGATCGAAGCCGGCATCTCGTACTCCCTCTCCGGTGGTTTCGACCCGATGATCACCACCGGTGCCGTGACAGTAGCCGCCAACTGGCACGTGTTCGAGGGGCTCACCGAGCTCGACCCCGCGACCCGTGAGGTCTACGCCGCTCTCGGTACCGACCTGCCGCAGCAGATCGACGACACGCACTACGAGGTGGACATCCGCGAGGGCGCGCTGTTCCACGACGGCACCCCCGTCACCGTCGACGACGTCGTCTTCAGCTTCGACCGCGTGCAGGACCCGGCGAACGCCTCCCTGTACGCCGGGTTCATCGACTTCCTCGACTCGGTCACCGCTGTCGACGAGGACACGGTCTCGATCAACCTCAAGTACCCGTTCAGCCTCGTCCCCGAGCGTCTCTCGGTCGTCAAGATCGTCCCGAAGGCGCTCGTCGAGGCCGACTACGAGGCGTTCAACGCGCTCCCCGTCGGCACCGGCCCGTTCACGCTCACGCAGGCGACGCCCGAGGACAAGATCACCTTCGAGCGCTTCGACGACTACGACGGCCGTCGTCCCGCGCTCGCCCAGGGCATGGTGTGGAACCTGCTGTCCGACCCGGCCGCGCGCGTCACCGCGATGAGCTCCGGCACGGTCGGCGCGATCGAGGACGTCCCCTACATCGACGTCCCGACGCTCGAGGGCCAGGTCGACGTCGAGTCGGTCCAGTCGTTCGGCACGCTCTTCATGATGTTCAACACGGACCTGCCGCCGTTCGACGACGTCCGCGTCCGCCAGGCGTTCTTCTACGCCCTGGACATGGACAAGATCATCGACAACGGCCTGCTCGGCAACGGCGCGGCCGCGACGAGCTTCCTCCCGGAGAGCCACCCGAACTACAGCGAGGCCTCGACGGTCTTCGAGTACGACCCGGCGAAGGCCGAGGCCCTGCTCGCCGAGGCGGGCGTGAGCGACCTGTCCATCACGCTGCTCACCACCGACACCGGCTGGGTCGCGGACATCGCGCCGCTCATCAAGGAGAACCTCGACGCGATCGGCGTCGACACCACGCTCGACATCGGTCAGTCCGCCGGCCAGTACACCAAGGTCGACAACGGCGACCTCCAGGTGATGGTCGCCCCCGGCGACCCGTCGGTCTTCGGCAACGACCCCGACCTGCTCATGCGCTGGTGGTTCGGGGACAACGTCTGGTCGCAGTCCCGCTACCGCTGGAACGACGACCCGAAGTTCGCCGAGCTGCAGACGATCCTCGACGCGGCGGTCCGCACGTCGGGCGACGAGCAGCAGGAGCTGTGGGACCAGGCGTTCGACCTGCTCTCCGAGGAGGCCGTGCTCTACCCGCTGCTGCACCGCAAGCTGCCCACCGCGTGGGACAGCACCCAGATCGAGGGCTTCAAGCCCCTGCCCGTCACGGGCCTGTCCTTCCTCGACACCGGCGTCCTCAAGTAGCCGGTCAGCAGCAGCCCGACCACCGGTCCCCTCGCCGCGGCCCCCACCGGGCGAGGGGACCGGTCCCCAGAACGGAAGCCGCCATGCACCGCACCACCACCCCGCCGGGAGGTCACCCGTGAGCGCGATCCTGCGCCTCGTCGGCCGCCGCCTCCTGCAGCTGCCGATCATGATCCTCGGCATCACGCTCCTCGTGTTCGTCGTGATGTCGTTCTCGAACGTCGACCCGGCCATCACGGCCCTGGGCGAGAGCGCGTCGGTGGAGGCGCGCGACGCGTACCGCGAGGCGCACGGTCTGAACGACTCGCTCCTCTCGCAGTACCTCTCCTTCCTCGGCGGGCTGCTGCGCGGCGACCTCGGGACGTTCAGCGCACGCCAGATCCCCGTCTCCGACGAGATCGCCCGTGCGCTGCCGATCACGCTGCAGCTCACGTTCATGGGCCTCGTCCTCGCGGTCGTGGTCGCGCTGCTCCTCGGCGTCCTCGCCGCGCTCTTCCGCGACCGGTGGCCCGACAAGGCGATCCGCGTCGTCTCCGTCGCCTCGCTCGCGACCCCGTCGTTCTGGCTCGCGGTGCTCCTCATCCAGGCGGTGACGCTCGGCCTGGGCTGGCTCCCCGCGAGCGGCCCCCTGCCCGACCCCGCCGACGACCTCGGCGGCTACCTCGCGCGCATGGCTCTCCCGGCGCTCGCCCTGGCCGTTCCCGTCATGGGCCAGCTCACGCGCGTCGTGCGCACGTCCGTCGTCGAGGAGCTCGACAAGGACTACGTGCGCACCGCGATCGGCGCGGGGATCCCCCGCCACACGGTCGTCGGGCGCAACGTGCTGCGCAACGCGCTCATCACGCCCATCACGGTGCTGGGCCTGCGCATCGGGTACCTCATCGGCGGCGCCGTCGTCATCGAGGTCATCTTCGCGCTGCCCGGCATGGGCACGCTCATCCTCAACGGGGTCACGAACAACGAGCCCAACCTCGTGCAGGGCGTGACCCTCACGGTGGCGCTCGCCTTCGTGCTCATCAACATCGTGGTCGACATGCTCTACGTGCTCGTCAACCCGCGGATCAGGACGGTGTGACGTGCGACGCCAGCTCACCGAACGACTCTCCCGCCCCGGTCTGCGCCTGCGCGCGCTGCCGCTCGGCGCCAAG
The DNA here is from genome assembly GCA_964521905.1 of uncultured Cellulosimicrobium sp. Classification (GTDB taxonomy): domain Bacteria; phylum Actinomycetota; class Actinomycetes; order Actinomycetales; family Cellulomonadaceae; genus Cellulosimicrobium. The sequence goes on from CAZFUQ010000063.1 coordinate 5,816, forward strand.
ATCTCCCTCGCGTTCGTCGTGGTCGTCGCGCTCGCCGCGATCTTCGCGCCCCTCGTCGCGAGCCACGACCCGCTCACGACCGGGACCCCCGTCCAGCCCCCGAGCGCCGACAACTGGTTCGGCACCGACCGCCAGGGGCGCGACATCTTCGCGCGCGTCGTGTACGGCGCCCGCTACTCGCTCGTCATCGGTCTCGGGGCGACGGCGGTCGCGCTCGCGGTCGCCGCGGTGCTCGGCTCGATCGCGGCCACCGCGAGCAAGGCCGTCTCGGAGACGCTCATGCGCGTCCTCGACATCATCATGGCGTTCCCCGGCATCGCGCTCGCCGCGGTGCTCGTCTCCGTGTTCGGCCGCTCGCTCCCGGTGCTCGTCCTGACGATCGCGTTCCTCTACACGCCGCAGCTCGCCCGGGTCGTGCGCGCCAACGTCCTCGACCAGTACGGCGAGGACTACGTCGCCGCGACGCGCGTCATGGGTGCACGGACGTCGTGGATCCTCGCCAAGCACGTCGCGCGCAACTGCGCCGCGCCGGTGCTCGTGTTCACGACGGTCCTCGTCGCCGACGCGATCGTCCTCGAGGCGTCGCTGTCCTTCATCCAGGCGGGCGTCCCGGACCCCGAGCCGTCGTGGGGCAACATCATCGCCGCCGGTCGCGACCTCGTCATGGGCGGCTACTGGTGGGCGACCTTCTTCCCGGGCCTCGCCATCATGCTCACGGTCCTGTGCCTGAACATCCTGTCCGAGGGCATGACCGACGCCATGGTCGCCGCCCCCCGTGCGACCAGCGCCACCCCGGCGAAGGCCGTCGCGCAGGACTCCGACACGGCCGCCGTCGCCGCCGAGATCACGGCCATGGACGGCGACGAGCCGGTCGAGTCCGCCGAGGTCGCCCGCCTCGTGGAGTCCGAGCCCGTCGTGCAGGACGTCGAGCCCGAGGTCGAGCACGCCGAGCGCGCGATCCCGCTCGCCTCGCGGCTCGCCACGCTGCGAGCCGCGGAGTCCCCGCGCGCCGACCGGCACGTGTACGACGGCGACGCGGCGCCCCTCCTCGAGGTGCGCAACCTCTCGATCCGCTTCCCCCGCCACGGCGACGTCGCGGTCGTCGACGACGTGTCCTTCTCCGTGCGACCGGGCGAGACGATGGCCCTCGTCGGGGAGTCCGGCTGCGGCAAGTCGATCACGTCGCTCGCCGTCATGGGCCTGCTCGACTCCTCCGCGGAGGTCAGCGGCGAGATCCTCTACGGCGGCAAGAACCTGCTCGCGATGGGCAACCGCGAGCGCGCGTCGTTGCGCGGCACGGAGATCGCGATGATCTACCAGGACGCGCTGAGCTCGCTCAACCCGTCGATGCTCATCCGCTCGCAGCTCAAGCAGCTCACGCGGCGCGGCGGCACGCGCACGGCCCACGAGCTCCTCGAGCTCGTCGGCCTCGAACCGGAGCGCACGCTCAAGAGCTACCCGCACGAGCTGTCCGGCGGGCAGCGCCAGCGCGTGCTCATCGCGATGGCGCTCACCCGCGACCCGAAGCTGATCATCGCCGACGAGCCCACCACGGCGCTCGACGTCACGGTCCAGGCCCAGGTCGTCGCGCTGCTCGACGAGCTGCGCGAGAAGCTCGGGTTCGCGATGGTCTTCGTCAGCCACGACCTCGCGCTGGTCGCCGAGATCGCGCACCGCATCACGGTCATGTACGCCGGCCAGGTCGTGGAGCAGGCTCCGACGAGCGAGCTGCTCACCGACCCGCGCCACGAGTACACCCAGGGCCTGCTCGGAGCGGTGCTGTCGATCGAGCAGCGTTCCACGCGCCTGCACCAGATCCCCGGCACCGTCCCGTCGCCGCGGGACTTCCCGAAGGGCGACCGGTTCGCCCCGCGCTCGTCGCAGCCCGAGCGGGGCCTCGACGTCCGCCCCGTGCTGCGCGCCGTGGACGACCACGGGGAGCACCTCGTGGCCGTGCCGCCGGACGAGCAGCCCGTCGCCGGCGCCCGCGGCGGGCGGCCCGCCGGTGCCCCGATCACGACCGGAGGGACGCGATGAGCACCACCGACCAGACCCTGCCCCCGCGTACCGGGGACACCGGGGACCGAGAGGCCACGGCCGACCGTGAGACGCCGGTCGTCGAGCTGAGCGGCGTGCACGTCGTGTTCACGTCCCGGACCGGCTCGCTGTTCCGCGCGCAGCACGTGCACGCGGTGAACGACGTCTCCGTGCAGGTCCGCCGCGGCAGCACGCTGGGCATCGTCGGCGAGTCCGGCTCGGGCAAGTCGACGATGGCCAAGGTGCTCGTCGGCCTGCAGGCCCCGACCTCGGGCGAGATCCGCTTCCGCGGCAAGGCCGTGGAGAAGTACACCGCGCCCGTGCGCCGGAAGATCGGCCGCGTCGTGTCCGTCGTCTTCCAGGACCCGGCGACCGCGCTCAACGCCCGCATGCGGGTCCGCGACGCGCTGCGCGACCCGCTCGACGTCCACCGCGTGGGCGACGCCGCGTCGCGCGAGGCGCGGGTGCGCGAGCTCGTGCACCTCGTCGGTCTGCCGGAGTCCGCGCTCGACGCGCTGCCCGGGCAGCTCTCGGGCGGGCAGCGGCAGCGCGTCGCCATCGCCCGCGCCCTCGCGCTCGAGCCCGACGTCATCGTCGCCGACGAGCCGACCTCCGCCCTCGACGTGTCCGTCCGCGCGCAGATCCTCAACCTGCTCGCGGACCTCAAGGCCGAGCTGGACCTGGGGATGGTCTTCATCTCCCACGACATCCAGACCGTCCGGCACGTCTCCGACGAGATCGTCGTCATGCAGGGCGGTCGGATCGTCGAGTCGGGTCCGGCGGCCAGCGTGCTCGACGACCCCCAGGACGACTACACCCGCACGCTGCTGGCTGCGGCGCCCGCGCTCCTGTGAGCCGCGCCTCCGTACGCCCCGCCGGGACGTCGACCCCCTCTCCCACCGACCCATCGCAGAACCCAGAACCGGAGCTCCTCGTGACCACGCGCACCTTCAGCGGGATCGTCCCGCCCGTCCTCACCCCCCTCACGACCGACGGCGAGGTGGACGTCGCCTCGCTCGAGCGACTGGTGGACCACCTCGTCACCGAGGGCGTGCACGGCGTGTTCGTGCTCGGCTCGACCGGCGAGGTCGCGTACCTCACCGACACGCAGCGCGACCTCGTGGTGCGCACCGTGGTCGCCGCCGCCGCCGGGCGCGTCCCCGTCCTGGCCGGTGCGATCGACCTCACGACGGCGCGCGTCGTCGAGCAGGCGGCGGCGCTCGTCGCGGCCGGCGTCGACGCGGTCGTGGTGACCGCCCCGGTGTACGCGCTCAACGACCTCGACGAGATCGAGCGCCACTTCCGTGCGGTCGCCGCCGCGGTCGAGGTCCCGGTCCTCGCCTACGACATCCCGGTGCGCGTGCGCACCAAGCTCCCCGCCGACCTGCTCGTGCGCCTCGGCTCCGAGGGTGTCCTCGCGGGCGTCAAGGACTCGTCGGGCGACGACGTCGCGTTCCGCCGCCTCGTCGCCGCCAACGCGGCCGCGGGCTCGCCCCTCGCGCTGTTCACGGGGCACGAGGTCGTCGTCGACGGCATGCTCCTGCTCGGCGCCGACGGCGTCGTGCCGGGTCTCGGGAACGTCGACGCCGCGGGCTACGTCCGGCTGTGGGACCTCGCCCAGGCGGGCAAGTGGGACGACGCGCGCCTGGAGCAGGACCGCCTCGCGGCGCTGTTCGAGATCGTCTTCCAGGCGAAGGGACGCTCGGGCGACGCCGCGGGCGTCGGCGCGTTCAAGGTCTCCGCGCAGCGCCAGGGCCTCATCGACACCGCGACCCTCGCGTTCCCCGTCGAGCCCCTCGCCGACGACGTCGCCGACCGCGTCGAGGAGATCACGCGCGCCGCGGGGCTCCTGAGTGCCTGACACTTCCCCAGAACCCGCTGCGGGGGGCGTGGTCGTCGGGGTCGACCTCGGTGGGACGAAGATCGCCGCCGCCGTGGTCGGCGCCGACGGCGCGCGCGGGCCGGTGCGCTCCGTGCCGACACCCGCGGCTGACGGCCCGGACGCGGTGCTCGACGCCGTGGCCGGGCTCGTCGCGGAGGTCCTCGCCGCGGCGGGGGCGGGTGTCCCGGCCGGCCTGCTTGCCGTCGGGGTCGGGACGGCCGGCGTGGTCGACGTCGGTCGCGGCGTGATCGTGTCCGCGACCGACACCCTGCCCGGCTGGCCGGGCACCGACGTCGCGGGCGGGCTGCGCCGTCGGCTCGCCGCACACGGTGTGGCGCCGGCTGCTGGTGCCTCGGACGCTGCGGACGGTGTGGATGCGGCGGACGCGGCCCGCCGTCTGCCCGTGTTCGTCGAGAACGACGTCGACGCGCACGCGGCCGGCGAGGTCTGGCTGGGCGCGGCCGCGGGGGCGCGCAGCGCGCTGCTCGTCGCGGTCGGCACGGGGATCGGGGGCGCCGTCGTGCTCGACGGTCGGCCCCTGCGCGGGGCGCACCACGTCGCCGGGGAGATGGGCCACGTGCCCGTCCCCGGCGCGGAGCTGCTGCGCTGCCCCTGCGGGCGCACGGGCCACCTCGAGGCGATCGGCGCGGGTCCCGCGATCCACCGCCGCTACCTCGCGCTCGGCGGCGACGCCGCGAGCCCGGACACGCGCGACGTCGTCGCGCGGGCGGACGCGGGCGACGAGCTCGCGGTCGCGGTCGTGCGCGACGCCGCCCGGGCCGTCGGGCGCGCGATCGCGGGGGTCGTGACCGTGCTCGACCCGGAGGTCGTCGTGGTCGGCGGCGGGGTCGCCGGGGCCGGCGACCTGTGGTGGTCCGCGCTCGAGGAGGCGCTGCGCGCGGAGGTGGTCGACGTGCTCGCCGACCTGCCGCTGCGACCCGCGGCGCTGGGCAACGACGCCGCGATCGTCGGGGCGGCGCGCGGCGCGTGGGCCCTGGCGGACGGCCAGGACGAGACGTTCGACGGAGAGGCACGATGAGCGACCAGCAGGAGACCCGGACCACCTGGACGCGCGAGCGCGTGCTCGACGCGATGCGCGGGCGCCTCACGGTGTCCTGCCAGGCCTACCCGGGCGAGCCGTTGCGCGACCCGCGCACGACCGCGCAGATGGCGCGCGCCGTCGTCGCCGGGGGAGCGGCCGCGGTGCGCGTCCAGGGCCTGGAGGACGTCGCGGCGGTCGTCGCCGCGGTCGACGTCCCGGTCGTCGGGCTGTGGAAGGACGGCGACGGCGGGGTCTTCATCACCCCGACGGTGCACCACGCGCGCGCGGTCGCCGACGCGGGTGCGCACGTCGTGGCGCTCGACGGCACGCGCCGTCCCCGGCCCGACTGGCTCACGCTCGCCGAGACCGTGGCCCGCCTGCGCGAGACCACGGACGCGCTCGTCATGGCGGACTGCGGGTCGCTCGACGACGCGCTCGCCGCCCAGGACGCGGGCGTCGACCTGCTCGGGACCACGCTCGCCGGCTACTCCGGCGAGCGGCCGAGGACGCAGGGTCCGGACCTCGAGCTCGTCGACGAGATGGTGGCGGCCTGCTCGCTGCCCGTCGTCGTCGAGGGGCGCGTGCACACGCCCGCGCAGGCGGCGCAGGCCATGGCGCGCGGCGCGTTCAGCGTGTGCGTCGGCACGGCGATCACCCACCCCACGACCATCACGTCGTGGTTCGTCGACGCCTTCGCGGCGAACGGCTGACTCTCGTCCGCTCGGCCCCCGGACACGCCGGGGCCTCGTCGCCGGCCGGGCACCTGCGCCACGATCGTGGGCGACCGGTACCGCCGGCACGAGCTCCGTGCCTCGACCCTCAGGCTCGGCCGGTGCGCCGGAGCACCCCGCGCACGTAGGCGGCCTGGCCCGCGTGCTCGAGGCTGTCGACGGCGACGCTCACGAGCCGGACGCCGAGCGTGACCGGCGGGTCCCACGCCTCGTCGACGACGCGGCCGAGGTCGTCGTCGGTCAACGCGGCGAGCACGTCGTGCGACTCGACCTGGACGGCGTGCACGTAGCCGAGCAGGAGGTCGCCGGACACGTGGACGCGGCCGACGTCCTGGGCCGTCTGGCCGTAGCCGGTCGCGGCGTCGTCGAACGGCAGGTCGAACCGGCGCGCCCACCCGTCGCGCGTCCACACCTGGTCGCGCCCGACGGCGGCGGCGACCTGCGCGTCCTGGCCCCGGGCGAGGTGCCACGCGAGCCAGGCGATGGTGTTGGCACCGGGGTCGAGCCGCGTGGCGAGCGCGTCGTCCCCGAGCCCGTCGACGGCGCGCGTCACCGCCGGCCCGATCCGTCCGAACAGGTCCTCCAGCACCGTGCGCGCGTCCACGTGTCTCCCTCTCGTCGTCGGGCACCGTCCCCAGCAGCCTCCGACGCCGAGCGCGCGGTCGCGACCCGAACCGGACGCGGTCGCGGCAGCAGGTCTTGCGCAGGGACTCCGGCACGTGCGCCGCAACCACCTTCCTGAGGAGGAGCCGCCGTCGTCCCCAGGTTCGGCACGCGGCCCGACGGCTCTCCTGCCGATAGGTTGGACCCGTCCCCCTGCGCGCGCCGACCCGGGCGCTGCGCCGCGGCAGCCGGAGGTGCTGATGGAGTTTCCGTTCAACCTGACCGAGGAGCAGATCCTCTCGCTCATCGTCGTGGGGACGCTCGCGGTCGCCGCGATCATCGGGGTCAACGTGCTCGCGCCCAGGGCCGGTGTGGCGGCGCCCCTGCTCCTCGTGGCGGTCGGCGTCGTCGTGAGCTTCGTCCCGGCCGTGCCGGAGATCGAGTTCGAGCCCGAGTGGATCCTCGCCGGGATCCTGCCACCGCTCCTGTACTCGGCGGCGGTCAGCCTGCCGACGATGGACTTCCGAAGAGACTTCACCGCGATCAGCGGCCTGTCCGTCGTGCTCGTCGTCATCAGCGCGGTGCTCCTCGGTTACATCTTCACGTGGCTCATCCCCGGCATCCCCCTCGCCGCGGGCATCGCGCTCGGTGCCATCGTCAGCCCGACCGACGCCGTCGCGACGTCGATCGTCAAACGGCTCGGCGCCTCACCACGCGTCGTGACGCTGCTCGAGGGCGAGTCCCTGCTCAACGACGCGTCCGCGCTCGTGCTCCTGCGCTCGGCCATCGCGGGGATCGCGGTGGCCATCGGCAGCGCGGGGGCGCCGACGAGCGTCTCGCTGTGGTCCGTCGCGGGCGACTTCGTGTTCGCCGTCGTCGTGGCGGTCGTGATCGGGTTCGTCGTCGGCTTCCTCGGTCTGTTCGTCCGGCGTCGCCTCGGCAACCCGGCGCTGAGCACCGCGGTGTCGTTCGTCGTCCCGTTCATCGCGTTCCTGCCCTCCGAGGAGCTCGGCGCGTCGGGTCTCGTCGCGGTCGTCACCGCCGGGCTCGTCACGGGCAACGGCGCCGCGAAGTACCTGCGGCCCCAGCACCGCATCGCGGAGGACTCGAACTGGCACACCGTCGAGATCCTGCTCGAGGGCAGCGTCTTCCTCATCATGGGCCTCGAGCTGTTCGCGCTCGTCACCGACGTCCGCGAGGCGCACGGCAGCCTGTGGCGGGCGATCGGGATCGCGGCGCTCGCCGCCGTCGTCATCCTGCTCGTGCGGTCGCTCTACGTCGGGACGCTCCTGCGGTCCATCGCGCGGCGTGCGCGCCGCGGCCAGGCGATGCGCGGCGTCATCGAGGGCATGCAGGAGAAGCTCGACGCGCGGTTCGGGCCGGCCGAGGCGCCCCTCGCGGAGGTCGAGGCGCCGGGGCGGCACCTCGACGACCCCCGGACCGGCGGGCCGAAGGCGGTTCCCCAGGCGCGCGTGGGGCGGATCCGGTCGTCGCTGCGCCGCCGCGCGGCCGACATCGACTACCTCACGGCCGAGCCGCTCGGCTGGCGCGAGGGCGTGCTGCTCGTGTGGGCCGGCATGCGAGGCGTCGTGACCCTGGCGGCGGCCCAGACGCTCCCCCTCGACACCCCGCAGCGATCCTTCCTCGTGCTCGTCGCGTTCGGCGTCGCGGCGGGCACGCTCGTCGTGCAGGGCGGCACCCTCCCGTGGGTCGTGCGGCGGCTCGGGCTCACGGGCGGCTCGTCGCGCGCGGGCGAGGACCGGGGCGCCGTCAGGGCGGAGCTCGACGCCGCGGCCGTCGCGGTCATCGACGCGCCCGACCTGCGGCGTCCGGACGGGACCACGTACGACGGCGGGGTCGTCGAGCGCGTGCGCCGCGACGTCGTGCGCGAGCTCGAGAACCGTGACACGGACGCCGCGACGTCCGCCGAGCTCTTCGCCCAGTACAAGGAGCTGCGCCTGCGCGCGAGCGACGCGCAGCGCGACGCGCTCCTCGCCGCGCGCACGTCCGGGGCGTACAGCTCGCAGGCGCTGCGCCACGCGCTCGAGCTGCTGGACGCCGAGCAGATCGACCTCGAGCTGCGCCGCGGCCCGTACGTCCCGGGGGCCGACGACTGACGGGCCTCCCGGCCCCGACGAGCGCACCGCGGATGGCGGGCGCTCGCGTCGTCCAGGACGATGCGGTCTTTCTCGACTTACCTCTCGCCGGGCGCGCGACGACCTGACCCGCGGGCTATGTTCGTTCGTGGCGGCCCCACCAGGTCGGCGACCGGGCTCCCCGCCCCGACGGCCTCGGACGGATCCGCCAGAGCGGAGGGGCGATGAGATCGACGGTGCCGACGATCCTCGTGGCAGCGGCAGTGACCGGCGCTCTCCTCGGGGGCCTCGCAGGACTCGGCCAGGGCACGGCAGCCGGAGCCGTCGCCGTGGTGGGTGGGTTGATGCTCCTCGTGCTGGTCGTCGCGTGGGACCGGCCGAGGCCGTCCCGACGGCCGGGCACTGCACCGAGCAGCGGTCGGTCGGTGGGTGCCGACCGCGGGCGTCACACGTCGGCCGCGGCGAGCGCGCCGTCGACGCCCACGACGCCGAGCTCGAGGCGCGCGATCCCGTCCACCGGCACGGCCGACGACGCGCCGAGCCCGTCCGAGGCGCCCGTGTCCGTCGACGACCACGTCGCGACGACCGTCCGCCCCCCGTCGTCGTCGACGAGGACGAGCTCGTACGTCGCGCCGTCCTCCCAGGCCCCGACGGGGTAGGAGCACGACCAGTCGAGCCGTGTGCCCCACGCGACGGAGGTGAGCGTGAGCTCGGCGTGCACGTCCGCGGCACCGACGGGCTCGAGCGCGACCTCCGTCGTCCCGGCGACGACGGGCGGCGGGTCGGCCGGGCCGCCGGACCGGGCGACCACGGCACCGCCCGCGGCCCCCGCGACGACCAGGGCGACGCCGGCCGCGGAGAGCAGCGCGCGACGTCGGGCACGACGACGGCGGGCCGTGGCCGCGACGGTGGCCAGCGGGACGACGGCGGCGGGCGGCGTCCGGTCGCCCGGCGCGTCGCCCGGTGCCTCGTCGGCGAGGGCGTCCGCGTGCTCGGCCGTGAGCATGCCGAGGAGCCCGGGCATGCCCGCGAGCTCGCCGACGGCCTCGCGGCACGCAGGGCACGTCGCCAGGTGCTGCTCGAACGCGCGTCGGTCACCGGGGCCGAGAGACCCGAGCACGTAGGCCGCGTCCCACTCGCGATACGGGTCCGGGGGAGGGACGGCGGTCATGAGGTGACTCCCTTCTCCTGCAGCGCGAGCCTCAGCGCGCGGAGCGCGTAGTGCATGCGGGACTTCACCGTCCCGGGCGGGACGCCGTGCGCCGCCGCCATCTCGGCCACCGAGCGGCCGTGGTAGTACGAGTCGACGACGACGGCCCGGTGCTCGGGCGAGAGCGACACGAGCGCGTCGGCCACGAGCCAGGCGTCGAGGACGGACTGCGTCGCGTCGGCCTCCCCGCGGTCGGGGAGGTCGCCGCTGGCCAGCTCGCGGCGGTGGTGCGCGCTGCGCAGTTCGTCCACGACGAGGTTGCGCGCGACCGTGAAGAGCCAGGCGCGCACCGCGCCCTCGGGTCGTTCGAGCACCTCCGGATGCCGCCACGCGCGCAGCAGGGTCTCCTGGACGACGTCCTGCGCCTGCGCGGGGTCGTCCGTCAGCCGCGCGACGTAGCGCTGCAGCGCCGGCCCGTGGGCGGTGTGGACCGCCCGCAGGAGCTCGTCGGCGTCGGCGCGCACGGCAGGATCCTCCCCGTCCGTCACGACCCGGCCGACGGCAGGAGGTCGAGGCTGAACTCGACGCTGCCCGTCTCCTCTACCTCGACGAAGCCGAGGCTCGGCGCCTCCACGTCGAAGTCGGCGAACGTGACGGGCACCTCGCCGACGACCTGCACGCCGTCGTCCGTCGTGCCGATCTGCGCGTCGACGGTGACGGGCTGCGTCACTCCGCGGATCGTCAGGTCGCCCGTGAGGGTGACGGCTCCCGCGGCCGCGGGGAGCGCGACCGGCTCCGAGAGCACGAACGTCGCCGTGGGGAACTGCGACACCTGGAGCGCCGTGTCGCGGAAGTACGCGTCGCGGTTGGCGACGTCGGTCGCGACCGACGTCATGTCCACGGTGATCTCCGCCGCGTCCAGCGACCCCTCCGCGACGGTGAGGGATCCGGTCACGTCCTCGGTGCGGCCCGTGACCGTCACGTTCTCGCCGCGCAGGACCTCGTCGAGCCGGTAGCCGGCGAACGAGCCCGGGCCCACGTCCCACGAGCCGTCGACCTCGGCCGCGTCGAGCGACGACCCCGCGGACGCCTCGAGCGTCGGCGCCGCCGCCGCCCGGTCCTGCGACCAGTCCGCGTACAGTCCCGGCCCGAACGCGAACGCCGCACCCCCCAGCACCACGACACCGACCCCGACACCCACCAGCACCGTCGTCCTCCTGCGCACGTGCCTGCCCCTTCCGCTCATCGTCCACCGGTCGTCGACCGGCTCGGTCGACCCGTCACCCAGCACGACGAGACACGGGCCCGGTCGGTTCAACCGGGCCCGTGGAACGCGGTACGTCCACCGATCAGCCGAGGTGCTCGCGCAGCCACGCGACGTCGGCGGGGACGTCCGCGTGCGTCTCGCACACGACCGACGTGCAGGCGGCCCGCGCGACGCTGAGCAGGAGCTCGG
>CAZFUQ010000064.1:0-379 GCA_964521905.1 uncultured Cellulosimicrobium sp.
CGAACCAGATCCTCGAGATCCTCGCGGACACCCCCGCCATCCCGCCGGGCGCCCAGTGGAGCACGTTCCTGCGCAACCACGACGAGCTCACGCTCGAGATGGTCTCCACCGAGGAGCGCGCGTCGATGTACGGGTGGTTCGCGCCCGACCCGCGGATGCGCGCGAACGTGGGCATCCGCCGTCGGCTCGCTCCCCTGCTCGACAACTCGCGCAAGGAGGTCGAGCTCGCGCACGCGCTGCTGCTCTCCCTGCCGGGCAGCCCGTGCCTGTACTACGGCGACGAGATCGGCATGGGCGACAACATCTGGCTGCCCGACCGCGACGCCGTCCGCACGCCCATGCAGTGGACGCCCGACCGCAACGCCGGGTTCTCCAAGGC
>CAZFUQ010000064.1:389-16663 GCA_964521905.1 uncultured Cellulosimicrobium sp.
GCAAGGTCTACCTGCCGCTCGTCCAGTCGCTCGTGCACCACTACGGGTACGTCAACGTCGAGGCGCAGCTCGAGCAGTCGACGTCGCTGCTGCACTGGGTCCACGGCATGCTCAAGGTCCGGCGCCGGCACCGGGCGTTCGGCACGGGCGACCTCGTGACGCTCGAGTGCGACAACGAGTCGATCCTCGCGTTCCTGCGCCGCACTCCGGACGAGACGCTGCTGTGCGTCGCGAACCTCTCCGCGACCGCGCGCTCCGCGTCCGTGCGGGTGCCCGGCCACGCGGGCGCGACGCTCAACGACCTGTTCGGGGGCGCGCACTTCCCCGCCGTGGGCCACGACGAGCGCGTCGTCATGACCTGGGGGTCGCGCGACTTCTACTGGCTCGTGGTGGGCGAGGGCTCGCGGTGACCGCCCGCGCGCGGCGGACGGACCTGCCCACCGCGGAGCTCGTGGCCCTCCTCGACGACTGGCTGCCGTCGCGGCGCTGGTACCCGGTCAAGGGCGTCGCCGTACGGCACGTCCCGTGGCTGTCGTTCGCGCTGGACGTCCCCGCCCCCGCCGCGCACGGCCTGCCCGACGACGCGTGGCCGGGCGTGCGCGTCGTCCTCCACCTCGTCCGTCTCGTCGGCGACGGCGTGGACCTCGTCGTGCAGGTCCCGGTCGCCCTCGAACCGGCCGGCACCCGGCTCGCGGACGACGGTCCGCAGCGCCCGGGACCGCGGGTGCCCGCTCCCCCGATCGGGACCGTCACCGTGGACGGTGCGACGTGGGTCGTGCACGACGGCGCCACGCACCCCGCGTGCTGGGCCGCGCTCCTCGAGGTGTCGGCGTGGGAGGTCCGCGGCCCGGCGGGCGTCACGGACCTCACGGGCGGACGGGCGCTCAGCGTCGAGCAGTCCAACAGCTCCGTGCTGCTCCCCCGGGTGGCGGGCGGGACGATGCTCAAGATCCTGCGGGCGATCGCGATCGGGCCGAACCCCGACGTGACGATCCCGCGCGCGCTCGCCGCCCAGGGCTGGTCGGGCGTCCCGCGGCCGCTCGCGTGGTTCGAGGTGACGTGGGACGCGGTGGACGACCCGGCGGACCGGACGGGCGAACCGCCGCGGTCCGCGCACCTGGCGATCCTCAGCGAGTTCGTCGACGGCGCGCGCGACGGGTTCGACCTCGCGTGCGCCTACGCCGGGCAGGGCGCGTCGTTCGCGGACCTCGCCGCCGACCTCGGGCGCGTCCTCGCGGACCTGCACGCCGCGCTGCGCCGCGCGTTCGGCGTCGGCTCGCCCGTCGACGCGCGCTGGCTCGTCGCCGACCTGCGCCGCCGCGCCGACGAGGCGGTCGTGTCCTCCCCCGCGCTCGCCCGGCGTGCGGACGGCGTCGCGGCGTTCTGGCGCCGCACGGAGACGCGGCTCGCGAGCGTCACGCGCGTGCCCGACGCGCTGCCCCGGCTGCAGACCGTGCACGGCGACCTCCACCTCGGGCAGGTGCTGCACGCGCGCCGGTTCGGCTGGAAGGTGCTCGACTTCGAGGGCGAGCCGCTGCGACCCGTCGCCGAGCGCACGCGACCCGACCTCGCGCTGCGCGACCTCGCCGGGGTCGTGCGCTCGTTCGACTACGCAGCCGCCGTCGGGCACGCGCGGGACCCGTCCTGGGCGGTCCAGGCCCGGACCGCGTTCTTCGAGGCGTACGAGCGTGCGGACACCGCGGGCGTGGACCGTGAGACGTCGGAGGCGCTCCTGCGGGCGCTCACGCTGGACAAGGCGCTCTACGAGGTCGTCTACGAGTCGCGCAACCGCCCCGCCTGGGAGCCCATCCCCCTCGCCGCGGTCGACCGCCTCCTCGCCGGCGACTCCTGACCCGACCGCCGAGGTAGAGGCGTGGTCGTGACCACGCCTCTACCTCGCGTCACCGGGCCTCTACCTCGCCGAGCAGTCGACGACCGGGGTCAGCACGGGTGCGTCACCGCGGCTCGAGAAGCCGTAGGTGATCGTCCCGCCCGCCGGAACGTTCGCGTTCCACGACTCGGCGGCGACGGTCGCGACGCCGCCGTCCACCGAGAGCGCGCCGTGCCACGTCTGCACGAGCTCGCTCCCCGCGGGCACGCCCCACGACGTCGACCACGTCGAGACCGGCTCGCCGCCGAAGTCCACGCGGACCTGACCCTGGTAGCCGCCGGGCCACCGGTACTGGATCTCCAGCTCGGCGGTGCAGCCGTCGGCGCGGCTCGCGAAGACCGCCGCCTCGCGCGACGTCTCGGCGATGCCGTCGGGCCCGTCGAACAGCCGCGTCCCCCACGGCGACGGCTGGTCCGGGTCGAAGCCCTGGACGAGGTCCAGGTCCTCCACGCCACCGCTGTTGCCGCTCCAGGACCACCCGAACCAGCCCAGGCCGAGGCGCCGCGTCTCGGCGAGGATCGTGTCCTCGTCGACGTCGTTGCCGTAGTGCGCCGGGCCGAACTCGCCGACGATCAGGGGCAGCCCGGCGTCGACGAAGTGCTCGAGGTAGTCGGTGACGGTCGCTCCGTCGCCGTACACCTCGTACATGTGGACCGAGAAGACGACGTTCGCGTCCGGGTCGGCGTCGAACACCTGCTGCGCCTGGTCGTACATCGTCCGCGACCAGTCCTGCCCCCAGTTCGGGGCGTCGACGACGATCGTGTGCTCGTAGCCGATGTCGCGCAGCCGCTGGACCGCGGCGGACGTCTGCGCCGCCCACTCGTCCGCGACCGGGCCGTTACCGATCGGCTCGTTGCCGATGTTGACGAGGATCCTGTCCTCGGTACCCACGAGCGTCGGGTAGAGGTCCTCCCAGTAGTCGACCGCGCGGTCGAGCGACACGGCGTCGGGGGCGTACTCGTCGCCGTACCCCGTCGTGTCGTGCACCTCCAGGGCGCACACGAGCCGGTTCACGTCGCACTCGCGGACGACGCGCGCGACGTCCGCGGGATCGTTGCGGGTCCACTGGTCCCCGCTCGACAGGACGACGCGCGCGGCGTTGGCGCCCGTGCCCTTGATGTCCGCGAACGACTGGAACTCGTGGGTGTACCAGGTGTGCGCGTGGTTGACGCCGCGCAGGACCAGGTCGGACCCGTCCGGCTCGACGAGGCGACCGTCGACCACGTGGAGACCGTCCGTCGCCGGGCCCGACGTGGTCGGCGGGCTCGCCGAGGCCGGGGCGAGCGCGAGGGCGGACGCCCCGGCCACACCGAGCGCGGCGACCGTCGCGGTGAGCGCCCTCGCCCAGGGCGCGTTGTTCGTTGCCATAGAACTCCTTCGTCCTTGCCCGGAGATTCCGAGCCGTAGCCGACGGTCATCTCTTGACCGCCTTGTTGATGAATCGCTTCATCATCCGCAGGCGACGATCGTGCAACGACCGCGCCCTGCGGGACCCTGCGCCGGCCGACCTGCCGGCCGGCGCAGGGACGTCACCGTGGACCGGGTCGGCGAGGACTCACCCGTCGGCCGCCGAGCCGCGCACCACGCACGACGTGCTGTTCTCCCAGCCCCACCCGTCCCCGTCCGGGTCCGACGACGCGCTCGCGCAGTAGGGGTACCCGTTCGGCGCGGTCCCGGTGTCACCGCCGGAGCCCCCGTCGTCACCACCGCCGTCGTCACCACCGCCGCCGTCGCCCCCGTACACCGAGGCGACGGGAGCGTTGCGCGCCGCGAGCCCGTCCGCACCGTTGACGAAGCGCTGGCCCCAAGAGGTCAGGGAGCTCGCGGAGAAGCCGTTCACCATGTCCAGGTACTCGACCCCGCTGCCGTTGCCGGACCACGACCAACCCAGCATCCCGAGGCCCTGGGAACGCGTGTAGCTCATGATGGTGGCCTCGTCGGGGTCGCCGTCCGAGTGGTTGTCACCGAACTCGCCGACCATGATCGGCAGCCCGCGGCTCGTGAAGGAGTCGAGGTACGCGCGCACCTCGGCACCCGTGTCGAAGACGCCGTACATGTGGATCGAGAAGACCACGTTGCCGTCCGCCGCCGCGACCGTCGGGGCGGCGTCACGCATCGTGAAGGACCAGTCCTGACCCCAGTTCGGGGCGTCCACGACGAGCGTGTGGTCGAGCCCCGCCGCGCGCAGGGTCTGGATCGCCGCGATCGTGTCGCTCGTCCAGCTCTGGTACCCGCTGTTGCCGAACGGCTCGTTGCCGATGTTGATCATGACGTACCGCTCCTGGCCCCGGAGCACGGACGCGATGCTCGTCCAGTACTGCGCGGCGCTCGCGAGCGAGCGGGCCGAGCCGTCCTCGCCGTACCCGGTGGTGTCGTGGTTCTCGAGGATGCACACGAGCTGGTTCTGCTTGCAGCGCTCGATGACGGCACTGACGTCGGACGCCGAGCTCGTCCCGTACCGGCCGCCGGAGAGCACGACGCGCACGGTGTTCGCCCCGGCCGCACGGATGTCCGCGAACGCCTGCGTCTGCGTCGGGTACCACGCGTGCGCGTGGTTCACGCCCACCGGGACGAACTGGTTGCCGTTCGCGTCGTAGATCTTCCCGCCCTGGACGGAGAACCCGTCGCTGGCGGCGCTCGCCCCCTGGGCGAGCGCAGGCACGGTGAGCAGCGCGAGCATCGCGCTCAGCACGATGGCGAAGAGTCGTCTCATCGATCTTCCTCCCGATCCGGGCGTCGTCGCCCGGTTCCCTCGGTGGACGTCGTCGTCGGGCTCGACCTCGAACCCTCACCGGACCCGTGTCGGTCCTCGTGACACCGCACAGCGCTTAAGCGCTTCATGTCGAAGGTAGTGCATTCGCCCAGAGAATTCCAGGGTGTTCCCGGCCCGAACAGGTCACCGTGCGCGAGACGACGGCGCGGTCCCCGGGATCGAGCGCCCGGGGACCGGTCAGGGCCGATCCCGGGGCGCCCGTCAGGACGCCCCGGACCGTCTCGTCAGCGCTCGTCAGCACTCGTCAGCACTCGTCAGCGCCGCACAGGATGCTCGGAGATCGCCCCCCGGGCACCGCTCGTGGCGCTCAGTGGCGCTCAGTGGCGCGAGCGCAGCTCCTCGTAGGCGCGCCGGACGACGTCCGCCCCCGGCTTGCCGTACATGCAGTAGTCGTCGTTCTCGGCCGCCTCGGACTCGGCGTAGAGCGGTGCCGGCCAGTCCCAGAGGAAGAAGCCCGACACCCAGGGACGGTCCGCGCACGCCGCGAACATCTCCGCGAGCCACTCCGCCTGCGCGTCGCCGGAGGGCGGGCCGGCGAGCGTCCAGTCGTTCGGGCGCGCCGGAGATCCCTCCCGGCTCGGGCAGCCGGCCTCCAGGAAGACGAACGGCTTGTCCTCGCGGGCGACGACCGCCTCGATCCGGTCGAGGTGCTCCTCCCACGTGCCCGAGGGGTAGTAGCCGGAGCTGCCGATGACGTCGACCGCGTCCCACCAGGTGACGCGGTCCTCCTGGTACTTGTCGCAGTTGTAGGTGACCAGGCCGTCGTAGACCTCGCGCACCGCTGCCACGAGCGCCCGCCACTCGGCGTCGCGCCCGTCGGCACGGACCATCTCGCACCCGACGCAGAGCATCTCCGCGCCCTCCTCGGCCGCGATGCGCGCGTGGTGCACGACGAACTCCGTGTAGGACGCGAACCACTCGCCCCACGTCGGCTCGCCCGGGACGTCCTCGTCGAAGAAGCCGATGAACGCCCGCCACGTGCCGTCGGCCGAGTCCACGACCGGCTTGAGGCACACCTTCCAGCCCCGCGCCCTGGCTCCACGGATCGCCGCGCGCACCTCGTCGTCGGTCACGGTCGGTGCGTCGCCGTAGCGGACCGTCGTCGACTGCGGCGTGTCCTGCTTCGCGGAGAACGTCACGGCGACCCAGTCCACGCCGAGGCCGCGCAGCTCGTCCATGGAGCGGTCGGCCTCCGGGCCGGTCCAGGTCCCGCGCACGCCCGTCCAGCCCCAGGTCATACCGGTCACGGGCGCCCCGGGGAACGGCGCGGGCCGCACCGGGCCCTCGGCCGCGCGCAGCTCGGCCCGCGTCGGCGGGTTGGCCCCGGCACGCGACACGGTCACGGACGCCGCGACCGCGGCGGTCCGGGCGGCGGTCGCCACGGCGGCGTCCGAGAGCCCGCGCAGGGCGTCCGCCCCGCCCGGACCCCGCACCCCGCGCGCCGCGAGCGCGTCGAGCAGCGCCCCGGTGAAGGTGTCCCCCGCACCGACGGTGTCGACGACGTCGACCGCGCGACCGGGCACCTCGACGACCCGGCCGTCGTGCCGGACCAGCGTCGCGCCGTCGCCCCCGCGGGTCACGACGACGAGGGCCGCGCCCCACGCCGACCAGCGGCGCGCGACGTCGAGCGGATCGACCCCGGGGGCGAACCACGAGAGGTCCTCGTCGCTCACCTTGACCACGTCCGCGAGCGCGACGAGCTCCTCGACGCGCGCCCGGACCGCGGCGGGGTCGTCGACGAGCGCGGGTCGCACGTTGGGGTCGTAGGAGACGACGGCGGTGCCCCGAGCCCGGCGCACGACGTCCCGGACCGCGTCGGCCCCCGGCTCGAGCACCGCCGCGACGGAGCCGACGTGCACGACGTCGGCGTCCCCGACGTCCACGCCCCCGAGCTCCCACGCGAGGTCGAACGCGTACGTGGCCTGCCCGTCCGCGTCCAGCGAGACCGTCGCGGCCGACGTCCGGCCGTTCGACGGCACGTGGGCGTCGACCTCGACGCCGCTCGCGAGCAGCCAGTCTCGCACCAGGGTGCCGCGGTCGTCCGGGGCGAGGGCCGTCGACAGCACGACGTCGCGCCCGAGGCGCCCGAGCGTGAGGGCGACGTTCGCCGGGCTGCCGCCGGGCAGGTCCTTCGTGCTCCCGTCGCCGTCGGCGACCACGTCGACGAGCGCCTCGCCGACCACGAGGAAGCGCGTCATGAGGCCACCTGCCCGTCATGGACGGCGCGCGCGACCGACGGACCGATCGGGAGCCGCGGCAGCAGCGTCGCCTGGACCGCGTGGTACAGGTCCGGCTTGCCCGGCCACGTGGCCCCGGCGGGCCGGTTCGACGGGTCGAGCTCGTGGTGCCACGACCCCCGGGCGTGGTCGACCACGTGGGTCACGGCGTAGTCCCACCACGTCGCGTAGAGGTCCGCGTACCGCGCGTCGCCGGTGCGCCGGTGCAACGCGTCGGCCGTGGCGATCGCCTCGGCGACGACCCAGTGCATGCGGTCGCGCACCACCGGGGCGCCGGTCCAGTCCGTCGTGTAGACGAAGCCGTCGGCGCCGTCGGCGGCCCAGCCGTCCGCCACCGCGCGGTCGAACAGCGCGACCGCCGTCGGCCGGAGGTCCGGGAGCGCGAGGGTGCCCAGCGCACCCTCCAGGTGCAGGAGGAGCCGGGCCCACTCCAGACCGTGCCCGACGGTCGCGCCGTAGGGCTTGAACCGGTCCGCCGGCCGGTCCGCGTTGAGCTCGAGGTCGGGCGTCCACGTCGCGTCGAAGTGCTCCGGCAGCCGGCCGGCGTGCTCCGCGGCGAGCCGCACGACGAGGCGGGCCACGCGCGCCGCGCGGTCGCGCCAGGCGATGTCGCCCGTCGCGTCCGCGACGGCCAGCATCGCCTCGACGGCGTGCATGTTCGCGTTCAGGCCCCGGTACGGGTCGAGCGTCTCGAACGCGACGTCCCACGTGTCGACCGCGAGGCCCGCCGCGTCGTCCCAGAAGTGCTCGAGGAAGACGGCGCACGCGTCGTCGAGCAGCCCGCGCGCGCCGGGCAGCCCCGCGAGGGTCGCGCTCGACGCGGCGAGCAGCACGAAGGCGTGGTCGTAGCAGGACTTGCCCGCCGCGCGGTCCGGGACGCCGTGCTCGTCGAGGGCGTGGAACCATCCACCGTGCTCGGTGTCGTGGAGCGGGCCGAGCAGACCGTCGAGCGCGCCGCGCGCCACGGGCTCGCAGCCGGGGACCCCGAGCATCGCGCCGAGCGCGTAGACGTGCACCGTCCTGCACGTGATCCAGGTCTGCACACCTGCCGCCGGGTCGGGGACCCCGTCCTCGTCGAGATAGGCCGCCCCGCCCCCGGGGACGACCGCACGACGGCCGAACCCGAGCAGGGCGCGGGTGTGCCCGTCCAGCCACGCGACGTGCGTCCCCCGCTCGGTCCAGGAGAGCTCCTCGCGCGCCTCGACACGGGGCCGACGGTCGGTCGCCGCCGCCGTCATGCCGGCACCGCCGTCCGGAGCGCGACGAGCTGGTTGACGCTCCGCAGGACCTGGGGGTCCGCGAGCGCCGAACGGTCCAGCGGGTCCGGCGCCGTGACGTGGAACGTGACGCTCTCCCCCGCGAGCAGGTCGACGAGCGCGTCGTCGACGACCGCGGCCGGATGGACCTTGTCCACCAGCAGCGAGAGCCCTCGCACCACGGTGTCGGTCGTGACGCGGACCCGGGCGCCGTCGTCCGTCGACGTCACCTCGACGTGCAGCGCCGGGCTGCGCAGGGCGCTGTCGCGCGGCTCGGCGTAGAACCAGGTCGCGCTCTCGTGCCCGAGCGAGGCGACCAGCAGCTCACCGGTGGCCTCCCCGGGCGCGGCGACGTCCTGCGGGACGGGGATCGTCGTCGTGGTGCGTGCCGCGACGTCGACCGGGACCTTGACGGCCTCGACCTCGACGCCGTCGTAGCGGGTCCGGCGCACCACGAGGTCGCCGCGCCACCGCTCGGCGTGGTCGTTGACGACCGCGACCACGAGCTCGCCGTCCTCGCCGCGCGGCTGGACGGTGAGGAGCCGGTCCGCGTAGGCGTGCCGGAGGGCGAACAGCAGCGGCTTCTCCCGTCCGTCACCGTCGACCGCGGCCCAGGACGTCACGGGCCAGCAGTCGTTGAGCTGCCAGACGACCGAGCCCGCGCAGCGCGGGCTCCACGAGCGGTAGTGCTCGATCGCGGTGCGCACCGCCGTCGCCTGGTTCCAGGACATGGCCCAGTGCCAGTCCTCCATCGCGTCGGGCAGCGGGACGTGCGCCACGAGGCCGTCGGTGAGCTTGTCGTTGCCCTGCAGCGCCTTCTGGTGCACGAGCATCCCCGGCGACTCGGGGGTCAGCGGGTCGTCGCTGATCGCCCGCGTGAGGGTCGACCAGGCCGGCGGGCCCTGCCACCCGAACTCGGCCATGAAGCGGGGCACCGTCTCGCGGTAGCGCGGCCAGTCCTGCCGGTTCCACAGCTCCCACTCGTGCATCGAGCCGTGCCGCGGGTCGTTCGGGTGCACGTCCAGGCTGCCGGACCACGGGCTCGACGGCGTGTAGGAGCAGTCCGGGTCCAGCTCGGCGACGACGCGCGGGAACAGCTCGGTGTAGTACCCGAGCCCCCAGCTGCGGCCGTCGAGGCGCTTGTCCCAGCTCCAGTCGTGGAAGCCCCAGATGTTCTCGTTGCTGCCGTTCCACAGCACGAGCGACGCGTGGTGGCCGAGGCGCACGACGTTCTCGCGCACCTCCGCCTCGACCTCGGAGCGCAGCGGCTCCTCCTCGGCGTAGGCGGCGCACGCGAACAGGAAGTCCTGCCACGTGAGGATGCCGCGCTCGTCGCACAGGTCGTAGAAGTCGTCCGACTCGTAGATGCCGCCGCCCCACACGCGCAGCAGGTTCATGTTCGCCGAGACCGCCTGGTCGATGCGCGCCGCGTACCGCTCGCGCGTCACGCGGTGCGGGAACGCGTCGTCGGGGATCCAGTTGGCGCCGCGGACCCAGACCGGGACGCCGTTGACGACGAACCGGAACGACGTCCCGTCGTCGTCGGGCTCCAGCTCGAGCGTCGCCGTGCGGAAGCCGACCCGGCGCGCGGACGTGTCGAGCACGACGGCGGCGCGGACCAGCTCGACGTCGACGGCGTACAGCGGCTGGTCGCCGTGCGTGCGAGGCCACCACAGGTCGACCTCGGGCACCACGACGTCGAGCTCGACCCGGTCGGCGTCGGCGGGCACCTGCACCCGCACCCCGGCGACGGACGCCGCGAGCACCGGGCTCGCGCCGTCGAGCACCGCGCTCGCGTCGCCGGAACGCTCGATCTCGGCGACCACGTGCACCCGGCCCGCCGCGACGCCGTCGGCACCCGACGCGGAGTCCCCGGCCACCGACGCGTGGACCCGCACCTCGGCGAGCCGCGCGACCGACCACGACTCGAGCCGCACCGGGCGCCAGATCCCGGACGTCGCGGTGTCGGGGCCCCAGTCCCACCCGAAGCTGCACGCCATCTTGCGCATCGCGTTGAACGGGTGCTGGTTCACCTGCGGCCTGTACCCGAGGAGCAGGCTCTGCCGGTCCGCGTACGGGACGGGGGCGGAGAACCGCACGACGAGCTCGTTGTCGCCCTCGACGAGCAGCGCACCCACGTCGAAGCGGTACGAGCGGTGCATGTTCGCCGTGCTGCCGACGAGCGTGCCGTTGAGCCGGACCTCCGCGACCGTGTCGAGACCGTCGAAGACGAGGTCGTGCCGCTCGTGCCCGGCGGGCTCCCACGCGAACCGCGTCGTGTACTGCCAGTCGGTACGGCCGATCCACGCCTGCAGGCGCTCGTGGTCGTCGAGGTACGGGTCGTCGACGAGGCCGGCGGCGAGCAGGTCCGTGTGGACGCTGCCCGGGACCGTCGCGGGGACGTCGACGATCGGGGTCCCCGCCGGGACGGGACCTCGCACGGCGGTCACCGTCCAGCCGTCGTGCAGCTCGCGGCGGGCGGTCCCGCGGACGGGGGTCTCGGTGTGGGTCACTTGGTGGCTCCTGCGGTCAGGCCGTTGTAGATGTGTCGCTGGAGGAGGAGGAAGGCGATGAGGGTCGGGACGATCACGAGGATCGTGCCGGCCGCGATGACCTCCCACTCCGACCCGGTCGGTCCCTTGAACCGGAAGAGGGTCGTCGAGATCACGCCGAGCTTGCTCGACGGCATGTAGAGGAAGGGGATGTAGAACTCGTTGTAGATCGCGATGCCCTTGATGATGACGACGGTCGCGATCGCCGGCTTGAGCAGCGGGAAGATGATCCGCGCGTAGATCGTCACGCGGTTCGCGCCGTCGAGCATCGCGGCCTCGTCGAGCGAGCGCGGGATCGAGCGCATGAACTGCAGGAAGATGTAGATCGCGATGATGTCCGTGCCCATGAACAGCACGATCGCGGCCCACCGGGTGTTGAACAGGCCGAGACCGTTGATGATCTGGAACGTCGCGACCTGGGTGGTGACGGCGGGGACGAGCGTCGCGAGCAGGAAGCCGGTCATGACGGCCTTCTTCCCCCGGAAGTCGAACCGATCGACGGCGTACGCGGTCATGGTCCCGATGAGGATCGTGCCCGCGAGCGCGACGACGAGGATGATCATGGTGTTCACGAAGCCCGCGAGCATGTTGCTGTCGGTGAACGCGCGCGTGAAGTTCGAGAGGTTGAACCAGTTCTGCGGGAGGTCCAGCGGACCGGTCGTCACGTACTCCTCGCGCGACTTGAAGGCCGCGAAGAAGATCGTGAGGATCGGGATGATGGCGGCCGCGCACGCGACGACGAGGCTGATGTACTTCAGCGTCGTGGCGACGGGGCCGGCGATCGGGGCCACCGACCGGGAGAACCGGGCGACGGACCCACGCACCTTGTCCGTCGTCGTCGTCCGGGTCGGCGCGTCTGCGACGGGGGCGCTCATACCAGGTCTCCCTTCTCGTCCGGGAAGAACTTTCGTTGGATCGCGCTGATCACCAGGACGATGATCAGCAGGACGACGGCCATGGCGGACGCGAGGCCGACCTTGGAGTACCGGAAGGCCGTGTCGACGGTCTGGATGACGAACGTCTCCGACCCGTTCGCCCCCTTCGTCATGATGAACGGGATCTCGAAGACCGAGAGCGCGCCCGAGACGGCGAGGATCAGCGACAACCCCACGATCTGCTTGATACCGGGGAAGATGATGTAGCGGAACTTCTGCCACGAGCTGGCGCCGTCGAGGTCCGCGGCCTCGTACACGTCTCCCGGGATGGCCTGGATCGCCCCGAGGAACAGGACGAAGTTCAGGCCCATGTAGCGCCAGACCGAGGTCCCTGCCAGCGAGAAGTTGACGATGGAGGGGTCGCCGAGCCAGTGCGGGGTGTCCTGGACGCCCACGACCTCCAGCAGGGCGTCCAGCGTCCCGTCCGGTCGGAAGAAGTAGAGGAAGACGAGGCCGATCGCCACGCCGTTCAGGAGGTACGGGAAGAAGATGACGCCCTTGAAGAAGTTCCGGAACCGGGTGCTGAAGCTCAGGATCGTCGCGAAGTAGAGCGCCAGCGCGAGCTGGACGAGCGCGCCGACCAGGTAGTAGAGGCTCACGAAGAAGACCCGGAAGAGCTCGGGCCGCGTGAAGATGTCGACGTAGTTCTTGAGCCCGACGCCCTCCTTGACCGCGTCGAGCCCGTCCCACGACGTGAAGCTGTACCAGATCATGTTCGCCACGGGCAGGTAGGTGAACAGCAGCAGCAGCCCGAGCGGGACGACGAGGAAGAGCCACGGGGTGAGCGCGCCGGACCGTCGCCTCGGCGGTCGGGATCGGGCGCCCGGTCTGCGCGGCTCGGTCGGAGTCGCCACGGACGGACTGGTCACAGCCATGTCATGCTCATTTCGGTCGAGACGGGCGTGGGGCCCCCGGCGGGGCGGGCCGGAGGCCCCACGCGAACCAGGACTCCTGCGTCAGCCGACGACGTTCGCGCGCGCGGCTGCCCATCGGGAGTTGAGGTCGGCGAAGAAGGACTCCTTGTCGCCGCCGGCGGCACCGCGGGCGACGTCGACGAGCTCGCGGCGGTACTTGTCGCCCCAGAGGTCGATCTCGGCCTCGTTGCTGATGTCGTTGTCCCAGGTCTCCTCGCCCGCCGGAGCCGGCGAGAGCTCGACCTGGTTCACGCCGAGGGCGTCGAACGTGGCGAGCGAGTCGGGCGCCGGGGCACCGGCGACCGGCGAGATGCCGCCCTGCTCCGCGGAGAACGTCGACTCGTTGAGGAACCAGTCGACCCACGCACGCGCGGCCTCCTTGTTCTCGGAGTGCTTCGAGATCGCGAGCTTGTAGTCACCCGAGATGGTCGAGGAGAACGCCCCGTCGGCCTGCCACGGCATCGGCCAGAAGTCGATGTCGTCCGCGGAGCCACCGGCGGCCTCGGCCGCCTCCTTCATCTGCGGCACGGCCCAGGAGCCGAGCACCATGCTGGCGACCTTGCCGGTGCCGAGAAGGGTCTTCGACTCCTCCCAGTTCGTCGTCGTCGGGTCCTCCTCGGTGACGCCCGCGGCGACGACGTCGTACAGCAGCCCGTCGATCGCGTACTGCTCGTTGCCCTCGGTCCACGGGTCGTCGAGCGAGGTGCGCACGCTCACGGCGTCCGTACCGGCGATCGTGCCCTGGTTGTTCTGCCACTGGGTGAGCGGCCAGCCGTCGGTGTAGTTCGTGTAGTACGGGATCGCGTCGGTCTTCTCACCGATCTGCTGCAGCGCCTCGACGAACCCCTCGGGCGTCGTGGGCGGCTCCGTGATCCCGGCCTCCTCCCAGACCGCCGTGTTCACGACGTAGCCCATGGCGGTCCCGAACGTCGCGAGACCGTAGACCTCGCCCTCGAACGCCTGCTCGTTGACGAAGCGGTACTCCTGGGAGAGGTCGTCGACCGTGCCCAGGGACTCGAAGAACTGGGGCAGCTGGTCCTTGTTCACCGAGTTCGGGACCAGGAGCACGTCGCCGTAGTCCTGCGTGTTGAGGCGGATCGAGACGTCGCCCTCGTAGTCGGTGATCGCCTCGAACTCGACCGTCACCCCCGGGTTCGCCTCCTGGAACTGCTCGGCGTAGTCCTGGAGCGTCGTGTCCACGATGTCCGTGCGGTTCGTCAGGACCGTGATGGTGCCCGAGAGCTCGCCGTCCTCGCTCCCGCCGTCCGCGTCGTTCGAGCATGCCCCCAGCGCCAGCGTCAGCGCTGTCACCGCGAGTGCGGCCCCGATCTGCTTCCTTGCCATGTCGCTCCACTCCCTGGTCGTCGTTGACGTCGCCCGCGACGGGCCTCGATTGCCCGTCGCTCGGTGGCGACATGACCAGTGAAGCGCTTAAGTTTTGGTAAGTCCACTCTGGAACATCACGAAGTGATATCGCAATGGACCGGCCGAACCCGGACCGATGAAGCGCGTCACCCCGATCGGCGTCCTGTCGTCCCACGGGGCCGCAGCGTGGGCGTCGAGTCGAGGAAGCTCCCCCCGACCTCTCCCCCGATCCGGTCGAACAGCCGCCGCGCGACGTGCGCGCCGTACCGCGTGACGTCGTGGCTCAGCGCCGACAGTCGCGGGAACGTCGCCTCGCACAGCGGCGAGTCGTCCCACGCGATCATCGACACGTCCTGCGGCACCCGGACACCGATCTCGCTCGCGACCCCGAGACCGGCGACGGCCATGACGTCGTTGTCGTAGACGATCGCGGTCGGGGCGTCCGCCCGCGTGAGCAGGGTCCGTGTCGCCGCGGCACCCTGCACCGCCGAGTAGTCGGTCCGGACGACGATCCCCTCCCCGCCCAGCGCCGCGATCTCGTCCCGGAACGCGCCGTCGCGGATGCCCGTGTGGCCGAACCCCTCGACCCCGGCGACGCGCGCGATCCGCCGGTGCCCGACGGCGTGCAGGTACCGCACGGACTCCCGGACCGCCGCGGCGTCGTCGGTCCACACGTTCGTCAGCCCGCCGGCGAGCGCGGGGTCGCCCACGACGACCGCGGGGAGCGCCTCCGGCTGCGAGAACATCTCGATGCGCGGGTCGTCGACGCTCGGGTCCACGATGATCACGCCGTCGACCCTGCGCGCCGCCCGCCACGCGCGGTACGCCCGCAGCTCGGTCTCCCGGTCCGGGACCACCTGGAGCAGCAGCGCGTAGGAGCGCGGCGACAGCTCGGACTCGATCCCGGCGAGGAACTGCATGTAGAACGACTCGACGCCGAGCATCGCCGGGTCGCGCGCGAGCACGAGACCGACCGTCTCGGTGCGCGCACCCGAGAGGGACCGGGCCGCGGAGCTCGGGGCCCACCCGAGGTCCGCCGCGATCGCGAGGATCCGTGCGCGCGTCGCCTCCGACACGCCCGGCCGGTTGTTCAGCGCGTACGACACCGCGCCCGTCGACACCCCGGCCTCGCGCGCGATGTCGGCGATGGTGATCCTCGCCACGGCACTCCTTCCCTCGGCCGTGAGCCTACTGCGACCGACCGGCGAGCCCGTCACGTGCCCGTGACACAGACGTGGAAAGGTTGGGTCATGACCGGGTCCGCCGCCTCCGCCACCCCGCCGCCCGTCGTCGTGCCGCAGGACGTCCTCGCCGCCACCGCCGCGGGTCGCACGTTCGACCCGCACGCCGTGCTGGGCCCCCATCTGGCCCCCGACGCCGCCGACGCGCGCGCCGTCGTGCGCGTCCTGCGCCCGCTGGCCGACGAGGTCGTCGTCGTCACGACGGACGGCGAGCACCCGGCGGCGCACGAGCAGGACGGGGTGTGGGCCGCCGTCGTACCCGTGCACCAGGACGACGACGGCACGCGCCACGCACCCGACTACCGCGTCCGCGCGCGCTACGGCGGCGAGACCGTGACGACGGACGACCCCTACCGGTTCCTCCCGACGCTCGGCGACGTCGACCTGCACCTCCTGCGCGAGGGCCGGCACGAGGAGCTGTGGCGCGCGCTCGGCGCGAACGTGCGCACCTACCCCAGCGCGCTCGGCGACACGACCGGCGCCGCGTTCGCCGTGTGGGCGCCCAACGCGCGCGCGGTGCGCGTGATCGGCGACTTCAACGGCTGGGGACCGACCCACCCGATGCGCTCGCTCGGCGCGAGCGGCGTGTGGGAGCTGTTCGTGCCCGGCGTCGTCGGCGGCGCCCGGTACAAGTACGAGATCCTCGGCCCGGACGGGTCGTGGCGGCAGAAGGCCGACCCCCTCGCCAAGGGCACCGAGGTGCCGCCGGCGACGGCGAGCGTCGTCGTCGAGTCACGGTTCGCGTGGTCCGACGACGCGTGGCTCGCCGAGCGGGCCGCACGCGACCCGCACACCGGGCCCCTGAGCATCTACGAGGTGCACCTCGGCTCGTGGCGCCAGGGCCTGTCCTACCGGGAGCTCGCCGAGCAGCTCACCGAGTACGTCGTCGAGCAGGGCTTCACGCACGTCGAGCTCCTGCCCGTCGCCGAGCACCCGTTCGGCGGGTCGTGGGGCTACCAGGTCACGGGCTACTACGCGCCGACGTCGCGCTTCGGCGACCCCGACGACCTCCGCTACCTCGTCGACCGCCTGCACGGCGCCGGCATCGGCGTCATCCTCGACTGGGTGCCCGGCCACTTCCCGAAGGACGAGTGGGCGCTCGCCCGCTTC
>CAZFUQ010000065.1:0-16501 GCA_964521905.1 uncultured Cellulosimicrobium sp.
TTCGGGCACACGGACCTGAACCGTGCGCGTCTGCCTATTCCGCCACTCGCGCGTGCCGCAGAAGACTAGCACGGCACGGGGTGCGCCCCGGAATCACGCGGACCTCTGTGCACGACGCGGACGTTCGAACGTCCGCGCCGCGCACACGCGTAGGCGCGGGACGTCGGCGCGTAGGCGGGGCGCGCCGGGGGAAGGGGCCGGGTCCGACGGCGGCGCGTCGGCGCACGAGGGGCGTCTCGCGCCCGACGTTCACAGCCTCCGCCCCGAACACCCCACATCCGTCCGGAGAACTTGCGACGAAACGGGCCTGGCGCGCAGACGTGATCGATACGATCTAGGTAGTCTGCGCGGACACGAGTGTGCGCGGTCGCATCGTGCTGGACATCAGGCCGCGGTGCACCCGAGCGGTGGCGACACGAGGGAGGAGGTGGCATGGGAGTCCTGGATCGCTTCGAGAAGGGCGTGGAGCGCGTCGTGAACAACGCGTTCGCGAAGGTCGGACGGAGCGAGGTCAAGCCCGTCGAGCTCGCGAGCGCGTTGCGGCGCGAGGTCGACGACCGCGCCGCCGTCGTGGACCGCGACCGCACGGTCGTGCCCAACGAGTTCACGATCGAGCTGTCGGTCGACGACTTCGGCCAGATCGAGGGGTGGGGCGCCGAGACGCTCGCCGACGAGCTGGCCTCGAACATCACGCAGTACGCGGCGTCGCAGCACTACGCGTTCGTCGGGCCCGTGAGCGTGAGCTTCGAGCAGAACGACGTCCTCGACGTCGGCCGCTTCCAGGTCCGCTCGGCGAGCGTGCGCGGCAACGTCGCGCCCGCGACGTCGGCGGCCCCGAGCACCCGCCATCCCCTGGTCGACATCGACGGCCAGCGTTACCTGCTCACGGGCCCGGTCACCGTCATCGGCCGCGGCTCGGAGGCCGACATCGTCGTCGACGACCCCGGGGTCTCGCGCCGCCACCTGGAGATCCGTGTGACGCCGGAGGGCGTCATCGCGACGGACCTCGGCTCGACGAACGGGCTGTTCGTCGAGGGGCACCAGGTTCCGGCGGCGACGCTCCTCGACGGAAACTCCCTGACGATCGGCCGTACCCGCATCATGTTCTGGACCGGCGCGTCCGACAACGAGGAGTGGTGATCCGGCCCGTATGACCGACCTGACGTTCACCCTGCTGAGGCTGGGCTACCTGGTGCTGCTCTGGGTGTTCGTGCTCTCCGCGATCGGGGTGCTCCGGCGGGACCTGTACGGCACCAAGATCACGCCGCGCCGCGGCCGTCGCGGCGCGCCCGCCCCGACGGCGCGACCGGCGTCGGAGCCCACGCCGGCTGCGGCGGCCCCCGAGCCCGCCCGCCCGTCGGCCCCCACGGGACCGTCGCGCCTCGTGGTCACGGGTGGTCCGCTCACCGGGACGACGATCCCGCTCACGACGTCGTCGATCCTCATCGGGCGCGCACCGAGCTGCACGCTCGTCCTCGACGACGACTACTCCTCGTCACGCCACGCGCGGATCTTCCCGCAGCACGGCGGGTGGTTCGTCGAGGATCTCGGCTCCACCAACGGCACCTACGTCGACGAACAGCGCATCTCCCAGGTGGTGCCGCTCGGTCCGGGGACACGGGTGCGGATCGGTCAGTCCGTCGTCGAGCTGCAGAGGTAGCCCGCAGTGAACATCGCTCTGCGCTACGCCGCGCGCTCCGACGTGGGCCTCGTGCGCTCGAACAACCAGGACTCCGGCTACGCAGGCCCGCACCTGCTCGTCGTCGCGGACGGCATGGGCGGTCACGCGGGGGGCGACGTCGCCTCCTCGATCGCCGTCGCGGCGCTCGCGCCGCTCGACGGCGAGTCCCACGGGCCGGACGACGCGCTCGCCGAGCTCGAGCGGTCCATCGACCACGCGCGGCAGGACCTCGTCGAGCGCAGCGTGACCGACCCCGAGCTCGTCGGCATGGGCACCACCGTCACGGCCATCCTGCGCGCGGGCAACAAGCTCGCGATGGCGCACCTCGGCGACTCGCGCGCCTACCTGCTGCGCGACGGCGGCCTCACCCAGGTCACGACCGACCACACGTTCGTCCAGCACCTCGTGGACACCGGCCGCATCTCCGCGGACGAGGCGGAGACCCATCCGCAGCGCAACGTCGTCATGCGGGTGCTCGGCGACTTCGACATCGACCTCACGCCCGACATGTCGGTGCGCGAGGCGAAGCCGGGCGACCGCTGGCTCCTGTGCTCCGACGGCCTGTCCGGCTTCGTCAGCCCCGAGACGATCGCCCAGACGCTCACGGACACGCCCGACGTCGACGAGTGCGCCGACCGGCTCCTCCAGCTCGCGCTGCGCGCGGGCAGCACGGACAACGTCACGGTCGTGGTCGCGGACGTCGTGGACGTCGACGCCCTGCCCGACGGCGGCGCTCCCGGCACGGGCGCGCAGGTCGTCGGCTCCGCCGCGATCGAGCGCGACGCACCGACCGCCGCCGCCGACGGTCCCGCCGCGCGCGCCGCGGCCCTGGTCGCGAGCGCAGGTGCGGCGTCCGCGGATCCGGAGGGCGGGCCCGACGGCGACGACCTCGACGACGCCGCGGAGCCGGGTGAGGACGCGGGCGAGGCCGGGACCGACGGCGACGACGCACGCCCCGGCCGCGCCCCGCGCCGCTGGATCACGGTCGTCGCGATCCTGCTCGTGATCGCGGGCCTGGGCGTCGCCGGCTGGGCCGGCTACCGCTGGACCCAGTCCCAGTACTACGTGGGCGTCGCCGACGGCCAGGTCGCCGTGTTCCGCGGCATCCCGGAGAGCGCCGGGCCGCTCACGCTCTCGACGCCCATCGAGCTGACCGGGGCGCGCGTCGAGGACCTGCCGGGCTACGTCGTCGACCGGCTGGAGACGACCATCCCGGCGCAGTCGCTCGACGACGCGCGGGCGCGGGCCGAGCGGCTCGTCGCCGAGGCCGCCGAGGACGCCACGGGCGGCGAGCAGGCGACGGACGGGTCCGCGAGCGACGACGCGACCACCCCGACCGCGCCCTCCACCGAGACCACGGCCACCACCGACGGCACCGGCACGGGGGAGTGATGGCCACGGTGGAGACCACCGAGGTGCGCCCCGGGCGGGGTGCGGAGCTCGGTCTGCTGGCGCTCGCGATCGCGCTCGGCATCGGTGCGTACGCGATCGTCGGACTGCAGCTGACGGGCGAGCTCCCGGGCCGCTTCTACGTCTACAGCCTCGGCACCGTGGTGCTCGCGGCGGCGGCGCACGTGGTGCTGCGCCTGCGGGCCCCGTACGCGGACCCGGTCATCCTGCCGGTCGCGGTCGCGCTCAACGGCATCGGGCTCGCCATGATCTTCCGGCTGGACCTGGGCTCCCAGGTCACCGGGGGGCAGCAGGACCTCGCACCGCGCCAGCTCCAGTGGACCGCGCTCGGCATCGTCTTCGCGTTCGCGCTGATCTGGTTCCTGCGCGACCACCGCACGCTGCGCCGCTACACGTACACGGCGATGATCGTCGGGATCGTGCTCGTCGCGCTGCCGCTCGTCCCCGGCCTGGGCACCCGGATCAACGGCGCGCAGATCTGGATCAACCTCTTCGGGTTCTCGCTCCAGCCGGCGGAGTTCGCCAAGATCGCGTTCGCGATCTTCTTCGCGGGGTACCTGGTGACCAACCGCGACACGCTCGCGCTCGCCGGCCCCAAGATCCTCGGGCTGCAGCTCCCGCGCCCGCGCGACCTCGGTCCGATCATCATCGTCTGGCTCGTGTCGCTCGCCATCCTCGTGTTCGAGCGCGACCTCGGCACGTCCCTGCTCTTCTTCGGCCTCTTCATCGCGATGCTCTACATCGCGACCGAGCGCGTGAGCTGGGTCGTCATCGGCCTCGTCCTCATCGCCTTCGGCGCGGTCCTCGCCGCCTCGACGTTCGGTCACGTCCAGGCGCGCATCGACGTGTGGCTGCACCCGTTCGACAAAGAGATCTTCATGCGTGACCCCGGCGGCTCCGGCCAGCTCGTGGGCGGCCTGTTCTCCCTCGGCAACGGCGGCCTGTTCGGCACCGGCTGGGGCGCGGGCTACCCGCGCACGGTCCCGTACGCGTTCTCCGACTTCATCTACGCCTCGCTCGGCGAGGAGCTCGGCCTCACCGGCCTCATGGGCATCCTCGTGTGCTACCTCGTGCTCGTGGAGCGCGGCCTGCGCACGGCCATCGGCGTGCGCGACGGCTTCGGCAAGCTGCTCGCGGGCGGGCTCGCGTTCGTCATGGCGTGGCAGCTGTTCGTCGTCGTCGGCGGGATCACGCGCATCATCCCGCTCACGGGCCTGACCATGCCGTTCGTCGCCCAGGGCGGGTCGTCGCTGCTCGCGAACTGGCTCGTCGTCGGGCTGCTGCTGCGGATCTCCGACGACGCGCGGCGTCCCTCCTCGCTGCCCGTGCGCGGCCAGGTCGCGCCCGGCGGGGCGAAGTCCCGCCCCGAGTCCGAGCCGGTCGCCGTCGTCGGCGGGGGAGCGGGCGCCGTCGGCGACCGGCCCGACGACGCCCCCACCACGGTCGGCATGCTCCCCACGACCACGGGACCGGTCCGCGCGACGACGGGCGTCCAGCCCGCGGTCGGACTCCCGGAGCACGAACCGTCCTCCGGGGAGCACCCGGACGAGATGCGTACCGAGGTCGTCCGTCGCCCTGACGGGCCTCGCCCGAACGATCCCACGGGTCCGTGGGGAGGAGCCCGGTGAACGTCCCCCTGCGTCGCGTCGCGACGGTCGTCCTCGTCATGTTCCTCGCGCTCATGGTGTCGACGACGTACATCCAGTTCGTCCAGGCGGACTCGCTCAACAACGACGCCCGCAACGCGCGCACGGTCTACCGCGAGTACAACAAGTTCCGCGGCCCGATCGTGGTCGCGGGCGACGCCGTCGCGTCGTCGAGCCCGGTGGACGACGCGTACGGCTTCCAGCGCACGTACTCCGACGGTCCGGTCTACGCCCCCGTCACGGGCTTCTTCTCCCTGACGAACGGGCGGACCGAGATCGAGGACAAGGAGAACGACTACCTCAACGGGGAGGCGAGCTCCCTGTGGTGGGACCGGCTGAGCGCGCTCTTCACGGGCGAGCAGCCCCAGGGCGCGTCGGTCGAGCTGACGATCGACCCGGCCGCGCAGCAGGCCGCCTACGACGCGCTCGGCGACCAGCGCGGAGCCGTGGTCGCGATCGAGCCGAAGACGGGCCGGGTGCTCGCGCTCGTGTCCAAGCCGAGCTACGACCCCAACTCGCTCGCCACGCACGACACGACGCTGGCGCGCGAGACCTACGCCGAGCTCCTGAACGCGGACGGCAACCCGTTGTCGAACCGCGCCATCCGCGGCAACACCTACCCGCCGGGCTCGACGTTCAAGATCGTCACGGCGGCGGCCGCGATCGAGAGCGGGCAGTACACGGCCGAGAGCGTCGTCCCGGCGCCGGACGAGTTCCCGTACCCGGGCTCGACCACCACGATGAAGAACTTCGGCGGCTCGCGCTGCTCCCCCTCGGGCGAGATGACGCTCGCGGACGCGCTGCGCATCTCGTGCAACACCGCGTTCGCGAACCTCGCCGTGACGCTCGGCGAGGACACCATGCGCGACCAGGCGGAGGACTTCGGGTTCGACCAGAGCCTCAAGATCCCCATGGACGTCACGCCCAGCCAGTTCCCCGCCGCGGGGACCGAGGGCGCGGAGCCCGCCGGCATCGCGCGCTCGGGCATCGGCCAGGGCGAGGTCAAGGTCACCCCGCTGCAGATGGCGATGGTCGCCGCCGCGATCGCCAACGACGGCGTGCAGATGGCCCCCTACACCGTCGAGACCATCCGCAACCCGGACCTGGACGTCGTGCAGCAGAACGAGCCGCGCCGTCTGCGCACCTCGGTCTCGCCGTCGACCGCGGAGCAGCTCACCCAGATGATGCTCGGTGTCGTGGAGAACGGCTCGGGCAGCTCGGCGCAGATCCCGGGCGTGCAGGTCGCGGGCAAGACCGGCACGGCGGAGACCGGCGGCGAGGCCGCACCGCACGCGTGGTTCACCGCGTTCGCCCCGGCCGACGACCCCCAGGTCGCGGTCGCGGTCATCGTGGAGAACGGTGGGTCCATGGGCAACGAGGCCACCGGTGGCGCGATCGCGGCCCCGATCGCCCGGGCGGTCATGGAGGCGGTGTTGAACGGATGAAGCCCGTCCGCGGGCTGACGCTCGGCGACCGCTACCGCCTCGTCCGCCGTATCGCCATCGGCGGCATGGGCGAGGTGTGGGTCGCCGCGGACGGCGCGCTCGGGCGTGAGGTCGCGGTCAAGGTGCTGCGCACGGAGTACGCGGGCAACGAGGACTTCCTCGAGCGGCTGCGGACGGAGGCCCGCAACAGCGCGGCCCTGTCGCACCCCAACATCGCGCAGATGTACGACTACGGCGAGGAGAACGCGTCCGGCTACCTCGTCATGGAGCTCGTCGTGGGCGAGCCCATGGCGGACCTGCTCGAGCGCGAGCCCGTGCTCCCGCCGGCGCGGCTCCTGCCGATCCTGTCGCAGACGGCGCTCGCCCTGAACGCGGCCCACCTGTCGGGCGTCGTGCACCGCGACGTCAAGCCGGGCAACATCCTCATCGACCGCTCGGGCACGGTGAAGATCACCGACTTCGGGGTGTCGCTCGCCGCCAACCAGGTCCCGATGACCGCCACCGGCATGGTCATGGGCACCGCCCAGTACCTCTCTCCCGAGCAGGCCGTCGGGCAGGCGGCCACCGGGGCGTCGGACATCTACGCGCTCGGCATCGTCGCGTACGAGTCGATCGTGGGGAACCGTCCCTTCACCGGGTCGACCCCGGTGGACATCGCGGTGGCGCACGTCAACGAGCCGGTCCCGCCGTTGCCGGCGTCCGTCGACCCGGAGCTCTCCGAGCTCGTCATGGTCATGCTCGCGAAGGACCCGCTCGCGCGCCCGCACCCGGCAGACGCCCTCGCACGCGTCTTCGACGCGATCGGCGAGCGTCTCGCCGCCGACCCGTGGTCGGGACGCGCGAAGACGTCCGCCGCGCCGCGCCGGGCGCGCCGCGCGCGGTCGGCCGAGGAGGACGCCCCGACCCCGGCGCCCGAGGACCTCGCGCCCGTCATCACCCCGCTCGTCATCCCGGCGGCCGTACGTGACCCCGACCCGGTGGACCCGGCATCGCCCTGGCGCGCCCCGGCCCCCGCGGCGCCCGAGACCGAGACGGCGCCCGACGACGACCGTGCCCGGGAACCCGAGCGCGGCGCCGGCCCCGCGCCCGCGCTCCCGTGGGAGCGTCCCGTTCCGGCCGACGGCTCACCGGTCGACGAGACCACCGGTCCGCGCGCGTACCCGCCCCGCCGCGAGATGCACGGCCAGACCCGGTCGCGCCGGCCGCAGCCCGCACGGGGCGGCACCCGCTCCGGCAGCGGCGCCCGTCCCGGCGGGGCGGCTCGCCCGTCGGGCACGACCCGGTCGGGGAGCTCGTCGGGCTCCTCCCGGTCGGGCGGCTCTGCGGGAACCACCCGCTCGGGCGCCCCGGCGGCACGCGCGAGCGACGCCCCGGGTGCGACGAGCCGATCGGGCGAGCGCCCGTCGTCGGGCCCGCCCGCGACCCGCGCCGAGGTGCGACGCCAGGCCCAGGAGGCGCCGTCCCGCTCGGGTGCCGGCCGCCGGACGTCCACGACGACGGGCCGGCGGCTGGGTGGCCTGCCCAACGGCCTGACCTGGCCGCTCGTCGCGCTCCTGGGGCTGCTGTTCGTGCTCCTGGTCGCCACGATCGTCTCGCTCGGCAACGACCGTGCGGACGACGGCGCGGGCCCCGCCGGGTGGGACACGAAGACCTCCGCGTCGGCATCGGCGCGGGCGGACGGGGAGAGCACGGAGCGGGCGACATCGTGACGACATCGTTGCGTTCGCGGCGCTCCAGGACCCCCACGAGTGGGATGATTGCGCCAGATGTGCCGTGCGCGGGGGTGCCCGCACCGGCTCCGACGACACCGAAGGACGAATGAGTGGTGGACAACGCTCCCCGAGTGCTCGCCGGTCGCTACCAGGTCGGTGAGCTCATCGGCCGTGGCGGCATGGCCGAGGTGCACATCGGGCACGACAACCGCCTCGGTCGCACCGTCGCGATCAAGATCCTGCGGTCGGACCTCGCGCGCGACCCGACGTTCCTCGCTCGTTTCCGGCGCGAGGCCCAGGCCGCCGCGTCGCTGAACCACCCCGCCATCGTGGCCGTGTACGACACGGGCGAGGACGTGCACTCCGACCCGACCGGGAACTCGGTGCACGTCCCCTTCATCGTCATGGAGTACGTCGAGGGCCACACGGTCCGCGACATCCTGCGCGACGGTCAGGCCGTGCCTCTCGACGAGGCGGTCGAGATCACCGCGGGCGTGCTCGCCGCGCTCGAGTACTCGCACCACGCGGGCATCGTGCACCGCGACATCAAGCCCGCCAACGTCATGATCACGCCCACGGGCGCGGTCAAGGTGATGGACTTCGGCATCGCGCGCGCGATGGCCGACTCCGCGGCGACCATGACCCAGACCTCCGCCGTCATCGGCACCGCGCAGTACCTCTCCCCGGAGCAGGCGCGCGGCGAGACCGTCGACGCGCGTTCCGACCTCTACTCCACGGGCTGCCTGCTCTACGAGCTGCTCACGGGCCGTCCGCCGTTCATCGGCGACTCCCCGGTCGCGGTCGCCTACCAGCACGTGCGCGAGGCCCCCGCGACACCGAGCGCCCTCGCGCCCGACGTCCCCGAGGTCCTCGACCGCATCACCCTCAAGGCCCTCGCGAAGGACCGCACCGCACGCTACTCGAGCGCGGCCGAGTTCCGGGCCGACCTGGAGAGCGCCGCGCGAGGGGGCGCGATCACCGCCCCCGCGCTCGGGATCGCGGCCGCGGCCGCCGGTCTCGGTGCCGCGGCGGCCGCCACCCAGCTGCAGCCGGCGATGGGTGACTCCGCGACGCAGATCATGAGCCCGACCCAGGTCGCACCCGCGCAGGCGGCCAACCCCTGGGCGACGCAGACCTCTCCCGCCGTCGGCTCCGTCCCGCCCGGTCAGGGCGGGCCGGACGAGGAGGAGGAAGAGCCCCGGAACCGCAAGGGGCTCATGTGGACGCTCATCGCCGTCGGCGTGCTCGCCCTCGCGGCGATCATCACGATGATCCTCATCAACGCCAACAGCAAGGACGAGGTGCCGACGACCGGCACGGTCCCGACGCTCGCGGCGACCGTCACCCCGGAGCAGGCCCGGGAGCAGGTGGAGGCCGCCGGGTTCGAGTACGCCCAGGCGATCGACCCCGACTCGACCGCGCCCGAGGGCACGTTCAGCAAGCAGGACCCGCTGGGCGGCACGGAGGCGGAGCTCGAGTCGACGGTCACGGTCTTCTTCGCCGGGGCACCGGACGCCGTGTTCGTCCCCGACGTCAAGGGCAAGACGCAGGACGAGG
Organism: uncultured Cellulosimicrobium sp.; assembly: GCA_964521905.1. GTDB lineage: Bacteria > Actinomycetota > Actinomycetes > Actinomycetales > Cellulomonadaceae > Cellulosimicrobium. The sequence goes on from CAZFUQ010000065.1 coordinate 9,452, forward strand.
CGCGCCAGCTGCTCGAGGGCGAGGGTCTGGTCGTGGCGTTCGGCGGGTCCGAGGACTCGCAGGACGTCCCCCAGGACGCGGTGACGCGCACGAACCCGGGCGCCGGCCAGTCCGTCGCGGGCGGCTCGACCGTGGAGATCTTCACGTCGAACGGCCTCGTCACCCTGCCTTCCGTCACCGGCCAGCAGTACGACGCCGCGAAGGCCACGCTCGAGGGCCTCGGCCTCACGGTCTCGAGGAACGACGTCCAGTCGGACGAGCCGGCAGGTCAGGTCCTGGCCCAGAGCCCCAACGCCGGCAGCGTCCGGCAGGGCTCCGCGGTCAGTCTCGACGTCGCCATCGCGCGTGCGAAGGAGACCACGAACGTCCCGAACAACCTCGCCGGCATGACCGAGGCGGACGCCGAGGCCGCGCTCTACGCGAACCAGCTCAACCCCGGCAACCGCATCACCCAGGGGTCCGACCAGTACGCGGCGGGCATCGTCATCGGGTCCGACCCGGGCGGCGGCACCGAGCTCGAGGAGGGCGCGACCGTCCGGCTCATCGTCTCGACGGGCCCCGGCCCGTCGAACGGCGGTGGCGGCAACGGCGGCGGCGGCGGCAACGGCGGTGGTGGCAACGATGGCGGTGGCAACGACGACGACGAAGAGGGCTGACCCTCCGCACGTCGCCCTGGCGGCCCCGTGACGAACGGGCCCTCACCTCTCGCGAGGTGAGGGCCCGTCGTCGTCCTGGCCGGAGAGCCCGCGGGCCGCGGACCCTACTGGCGCACGAGCGGGGCCATGCCGGCGGACCGCTCGACGGCGCCGTCGAGGCCGCACACCTCGAGCCAGTTGGCGAGGAGCCGGTGACCGCCCTCGGTGAGCACGGACTCGGGGTGGAACTGCACTCCGTGCAGGGGCAGGTCGCGGTGCTGCAGGCCCATGATCACGCCGCCCGACGTCGCGGCGGTGACCTCGAGCTCGGCGGGCACGGTGCCGTTCACGACCGCGAGCGAGTGGTAGCGCGTCGCGGTGAACGGGAGCGGGAGGCCGGCGAGGACGCCCTCGCCCTCGTGCTCGACGAGGCTCGTCTTGCCGTGCATGAGCTCGGGCGCGTGGGTGACCGTCGCGCCGTACACCTCGGCGAGGGCCTGGTGCCCGAGGCACACCCCGAGCATGGGCGTCCGGGAGGCCGCGCAGGCGCGGATGACCTGCTCGCTCTGCCCGGCCTCGTGGGGGGTGCCGGGACCGGGGGAGACGAGCACACCGTCGAACACGGTGCCGTCGGCGTCGTGGAACCGGCCGTCGGCGTCCGGCTGCGGCACGGCGTCGTTGCGCACGACGACGGTCTGCGCCCCGAGCTGGTCGAGGTAGCCGACGATCGTGTAGACGAAGGAGTCGTAGTTGTCGACGACGAGGATGCGGGTCATCGGTGTGCCTCCACGGACACGGCGCCGGCGGCGTCCGTCTGGATGTTGGGATCGTTGAACGGCATGTACTCGGACAGGACCGGGAAGAGCCACTCGAAGCACGCGAGCACCACGGCGGCAGCGAGGACGAGCAGGAGGAGGACCCGGACCCATGCGGGCCCGGGAAGCACGCGCCACAGCGCCCCGTACATCATGCGCTCCCGTCGAGGGTCGTCGTGCCGGCCGTCCAGGCACCGGTCGCCGTCGCGGCGTCGGTCGACGCCGCGTCCGCCGCCGGCGCGGCCTGCCCGACGAGGTCCGGCGGCGTGCCGTCCTCGACGGGCATCCAGTAGTCGAGCCTCGCGTTGACGATGAAGCGGGCGACGAGCGAGTTCAGCCCGATCGGGTGGCACGTGGTGAGGGTGAGGTACCGCTCGGTGGGCTCGATCCCGGGCTGCCACGGGACGGGCGCGATCGCCTCGACCTGGTTCGGCTTCACGGCCTGCATCGTCTCCACGCGGTACACGTACCAGACGCCGTCCGCCTCGACGACGATCGGGTCGCCGACCTGCAGCTCCTCGACGTCGTGGAAGATCTTCCCGTACGTCTGGCGGTGCCCGGCGACGGAGAAGTTCCCGACGCCGCCCGGCATCACGGTCTCGGGGTAGTGGCCCGCCATGGCCTTGTCGAGGATGGACCGCTTGTCGGTACCCTCGGCGAGCGGCATGACCTTGCCGTCCCAGCGCGGCACGTGGAGCGTGCCCCACACCTCCCCGGCAGCGGGGGCGGCCGGGACGGGCGGCTCGTCGCGACGCACCGCCGTCTCGGGTGCGACGTCGGCCGCGTCCGGGGTCGGTGCGCCGAGCTCGGCGAGGACCTCGGCCTGGACGCGGTCGGCCTGGACGTCGGTCCACCACAGCTGCCACACGACGTACAGGCCGAGCAGCACGCCGAGCGTGATGAGCAGCTCGCCGAGCACGCCGACGGTCGCGGAGACGGCTCCGCGACCGGAGCCGCTGCGACCGGCGTGCCGCACGGGTCCGGCCGTCGTGGTGGTCACGACGTGCCCGCGGGGCGGGCGTAGCGCAGCTCGAGCGCGCCCTCGTAGCCCGGGAGCTCGAGGTCGTGGTGCTCCTGCACGGAGTACCCGAGGTTCACGGCGTCGACGTACTCCTGGTAGACCTGCACGCCCGGGGAGCGGTCGAGCGCGGCACGGAGCGCGTCGGGGTCGCCGACGGCCTCGACGACGTAGGGCGGCGAGTAGACGCGCCCGTGGAGCAGGAGGATGTTGCCCGCGCACCGGAACGCCGACGTCGCGGTGACGCGCTGGCCCTGCAGCGTCATGGCCTCTGCTCCGCCCGCCCACAGGGCGTTGACGACCGACTGGATGTCCTGCTGGTGGACGACGAGGTCGTCGGGGCGGATCTGCGCCGGGTAGCTCCCCTCCGGCGGGGCGTCGTCGAGGGCGACGGACAGGCCCGTCCCGCTCACCGCGACCGTGCCCGCGGCGACGGCGGTGCGGGAGGTGAGGTCGGGGTCGGTACCGGCCGGGACGTCGCCCGCGTCCGACAGCCCGTCGATCTCCTGCGTGAGGGCGTCGACCTGACCGGCGAGGTCCGCGACCCGGTCGGACTCGCGGTCGACGAGCTGCGCCAGGTCCTCGGGGTGGCGCGACTCCTCGCCGCGTGCGAGCCGCGCGTTGGCGGTGAACATCAGGCCGGCGAGGGCGAGGACGAGCGCGACGGTGACCGCCGAGCGCACCCGCCGCCCGCGTGGCGGCGTCGGCACGCTCTCGGCGGGGTCGGTGGTGCTCACGCGTCCGTCTCCTTCCAAGGGCGGGCGGGTTCTCGTCCACCGGAGCAACCGGTGTCACCGCCTATTGTGTGCGCCCACTACGCTAGTCGACGAACGTCGTCCACGTTCATGACGGATCCGTCCTGCGACGGACCTCGTCCGCACGTCGACGACCTTCACCCGAGCCATGCACGGTTCCTGCACGACGACGGCAGGCGTCCGCACCCGCGGCGCGTCCGGCGTCGTCCCGCAGCGGACCCCACCAGGACAGGAGCCCTCCCTCGTGCCCGAGTCGAAGTCCCGCAAGAAGCCCAAGGCGCCCCGCCCGCCGCGCGTACCCAAGCCCGAGTCGGGCAACCCGCGCTGGCTGGTGCCCACGATGCTGGGGCTCATGCTCGTCGGCCTCGCGTGGATCGTCCTGTTCTACCTCAGCGGCAGCGCGCAGCTGCCCGTGCCGCCGCTCGGCGCGTGGAACCTCGCGGTCGGCTTCGCGTTCATCATCGCGGGCTTCGCGCTCACGACGCGCTGGAAGTAGTCGCCCGACGGCGCACCCCACCCGGCCCGCGGGCCGGTGGTCCGGTGCGCCCTCGGCCGAACCACACCGGTGTAGTTCCACACCTGTGAGTAAACCTGGGGATAACTCCCCGGCCGCCTACCCGGCCAGGTGGGCGAACTGGTCCGCGGACACGTAGGTCAGCCACGCGGCGGCGGCGAGGACGACGGCCACGACCACCGTGGCCCCGACCGAGAAGAGCGTGCGCCGGGCCTTCGGCGCGTAGGCGAACGCGGCCCCGAGCGCGAGCCCGACCACCAGGCCACCGAGGTGCGCCTGCCACGCGATCCCGTCGAAGAACAGCCCGATCGCGAAGTTGATGCCGATGAGCACGACGATCTGCATCGCGTTGCGGCCCGTGCGCCGCAGCACGAGCAGGATGGCGCCGAAGAGCCCGAACACCGCGCCGGAGGCACCGACGACCGGGGTGTACCACGCCTCCGCCGTCGGGCCGCCCGCGAGGACGAGGTACCCGACCGACCCGCCGAGCGCAGACAGCAGGTAGAGCGCCGTGAACCGGGCGCGTCCGAGCTGCTGCTCGAGGAACGGGCCCGTGATCCACAGGGCGTACATGTTGAAGAGGATGTGGACGGGGCTCGTCGAGTGCAGGAAGGCCGCCGTGAGGAACCGGTAGGGCTGGAGCTCGCCGACCCAGGGCGCGAACGCGAGCAGGTTCGTCCACGTGCCGCCCGTCACGAGCTGGAGCAGCCAGCTCACGACGCACAGTCCGATGATCGTGAACGTGACGACCGGCGGCCCCGAGCGTGCCTTGCCCCCGAGCGCGGTGCGGACCGTGGGCGCCTGGCGCGCGCTCTCGCGCACGCAGTCGACGCACTGGATCCCCACCGCGGCGGGACGCTGGCACTCGGGGCACGCGGGACGACCGCAGCGCTGGCAGCGCACGTACGACACCCGGTCCGGGTGCCGCGGGCACACCGGCGGGGCGGCGGGACCGTCGCTCGGCCCGGCCGTCCCGTACGCCGGCGGGCCGGGGGGCCCGGGAGGTGTCGTCGAGATGATCAGTCCTCGACGGTGACGGACGTGATGACGATGTCCTCCTGCGGACGGTCGCCGGGACGCGTCCGCGTCTCGTTGATCGCGTCCACGACGGCACGGGACTCGTCGTCCGCGACCTCGCCGAAGATCGTGTGCTTCCCGTTGAGCCACGGCGTGGGGACGGTCGAGATGAAGAACTGCGAGCCGTTGGTGCCCTCGGCCTCGCCCGTGACCGGGTTGCGGCGCAGGCCCGCGTTCGCCATCGCCAGCAGGTACGGGCGGTCGAACTGGAGCTCGGGGTGGATCTCGTCGTTGAACGTGTAGCCGGGGCCGCCCGTGCCGGTGCCGAGCGGGCAGCCGCCCTGGATCATGAAGTCCTTGATCACGCGGTGGAAGATCAGGCCGTCGTAGAAGGGCTCCGTGCGCGCTGCGCCCGTGCGCGGGTCGGACCACGTCGTGGTGCCCTTCGCCAGGCCGACGAAGTTCGCCACCGTCTTCGGGGCGTGGTTCGGCAGGAGCTCGATCCGGATGTCACCTGCGGTGGTGTGGAGGGTTGCGAACATGGGCACCATCCTCCCACGAGACCCGCCCCCGACCCGTCCGGCCGGTTGCCTCGCGAGGTGCCCGCTGTGGTGGCAGAGTGGGCGGAAACGCCCATCGCATCCGCCCACATCGTCCGCCGGACGACGACGAACCCGGGGAGCACGCATGACCCGTTCTCGCTCAGCGAGCGACTCCGTCAAGGAGGCGCTCGGGTCGGTCGACACCGACAAGCTCAAGGACCAGGCCGCCGAGGCGGTCGCGACCGCTCAGACCACGGCCGGTCAGCTCGCGGACCAGGCCAAGGACGCCGCCGTCCAGGCGAAGGAATGGGGGACGCCGAAGGTCGAGGCGTTCCTCGAGTGGCTCCAGCCCCGCGTCGAGAAGGCGTGGCAGGACAGCATCCAGGCCGCCGCGCCGCGCGTGGAGAAGGTGGCCGGCAAGGCGGCACCCGCGATCGACACCGCGCACGACAAGCTCGTCGACGAGGTGCTGCCGAAGATCGTCGCCAGCTTCAACGCCGCCGCCGCCAGCGCCGCGGACTCCGCGCAGCGCGCCGCCGACGACGCGGCGGAGGCGACCGCCGCCGCAGCGGCAGCCACCGCCGCGGTGACCGGCAAGAAGGCGCGCAAGCTCGCCAAGCAGGGGAAGAAGGCCGCCGCCGAGGCCGCGAAGCACGCGCAGAAGTCCGCGGGCAAGGCGGGCAAGAAGGCGGCGAAGCACGCGGACAAGGCCGCAGAGAAGGCGGCGGCGAAGCTCGCCGCGGCGGCCGAGAAGGCAGCGGCGAAGGCCGCCGAGGCGGACGGCTCGAAGGGCAAGGGCCGCACGCTGTGGTGGATCGCCGGAGGCGTCACCGCCGCGGGCGTCGGCTACGTGCTCTACCGGCGCGCCCAGCCGACGACCGACCCGTGGGCCGAGCCGTGGGAGCAGGAGCAGCAGCAGGTCCACTTCGACGACGTCGTGAGCGACGCCCGGCTCGCCGTCGGCGACGCCGCCGAGTCGCTCGGCGAGGCGGCGGGGGCCGCCGTCGCGAAGGGGCGCGAGGCGACCGACAAGGTCGCGGAGCGCGCCGCCGGGGTGAGCGACGCCGTGACCGACCGCGTGAGCGACGCCGTCACCGACGCCAAGGAGGCCGCGAAGAAGGCGACCTCCCGTACCCGTGGCTCGGCGCGCAGCGCCGCCGGTGCTGCGAAGGACGCGGCCGCCGACGCTGCGGACGACGTCAAGGACGCCGGGAAGAAGGCGCGCGAGGCTGCGGAGGACGCCGCCGAGGGCGCGGTCGAGAAGGCGGAGAAGGCCGGCGACGACTGACGTCGTCCCGCCACCCGCCGTCGGGAGGCACGGAGAAGGGCCCGGTTCCGCGCGGAGCCGGGCCCTTCTCCGTGCCTGAGCCCGTCCCCAACGAGCTGCGGAGCACGAAGGGCCCCGTCCTGAGGACGGGGCCCTTCGTGGTCGTGCGCGTGGTGGAGCCAGGGGGACTCGAACCCCCAACCCCCTGCTTGCAAAGCAGGTGCGCTACCAATTGCGCCATGGCCCCGGGTGACTCGGCCCGGGGCCGGTCAGGAGTGGTGAGTGATCACTCGAAGGTGTCGGTGACCTCTGCCCAGAGGTCGCGCTCCGCGCTGTCCTCCGAGTACTTGCGCCAGAGCAGGTAACCGGCTCCGGCGGCGAGCAGCAGAACGAGGATCTTCTTCATGACGTTCCCCCTCGAGTGGGTTCGGCAGTGGGCCTAAGAGGACTTGAACCTCTGACCTCTTCCTTATCAGGGAAGCGCTCT
>CAZFUQ010000066.1:0-694 GCA_964521905.1 uncultured Cellulosimicrobium sp.
CCCAGGTCACGGCGTCGGCGAGGTACTGCGGGCTCGTCGGCTCGAGGAACTCGCACGCCGCCGGAACCCCGGCGTCGAGGACGCCGAGCAGGACCTCGCGCGCCAGGCGCAGGCCGTGGTGCACGTCGTGCGAGCCGTCGAGGCGCGGGTCGTTGATGAGGCCCTTCCACCCCACGGTGGTGCGCGGCTTCTCGAAGTACACGCGCATGACGATCATGAGGTCGTCCGCGAGCTCGTGCGCGACGGCGGCCAGTCGGCCCGCGTACTCGAGCGCGGCCTCGGGGTCGTGCACCGAGCACGGACCGACGATGACGAGCAGGCGGTCGTCGTCGCCGGCGAGGACGTCACGGACCTCGCGGCGCGAGGTGGTGACGAGGTCGCTGCGGGTCGGGCCGAGCGGCAGGTCGGCGAGCATCGCGCGCGGCGCGGGGAGCGCGTCGAGCGCGCGGACGCGCAGGTCGCTCGTGCGGGCCTGGAGCTCGGGGCTGTCCACGGGGTCGACGGTACTCGTCGCGGTCGCGGCGGACTCGGACGTGGTGTCCGCGGGCGGGGTGGTCGTGCTGGTCACGAGGGGCTCCTGGTGTCGTGCGGCGGGGGTTCTCGGGTCGCCGTGAGTCAGGATGCTCAGCGGTGCCCAGCGGCGCTCACCGGCCTGCTGCCGCCCGTGGTCCCGGAGCGGCCCGTCTCACGACGA
>CAZFUQ010000066.1:704-16417 GCA_964521905.1 uncultured Cellulosimicrobium sp.
GGTGGTGTTCTGTGGTCAGGCTGACGCCCGCACGGCCCCACCGGGAGCCTGCGTAAAGCGCCAATACCACTGAGAAGTCACCAGGGGACCGTAGCACAGCCCCGCCGAGGGGCGGACGGTCCGTCTCGCGTGGTGGGCGGCCCTAGGCTCGGGACATGCCGATCCCCGAGTTCGTCGCCGCCCTCCGCTCCCGCATCGGGACCGACCTGCTGTGGATGCCCGGGGTCTCCGGCGTCGTGCTGGACGACGACGGTCGCCTCCTCCTCGGGCAGCGCGCCGACACCGGGCAGTGGGCCGTGATCAGCGGCATCCTCGAGCCGGGCGAGGACCCGGCCGTCGGGCTCGCGCGCGAGGTCCTCGAGGAGACCGGGGTCGAGGTCGTCGTGGACGCGCTCGTCGCGGTCACGGTCACCGATCCCGTCGAGTACCCGAACGGCGACCGGTCGCAGTACCTCGACCTCGCGTTCACGTGCCGACCGGTCTCGCCCGCCGCCGCCGCGGCGGCGCACGTCGCGGACGACGAGTCCCTCGCCGTCGCGTGGTTCGCGCCGGACGACCTGCCCGACGACGTCGCGGCCTCCTCGCGCGAGCGCATCGCCCACGCGCTGGACCACCTCACCGACCCGTCAGGCGGACCGTTCCTCGTCCGCTGACAGGCCGTCGGGCGACGCGACCCCCTCGTCCGACGGCGGCCCGAGCCAGCGCACGACGAGCAGGCACGCGTCGTCGTCGGCCGGCGCCCGGGCGACCGACTCCCGGAGGACCTCGTCCTCCGACAGCCCCGCGGCGAACGCGTTCGTCACCATCTCGGCGAGCTCGTCGAGCCCGCCCGCGAGCGCCCGGTCGCGGCGCTCGACCACGCCGTCGGTGTAGAGCAGGACGACGTCGCCCGGCCCGAGGACCGCCGTGTCCGCCGAACGCCGCGACAACCCCCGGACCCCGAGCGGGGTCGAGCGCGCGTGCCACAGGAACGTCGCCGTGCCGTCCGCCCGCAGGTGCAGCGGTGGCAGGTGGCCCGCGCAGGTGTACCGCAGGACGCCCGTCGTCAGGTCGAGCTCCGCGTAGACCAGGCTCGTCATGAACCCCGTGCCGGTGCGGTCCACGAAGCGGTCGAGGCGGTCGACGACGCGCTCGGGGCCCACGACGTCGGCCGAGGCCCGCGCCGCCGTGCGCAGCTGGCCCATCGCCGTGGCCGCCGCGAGCCCGCGCCCCACGACGTCCCCGACGGAGAGCGCGAGCACGTCCGGGGCGACGTGGAAGGTGTCGTACCAGTCCCCACCGACCTGGAGGTCGTGCACGCCGGGGCGGTAGTGCGCGGCGACCCGGACCCGAGGGTCGGTGACGATGCCGTCGGCGAGCATCGCGCGCTGGAGCTCCGCGGCGACGGAGACGCTCTGCTCGTGCATCCCCGCCCGCGCCAGCGCGAGCGCCGCGACCTGCCCGGCCGCGGAGAGGGTGTCCACCTCCAGGGGGCCCGCGCCGGGCGTCCTGCGGGGGCGCAGGACGAGGACGCCGAGCAGCACGCCGCCCGTCCGGAGCGGCACGACCGCGTCCCCGTCGGGACGCACGGACGTCTCGGTGAGCTCGTCGACGGTCGGTGGGTCGAACCCCTCCCCCGCCTGCCCCGCCTGCCACCGGCGCAGCGGTCCGCCCTGCGTCACCCACAGGGCGGCGCTGCGGGCACCGAGCAGGGCGACCGACGTGCGCAGGAGGACGTCCGCGACGCCGTCGAGCCCTGCGGCGCTCGCGAGCTCGGCCGCGGTCCCGTGCAGGGTGCGGACCTGACGCTCGGCCGCTTCCGCGGTCTGACGCGCCGCGACGAGCTCCTGCTCGAAGCGGGACCGCTCGCGCGCACCCAGCATCACCACCTCGATGAGACGGTCACCGTGGCACTCGCGCTCGATCGCGGTGAGCAGGACCGGCTCGCGTCCGGTCGGCGTGCGCAGCTCGACCGCCACCTCGTCGACCCGGCCCGCGCTGTGCAGCCGCGGCGCGAGGTGCGTCTCCCAGAAGATGCGCCCGCCCACGGTCAGCAGGTCGCCGAGGCGTCGGCCCGCGACGGCCTCGACGTCCGGGACGTCGAGGAGGCGCAGCAGCTCGTCGTTCGCGTCGAGGACCCGTGCCTCGACGTCGAGGAGCAGCAGGGCGACGGGGGCGAGCACCCACCGCTCTGCGCGCGACGTCGGCATCAGCCCTCCCCGAGCCAGTCCCGCACCGCGCCCACGAGCAGCGCGGGGTGGGACAGGTTCGGGCAGTGGCCGACGGAGTCGATCACGACGAGGTCGCTGCCGGGCAGGTGCTCGTGCACGTAGCGGCCGACCTCGGGCGGCGCGATGACGTCCTCCCGGCTCTGCACCACCAGGCTCCGTGTGCGCACCCGGGCCAGGTCCTCCCGGTTGTCCCCGAGGAACGTCACGCGCGCGAACTGCCGCGCCACCGCGGGGTCGTTGCGCCGGAAGACCTCGGTGAGCTCGTCGCCGAGCGCGGGACGGTCCGGGTTCCCGACGATGACCGGTGCCATCGCCCGGGTCCAGTCGAGATAGTTCGAGTCCATCGTCTCGAGCAGCTCGTCGATCTCCTCCGCCGCGAACCCGCCGCGGTAGCCGTCGTCGTCGACGTACCGCGGGCTGGGGCACACGAGCACCAGCCGGTCGAACAGGTCGGGCCGGTCGGCGGCCGCCAGCAGGCCGATGATGGCGCTCACCGAGTGGCCCACGAAGATCACGGGCTCGTCGGCGACGTCCTCGACGATCTCCAGGACGTCCGCCACGTACCCCGCGAGGTCGGAGTGCCGTGCCGTGTCGTACGACGCCGGGTGGGACGCCCCGCACCCCGAGTGGTCGAAGAGCACGACCCGGTGGTCGACCGCGAAGACCGGCGCGACGAAGCGCCACATGGACTGGTCGCACCCGAAGCCGTGCGCGAAGACCATGATCGGACCGTCGAGCGCCCCCATGACCCGCACGTTGTTGCGTTCACGCACGTCCACGGGTGACAGCCTAGGGGTTGCGCGCCGCCGTGGCCGCCGCGCGCGCGGGTGAGATCACGGCGCACGGCACAATGTCCTCATGCGTGTCTCGGCGAAGGCGGACTATGCGGTGCGGGCGTGCGCCGAGCTCGCGGCGTCGCCGCACGGCGACCCGGTGCGGGCGGAGGACCTCGCGGAGGGCCAGGGGCTGCCCGTGAGCTTCCTCGAGAGGATCCTCGGCGACCTCCGGCGCGCCGGGATCGTCACGAGCGTGCGCGGCCGCTCGGGCGGGCACCGCCTCGCCCGGCCGGCGACCGAGGTCACGCTCGCCGACGTCTTCCGCGCCGTGGACGGGCCGCTCGTCACGGTGCGCGACGAACGGCCCCCGAGCCTCGAGTACGAGGGCTCCGCCGCCGGGCTCCTCGAGGTCTGGGTCGCCCTGCGCGCGAGCGTGCGCGACGTCCTCGACCGCGTGACGATCGACCAGGTCGTGCGGCGCGACCTCCCCGACGCCGTCCACGCCCTCGCCGCCCGTGCCGACGCCTGGGAGAACCCCTGACCCGCTGAGCCCGCCCCGACCCCGCGGCCGTTAACACTGGCCCACGATGTGGTCGGCGCTTCACATACTGGACTCGTTCGATCAACCTTGTCAGGACACGTCGGGTCTGCCCCGGCCCACCCCGACACGGAGGATCCCGGTGCGCACGCTCATCCTGCTGGCCCTGGTCGGCCTCGGCGCGCAGCTCGTCGACGGCAGCCTCGGCATGGCGTACGGCGTGACGTCGACGACGCTCCTGCTCGCGATCGGGACGAACCCCGCGGCGGCGTCGGCGACGATCCACCTCGCGGAGATCGGGACGACGCTCGCGTCGGGCGCGGCGCACTGGCGGTTCGGGAACGTGGACTGGAAGGTCGTCCTCCGCATCGGGGTGCCGGGCGCGATCGGCGCGTTCGCGGGCGCGACGTTCCTGTCCACCCTCTCGACGGAGCTCGCGGCGCCGGTCATGTCGCTGCTGCTCCTCGGGCTCGGGGTGTACGTGCTGTCGCGGTTCACGTTCGTCGGGCTGCCGAAGGGGCGTCAGGGTCTGCCGCTGCGCAAGCGGTTCCTCACGCCGCTCGGCCTGGTCGCGGGCTTCGTCGACGCGACGGGCGGCGGCGGCTGGGGCCCGGTCGGCACGCCCGCGCTGCTCGCGTCGGGGCGCATCGAGCCCCGCAAGGTCATCGGCTCGATCGACACGAGCGAGTTCCTCGTCGCGATCGCCGCGTCGCTCGGCTTCCTGTACTCGCTCGGCGCGCAGGGGATCGACCTGACGTGGGTCGCCGCGCTGCTGCTCGGCGGCCTGGTCGCGGCCCCGATCGCCGCCTGGCTCGTCCGTCTCCTGCCCCCGAGGATCCTCGGCTCCGCCGTCGGCGGGGTCATCGTGCTGACGAACGTCCGCACCCTGCTGCGCTCCGACTGGGTCGACGCGAGCGGCACCGTCCAGGGGGTCGCGCTCGGGCTGGTCGCCGTCGTCTGGGCCGCGGCCGTCGCGTGGTCGGTCCGTGCCCACCGCCGCGCCGTCGCGCTCGAGGCCGCGCCGTCGTCGGTGGAGACGTCGGGCGCGGCCGAGCCCCAGCCGGAACCCAGCGCGCGCTGACCGGCCCGGGTCCGAGGGCGGTCCTCGCCGTCGCGGCGGATCACCCGCGTGCGGGCGAGGAGGACCTGTCGGTCGACGTGCGGCCCCGATCGTCGACACCGGCGGCCCGGCACCGCCGGGTCCGCACCACCCCGAGGTGCGCGCCTACGCGCCACCGGACCACGCCTACGCGCGTGCTCCGCGCGGACGCTCGAACCTCCGCGCGGAGCCCGACGGTCCGCGTCAGCTCCAGCGGAAGAGCCGGATGCCGAGCGGGAGCAGCACGGCGGTCCACACGGCCATGACGATCACCTGCACCGTGGGGAAGCCGGACTCGAACCAGCCCGCCGTCATCGCCTGCGACGCGGCGCCGAGCGGCGTGAACTTCCCGATCTGGGCCACGGCCTCCGGCATGATCGGGCCCGGCGTCCACAGGCCCGACAGGAACAGCAGCGGGAAGTAGATGAGCGTCCCGATCGCCGACGCCGTGCTCGCCTTGGGCACGCGCGCCGCCACGAGCGTGCCGAGCGAGTACATCGACGCGACGCCGAGCACGAACGACAGCACGACCGTCCCGACGTTCTGCGGCGCGACCAGCCCGAACACGAGCTGCCCGACCACGAGCGCGATCACCGTGGCGACGACGACCGCCACGAGGTTGATGACCAGGTGCGCGACGACGATCCCCTGCGGGCGCATCGGCGTCGTCGACAGCCGGCGCAGCAGACCCTTCTCGCGGAAGGTCGCGAAGTACACGGGCATCGTCGTCAGTGCGGGCGTCGCGATCGCGGCGGCGAGCACCACCGGGACGTACAGCGCGACGGGCGTGAGCCCGAGCCACGGCGGGGGCGCGTCCTCGATCGGCGTCCGCATGCCCGGGATGGCGAAGCCCACGCCGAGCAGCAGGACGGTCGGGAACACGAGCGCGAAGAACACCGTGCCCGTGTCGCGCAGCCACAGCCGCGTCTCGGTCGCGAGCAGCACGCCGAACCCGCGCCACCCGCTGCTGCGGCGGACGGGCCCGACGGCGGTGGGCAGGGTCGTGGCGGTCATCGGGACTCCCCTCGGGTCGGCCGGGCGGCGGGCGCGTCCGGGTCGTAGGTGCGGCCGGTCACGGCCACGAACACGTCCTCGAGGGACCGGGAGACGGTCCGGACGTCGTCGGGCACGATCTCCTGCTCGGCGAGGGCGAGCACGACGGCGAGCAGCACCCGCCGCGTGCCGGTCACCTCGATCTCGCGGCCGGACGCCGACCCGCCCTCGACCCGCTCGACGTCGGCGAGGCCGGCGAGGGTGTGCAGCGCGAGGTCGTGGTCGGCCGCGGGGACCCGCAGCCGGACCGTGCGCGACGCGTCGACGGAGTCGATGAGCTCGGCAGGGGTGCCCGCCGCGACCACGCGGCCGTGGTCGATGATCACGAGCCGATCGCACAGCCGCTCGGCCTCGTCCATGAAGTGCGTGACGAGCAGGATCGTCACGCCGCGGTCGCGCACACGCTCGACGAGCTCCCAGGTGGCCCGCCGGGCCGCGGGGTCGAGGCCCGTGGTCAGCTCGTCGAGGATCGCGGCGCGCGGGTTCCCGACCAGGGCGAGGGCGATGGACAGGCGCTGCTTCTGCCCGCCGGAGAGCTTGCCGAACCGGACGGCCCGGTGCTCGGCGAGGTCGAGGAGGTCGAGCAGCTCCTCCGTGTCCGAGGGCGACCCGTAGAACGACGCGAAGAGCCGCATCGCCTCGTCGACCGTCATCTTCTCGTTGAGCGCGGCCTCCTGGAGCTGGACCCCGACGGCGTCACGTACGGCCGCGGGGTCGGCCTGCGGGTCGACGCCGAGCACGCGGACCGTGCCGCCGTCGGCCTCGCGCAGACCGGCGAGGCACTCGACCGTGGTGGTCTTGCCCGCGCCGTTCGGGCCGAGGATCCCGAAGATCTCGCCCCGCTCGACCGAGAAGCTGACGTCCTCGACGGCGACCTTGCGGTCCGTCGAGCCCTTCGGCCCGGGGTACGTCTTGCGCAGGTTCCGGACCTCGACGACCGGCGCCGCGGCGTCGGGCACGGGGCGGGAGATCGCCGGCACGGCGACCGTCGTCCCTTCCCCGGGGGGTGGTGCGGTACTCATGGTGGACTCCTTCACGGTGTGCGCCACCCACGGACGGCGCGACGCGCCGTCCGGAGGGGCAGGACTTCGAGGTGCGGTCCGGTCAGCCGCTCGCGCTGGCGGCGAACTCGACCGGGCGGATCGCGGCGCCCCGCAGGACGGCGCGGACGAGCAGTGCGGCGAGCACGACCGCGGCGAGGCCGCCGAGGGCGGCGAGCCAGACGGGCGTGCCGTCGAGACCGACGACGCGGGCGAGCGCGTGGCCGAAGAACCCGGAGCGGAGGAAGACCTCCGCGACGATGACCGGGACGAGCGACGCGAGGACCAGCAGCACCCCGCGGAGGAACCCGAACCCGTAGAACCCGCTGCCGATGGCCATCCCCGCCAGGTAGTACACGACGCAGAAGAGCCCCTCGACGAGGATCACCAGGCCGACCTGGGAGCCGTCGCCGTAGAGCTGCGCGGCCTCGGACTCGGTCGACCAGCCCGAGCGCCGGAACAGGGTCCACTCGCCCCACTTCACGAGCGCGGCCGCGACCCCGAAGGTGAGGCCCGAGACCACGGCACCGACGCACATGCCGTGCGTGAACGAGCGACGGGTGCCGCCCGCGGCCACGTGCAGGGCGATCGTCATCAGAGGCAGGATGATGCCCATCACGAAGAGGAAGAACTTCGCGGACCCGGCGACGCCGCCCACCGCCTCGATGCTCACGTCGTCGTTGCGCTCCATGACCCACAGGACGATCCCCCCGACGGCGAGCGCGATCGCCCAGAACCAGACGCCGACGTACCAGGTGCTGCCGACGAAGTACCCGGCGACGGCGCGCACGCCACGCCGGTGGGCGGCGGACTCGAGGGCGCGTCGCTCGGCGGCGCGCGGTGCGGTGGTGGTCATCGTGCCTCCTCGGTCTCGGCGTCCGCATCGGTGACCGAGCGCCCGTTGCGCGTGAGGTGGACGAACAGGTCCTGGACCGGCACGGCGCCGACCTCGAGCCCCGCCTCGGCGGCGGCCGCGCGCTCGTCGTCGGAGAACGCGCCGAAGAGGGTCACCTGCGCCGTGCCGCCGAGCCGCTGGCGTGCGAGCACGTCGCGACCGGCGACGTACCGCTCGACGGTGTCGGCCGGGCCGGTGAGGCTCACCCCACGGGCACGGACGTCGTCGGCGTTCTCGGCGAGGAGCACGCGACCGCGGTCGATGATCACGACGTCCTCGAAGAGGCGCTCGACCTCGGCGATGAGGTGGCTCGACAGCAGGACCGTGCGCGGGTGCTCGGTGTAGTCCGCGACGAGCGCGTCGTAGAACGCGTACCGGCTCGGGGCGTCCATGCCGAGGTAGACCTCGTCGAAGATCGTCAGCGGCGCCCGGGACGCCAGGCCGATCACCGCGCCGAGCGCGGAGCGCTTGCCGCGCGACATCTCGGTCGGCTTCTTGCGGACGTCGACCTCGAGCTCGTCGAGGAGCCGGCCCGAGAGGTCCGCGTCCCAGCGGGGCCGCAGGTCGGCGTAGTACGCGAGGGTGTCGCGGGCCTTGTCCGACTCCCACACGTCGCCGCTCTCGCGCACGAGCTGGGTGTGCATCGTCGTCCACACGTTCTCGAAGGGGTCCTCGAGATCGCCGTCGGGGCCGACGAGGACCTGGCCCGCCGTGGGCCGGCGGAACGCTGCGAGCAGCGCCGCGAGGGTGGTCTTGCCGGCGCCGTTGCGGCCGAGCAGCCCGGTGATCACGCCGGGGCGGATCGTCAGGGACGCGCCGTCGAGCGCGGGGTCGTCGCCGCGGGAGTAGCGCACGACGACGTCGCGCAGCTCGGCGCCGAACGGTTCCGGGACGATGGTGGTGCGGTCGTCGGACGGGACGGGGTGGCTGGTGGGCCGGGCGGTCACGGGTCTCACCTCGGGGTGGGGTCGGTGGTCGGGCCGGTGGTCGGGTCCGTGCTCGGTCGGGTGCTCGGTCGGGTGCTCGCTCGGGCGCCGCCCGGGTGCGGACGCCCGAGGACGTAGTCGACGATCGCGGACGTCGGGATGTCCAGGATGTCGGCCTGCGCGAGCGCGGGTGCGAGGACCTCGTCGAAGAACGTCGAGCGGTGCTCGGCGAGGAGCTTCTCGCGCGCCCCCGGGGAGACGAACATGCCGAGCCCGCGGCGCTTGTAGAGCACGCCCTCGTCGACGAGCCCGGAGAACGCCTTGGCCGCCGTCGCCGGGTTGATGCGGAACGTCGTCGCGAACTGCGTCGTGGACATGACCTGCTCCTCCTCCGCGAGCTCCCCCGCGAGCACCTGCGCCCGGATCATCTGCGCGATCTGGAGGTAGATGGGTTCAGGTCCGTCGAACATGGGCCACATCCTCTCCCGCCTCGCATGTTCTGTGGTTCATTACTCCACTAATGAACCACAGGTGCTGTGGATCCCGCAACCCCTCTCACCGAGGGAGAGGCCTGGCCGCGCGAGGTAGAGGCCTGGGCACCGGAAGAGGCACCCTGGGGGTGACCACGGCCCTACCTCGCGGGAGACGGTGTGGACGGAGCGTGCGAGCTCGCGGGCGGGACGCCCTGGGCCGAGCCGCTGAGCACGTGGACGAGCCTCGCGTTCGTCGTCGCCGGCGCGGCGATCGCGGTGGCGGCGACACGCGCCCGCCGCGGTCCGCCGTCGGGCACTGCCCTGCCCGACGGCGCGGCGGCCACGCGCCTGCGCGTCACCCTCGGGGTCCTGGTGGCCCTGATCGGGGTGGGCTCGGTGATCCAGCACGGGCCGTCGCCCGTGTGGAACCCCGTCGCGCACGACCCGCCGCTGCTCGGCGCGCTCGCGCTCGTCGCCGCAGACGCCGTCGCAGACCTCTCGGGACGCCGGGTGCGCACGTGGTGGTGGCTCACCCCGACGCTGCTCGGCGTGGTGCTCGCCGCCACGTCGGTACCGGCGTCGACCGCGGCGCAGGTCCTCGCGGCCGTCGTCGCCGTGGCCGCGAGCGCCGGGCGCGCGTGGCGTCGTCCCGCGGTCCGACGGCGGACGGTCACCGCGCTCGTCCTGCTCGCCGCGGGCGGCGGGACCGGGACGCTGACCCGACCCGGCTGGCCGCTGTGCGACGCGGACGGCCCGCTCGGCGTCACGCTCCAGGGCCACGCCGTCTGGCACGTGCTCGCCGCGACCGCGCTGTGGGTGCTCGCACCGACCCTGGGGACCCGCGCCGCACCCCGAGACCCCGTCTGATCACCTGCCCGGGACGGTATCCACCGCGGCCCGCTGGTGGGACCCTGGAAGGGTCCGGCGTCCGCGGCGGGTCACGCCCTCCGGCCGTCGGCGGTCACGAAGGAGTGAGGCAACGATGGTCACCATTCGGCGCGGGTTCTCCAGCTTCTCGGCGGACGACCTCGACGCGGCGCGCGCGTTCTACGGGGACACCCTCGGGCTCTCCGTCACGGCCCTCGACGACGGAGGCGGCCTGGTGCTGCACCTCGGCGCGGGCTCCGACGTCTTCGTCTACCCGAAGGAGGACCACCGGCCGGCCGCCTTCACGGTCATGCACCTCACCGTCGACGACGTGGACGAGGTCGTCGACGAGCTCACCGCGAAGGGCGTGACGTTCGAGCGGTACGAGGGGTTCGACCAGGACGAGAAGGGCATCGTGCGCGGCTTCATGGAGGGCGGCGACGGGGCGTGGTTCACCGACCCCGCCGGCAACATCGTCGGCCTCGCCGACGGCGAGAACATGGCGCGGCTCGTCGAGGGCTAGACGCCGCTACCAGCGGCCACGGCCCTCGACGATCTCCGCCCGGCGTCGACCTACCAGGAGCCGCGGGTCGCCCAGGTCCGTCCACGGCCCGGGCTCCTGGTCGGCGCCGATCGCGCGCAGGAGAGACTCGGCGCGCTGGGACACCGACCCGGTGAGCCCGAACCAGGCCATGAGGTCCTTGACCGCGACGCTCCCGTCCCAGCCGACCGAGTGGTTCGCCCGCCCTGCCGCCCACACGAGAGCCGCGGCCCCTCGGGTCGGGGACGCGTTGCGCCGTCGGAAGATCGCCGGATCCACGACGGCGACGCGTGCGAGGAAGCGGCGGAACACGGTGCGGTGCTCGACGTCGAGCAGGGCGTCGGCGCACCGGTCGCACAGGTCGAGCCACTGCGCGACGGCGTCGTGCACGTCGTCGGGGATGCCCGACCAGTCGAACGGCTCGTCCGGCAGGGGCGCGTCGTCGAGGGTCGCGAGTGCGTCCTCGCTCCCGACGGCGCGCACGAGCATCCGGTGCATGTACGCCTCGGCGGAGAACGGCATGCCGTTGGCGGCGTCGAGCATGTCTCGCAGGTCTTCGGGGTCGAACTGCGAGAGCTCCTCGACCGAGTCGAGGCCCAGGGTGTCGAGAAGCACCTGGACGCCGGGAGTGACCTCGCGGTCCTCCTCGATCCGCTCCAGGTAGAGCGGCGTGACGTCCGCCAACGCCGCGAGGGTCTGGCTCGTGAACGAGCGGTCGACCCCGCGGACGCGGTGCGCGTACGGCACGAGAGCGTTCAGCACCTCGGGGAGAGCACCCAGGTAGCCCGCGTCCGCCACGACCTTGCGCGGGACCCATTCCATCAGGAAGAACTCCACGTTGACGGGGCTCCACCGCAACGGGTCGCCCCCGGTGTAGTCGGCGTCGAACCGGAGCGCGAGCTGCGCGAGGTCGCGGTGGTCCGGCTCGTCGAGGCCGACTCCCTCGGGAGAGGCGAGGAAGTCGTCGAGGATCGCGTCGAGCTCCTCGTCCGAGATCGGTTCGACGTCGGGCGCCTCCGCGCCGGGCGGGAGCAGGCCGACGGCCCACTCGACGAACGGGCGCTGCATCGGCCACGTCTCCGACTCGATCGGCGGGACGAACGACGCCCCGAACGCCAGCGCCTGCTCGACGACGGCGCGCGCCGTCGCGGCGTCCGTGGGCTCGAGCCTCTGGCCAGGCTCGAGGATCTCGACCATGTGGGCTGAGACCTCGCGCAGCGTGTCGGGGATGACGAAGGCGTCCTTGACCGCACCGTTCATGTTGTGGTCGACGTACACGAGGACCGTGATCTCGGCGCCGTCGGCGAACCGGACCCCGAACAGGTAGTCGTCCCCGTCGCCCAGCACGTGCGTCAGGAGCAGGACGTCCCCGGCGAGGTGCGCCTCGTCGAGCCGCGCGAGCCACGTGGGCAGCGGATGACGACGGCGCGCGAGGACCTCGTCGGCGCGCGTGCGCAGGGCCTCGTCACGCGTGAACGCGCGGATCGCGCGGAGCGCCGCGGTCGTCTCGGCGAACGGGGCGTCGGCGAACGAGTCGACGAGCAGGTCGAGCGTGACGGGGACGCCCGGGTCGTCGTCGTCATCGTCGAAGCCGGGGAGGGCCGGAGAACGCGGCTCGCCCACCTCGACCATCGCGCTCACCCACGCGAGCAGGTCGACGGGGGTCTCCGACCGCAGCCCGCGGCGCAGCTCGAGCACGAGCTCCTGCTGCTCGGGATCCGGCTCGTGCGCCGGGCGGTCGGGCACGGCGGACAGGTGGCGCTGCCGGTGCGGGTTGCGGTGCGGACGGCGGTGGCGCTTGTCACGGGCCATCCAACGAGCCTAGGGGTAGAGGCGACGGCGATCGAGCCCTGTGAAGAGCGGATCACCCTCGACCTCACCGGCTGCTCGACCGGCATCAGGCTGAGCGACGAAGTCTTTCGCGGGTGAAATCCGCGACCAGATCCGAGACGTCACAGTCGAGCGCTCGGGCGATCTCGACGAGGTTCAACAGGGTCGGGTTCGCCGGGGATCTCTTCTTGCGGTCGGAGAGCCCGGACTCCCACAACTGGTAGTGGTTGCGACTCACTCCAGCCTTTTCCGCAGCCTTCTCCTGCGTGAGCCCGGCGCGCCTGCGCAGGTCTGCGAGTCGACCCGCGAACGCGAGGGCCAGCTCGCGTTCCAGGGCGGTCTCGTCGGGCACACCTCCACCGTTGTTGGCGGACCCCGCTACTGTCTGCCATGTATACATGGCCCTGTGGACATGGCAGACCGCCTGCGACCCGTCTCTCCGCAGTCGCCGGACGACCGAGCAGTGGAGCGCGAACTTCGATGGCACCGTCCGACAGCCCGGACCCGTCGGTGATGACGGGGACCGAGGGTTCGGCGAGCGGCGTAGCCGCCGCTCTGGGCAACCCGACCCTGAACGGCCCGTACGACTCGCCCTCGCGCCACTTCGAGATGGGCCCACACGGACCCACCGGAGTGGTGCTCGAGGGCCGACGGCGCAGCGCGTCGTTCGTCCCGATCGCCCGCGCGAAGAAGCGCGGCAAGGGCAGCGCACCAGTCATCACCCAGGACTCGTTCGAGCTCGAGCTGACGGGAGAGCGTCTCGACCGGAACGAGCTGATCAACGACCTACGCCGCGAAATGGAGCTGTGGCGACAGCGCGGCTACTCGCACGTCACGCCCGCGACGCGCACGCTCCTGGAGCACTGGGCGGACGAGACGCGCGAGAACCGCGTGCTGTTCGGGCAGCGCGAGGCGGCCGAGACGGCGATCTACCTTGCCGAAGCTGCCGGCCGCGCCGGCAACACCGACTGGCGCAAGCCTCTCGGCGACGCGAACGCGGAGTACAACGCCGGTCTCCCACGAGTCGCGCTCAAGATGGCGACCGGCTCCGGCAAGACCGTCGTCATGGCGATGCTCATCGCCTGGCTGACGATCAACAAGGTGCTGAACCCGCGCGACGGGCGGTTCGCCAAGCGCTTCCTCATCGTCGCGCCCGGCATCACCATCCGCGATCGGCTCCGGGTCCTGCAGCCCGGCGAGCCAGGCAACTACTACGACGTCCGCGACCTCGTGCCGCCCCAGTACCAGAAGGCGCTGCGCGAGGCGCAGGTCGTGATCACCAACTACCACGCGTTCCAGCAGCGGGACGCGAAGGAGATCAAGGGCGTCGCGAAGTCGACGCGGCAGATCCTGCTGGGAGGCGCCGCCTACACGCAGGACGACCCCTTCCGCGAGACACCTGACGCCGTGGTCTCGCGGGTCCTGCGCGGCTTCACCCTGCCCGCGGGCAAGAACCGGAAGACGCTCGGCAGCGAGATCGTCGTGTTCAACGACGAGGCGCATCACTGCTACCGGTACAACCCCGACCTGGCGGAGAAGCTCTCGAAAGACCAGGAGGAGGCCAACAAGGAGGCCGGCACCTGGTTCACCGGCCTCGAGTGGGTCATGAGGCGCGTCGGGATCAAGACGGTCTACGACCTCTCGGCGACGCCGTTCTACATCTCGGGTTCCGGGTACCGAGAGGGACTGATCTTCCCGTGGGTGGTCAGCGACTACTCGCTCATGGACGCGATCGAGGCCGGGATCGTCAAGGTGCCGCGCACCCCGGTCGACGACGACGCCCAGGACGACCGCGTCACGTACCTGAACCTGTGGGACCACGTCGGCAAGATCCTGCCGAAGCGCAAGACCGCCGACGCTCGTCCCGGGACGTGGCAGCTGCCGGGGGAGCTCGAGGGGTCGCTGCGCAGCCTGTACCGCTCGTACGAGAAGACGTACGCGCACTGGCAGGAGCACCTGTCCGTGCTCGGCGAGCCGCCACCGGTCTTCATCGTCGTCGCCAACAACACCCTCGTGTCCAAGCTGGTCTACGACTGGATCGCCGGCGGGCCGATGCTCGACGGCGACGGCGGGATCCCACTCAAGCCCGACGGATCGCCGCTCGCGTACCGCCCGGGCAACCTCGCGCTCTTCAGCAACGTCCAGGACGGCAAGCCGGCCGGGCGGCCGCCGTCGATCCTCATCGACTCGGTGCAGCTCGAGTCCGGCGAGGCGCTGAGCAAGGAGTTCCTCACCGACGCGGCGGACGAGATCGACGCGTTCAAGCAGGAGTACCGCCGCCGCTACCCGGGCGCCGACGTCGACTCGATCGGCGAGGGCGACCTCCTGCGCGAGGTGATGAACACCGTCGGCAAGAAGGGCAGCCTCGGGGAGCACGTGCGGTGCGTCGTCTCGGTCTCGATGCTCACCGAGGGCTGGGACGCCAACACCGTGAGCCACATCCTCGGCGTGCGGGCCTTCGGGTCACAGCTCCTGTGCGAGCAGGTTGTGGGCCGCGGCCTGCGCCGCCGCTCGTACGCGCTCAACGACGAGGGCCGGTTCGAACCCGAGTACGCGAGCATCTACGGGATCCCCTTCGCGTTCATCCCCTCAGACAAGAACCCGCCTCCGGCCGACCCGCCCAAGCCCGCGACCGAGGTGTACAGCGTCGAGGGCCGTGAGCACCTGCGCATCCGGTTCCCGCGTCTCATCGGCTACCGCCTCGAGGTGCCGGACGAGCTACCGGTCCTCAACAACTCCCCCGATGTACCGCGCTTCACGGTGAGCCCGGAGACGGTGCCCGGCTGGGTTCAGGCGGCGGGCGTGGCCGGCGCGATCGAGCAGGACTCGCTCACCGACGACGAGCCGATGCGACTGCAGGAGGCCGCCTTCGCGATCGCGAAACGGCTCGTCGAGAACCAGATGAAGACCCCGGAGGGCGACCGCCGCCCGTGGTTCTTCCCGGAGCTCTCCCGGATCTGCCTGGACTTCCTGCGGCGGTACGTCGACATCGCGCCGGACTACGACAACGCCCTGCGCCTCGCCGAGGTCCAGCTCAGGCTCGCGGACGCCGTGTACGAGGCGATCACCCGGCAGGTCGGCGATCGGCGCCCCCGCATCCGTGCGGTGCTCGACTCGTTCGATCCCGTGGGCAACACCGGAGACGTCGCGTTCCAGACCCGCAAGGCGGCTCGGGTGACTGAGAAGTCCGAGGTCTCGCACGTCGTGCTCGACGGCAAGGACGGCAACACGTGGGAGGCGGAGATGGCCGCCGTCTGCGAGTCGATCGTCGACGTCGAGGCCTATGTGAAGAACGAGCGTCTCGGGTTCACCATCCCCTACATCCACAAGGGCCGGTCGCACCAGTACGTGCCGGACTTTCTCCTGCGCCTCAAGCGCCGGGACGACGACGTGCAGCGCTACCTCATCGTCGAGATCACCGGCGGGCAGAAGAGTCCCGGGCCGACGCAGACGAAGGCCGCCACC
>CAZFUQ010000067.1:0-16145 GCA_964521905.1 uncultured Cellulosimicrobium sp.
CGCCGCGAACGGTCGGTACGGGATCCCGGCGGACAACCCGTTCGTCGGCACCCCGGGCGCGCTGCCGGAGATCTACGCGGTCGGCCTGCGCGACCCGCACCGGATCAGCTGGGACCCCGAGGGCGACCACACCATGTACCTGGGGCACATCGGCGAGTGGCAGGTCGAGTCGGTCTACGCCGTGGAGCCGGGAGACAACTTCGGCTGGTCGGTGCGCGAGGGCTCGTTCCTCGCCGACAACCGGCAGATCTACCCGCTGCCGGCGAACGACGCCGAGAACGGCTTCACGTACCCCGTGGCCGCCTACGACCACAACCGCGACCCTGGCCAGACCGGTGACGCAGGCGTCGCGCTCAACGGCGGGTTCGTCTACCGCGGCGACATCCCCGAGCT
The DNA here is from genome assembly GCA_964521905.1 of uncultured Cellulosimicrobium sp. Classification (GTDB taxonomy): domain Bacteria; phylum Actinomycetota; class Actinomycetes; order Actinomycetales; family Cellulomonadaceae; genus Cellulosimicrobium. The sequence continues at coordinate 394 of CAZFUQ010000067.1, forward strand.
CCGGGGCCGCTACCTCTTCACCGACCTCGTGCGCGGCTGGGTGCTGGGCACCGAGGCGGACGAGATGGTCCGCAACGACGGCGACCTCGACGACCTGGCCGAGATCGAGCACCTGCGCGTGTTCGCCGACGGTCAGGAGACCACGTTCCAGGAGCTCGTCGGTGACCAGCGCGTCGACCTGCGCCTCGGGTCCGACGCCGACGGCGAGCTGTACCTCATCTCGAAGGCCGACGGGAAGATCTGGCAGGTCACCGGCGCGCGGCGCGTCGGGGCGTCCTCACCGGTCGTGCTCCCCGAGCTCGCCGGGAACGTCGCGGCGCACTACGACTTCGACCACCCGGTCGCGGGCTCGACGACGTGGGAGGCGGACCAGGGCTGGTCCGGCACGAACATCCAGCTCGTCAACGGCGGGGTCGAGATGCGCGTGGCCGACCGGGCCTACCCGGGCGCGGGCGAGGCGCTCCAGACGCAGCAGATGAGCCCGCTCGTGGCGTCGAACGACGACTGGAAGGCCGGCGTCTACGACCCCGCGGGCGTGGACTCGCTCGGGGCGTTCGCGGGCGCCGACGAGATCTCCGTCATGGGCTGGTTCAAGCCGACCGGCGAGCACCCCGCCCTCAACTCGGGCACGGCGAACCCCGACGACCGCTACAACGCGATCGGCCTCGCCGGCGTCCTCACCGGGACCTCGGACGGTCACGCGGTGCGCGCGCTCCTCGAGGTCATCACGGTCGGGAACGAGCTCAAGCTCGTCGCGCTCGGCCGCCGGGTCGACGGCGCCGGGTCCTGGACGTTCGCGGCCGACCTGCCGTGGGACCAGATCCTCGAGCGCAACCGCTGGGTCCACCTCGCCGCGACGTTCGACTTCGCGGGCGGCGAGATGAAGCTCTACATGAACGGCGAGGAGCTCGAGGGCGAGTACACGGCCTCGAACCCGTGGGGCGCAGGGGCGACCTCCCCGACCGACCCCGCAGGGCTCAAGATCGGCGGCAGCTTCCCGCAGAACACGCGCGAGGCCAACCCGTTCCACGGTCGCATGGACGACCTCATGTTCCTCGACACCGTCCCGACGCCTGAGCAGGTCGCGGCGCAGTACGCGCTGTTCGGGGCCGAGCCGGTCGAGCCGCCCGCGCCGCCGTCGTGCTCGCCCGCGGGCGAGCCGGTCACCGACGTCCTGGGCGCCGAGCACTGGGCCCCGCGCACGCCGTCCAAGTGGCAGTTCCCGGGCGACGCGGTCGTCCTCGCCGAGGCGGGCACCGATCCGGGCGACGGCATCCGCCGACCGTTCGAGTACGCCGTGCTCACCGAGGGACCCGAGCTCGGCTCGTTCGCGCTCGACGCCGAGGTGCGGCTCGACGCCCCGGCGTCCGTGAACAACCGGGACGTGATCGTGGTGTTCGGCTGGCAGTCGGACACGCAGTACTACTACGCCCACCTGTCGCAGGACAACACGATCTACGCCCACAACGGCATCTTCAAGGTCGACGGCAAGGACCGGGAGCGGATCGACGACCAGTGGGACGGCGCGGTCGGCGCTCCCCCGGCCGTCACCGACGAGGAGTGGCACGACGTGCGCGTCGTGCGCTGCGCGGACAGCGGCGACGTCGCGGTCTACCTCGACGGCCTCGACACCCCGCTCCTCACGGCGAACGACACGACGTTCGGAGAGGGCCGGGTCGGGTTCGGGTCGTTCGACAACACCGGCAGCCTGCGAGGCCTCGTGGTCACGCCGGCCGAGCAGACGGCGGACGTCGAGCTCGAGGTCGCGGTCTCGCCGCGCTGCCTCGCGGGCACGGCGTACCTCGCCGTCGCGGCGACGAACGTGTCCGGCGTGCCGGCGGACGTGACCCTCGCGACGGCGTTCGGGTCCCGGACGGTCGTGGGCGTCGCGCCCGGCAGCGCGGCCTACCAGTCGTTCGCGGCCCGGGCCACGGCGTTCGACGCCGGGTCCGTCACGGTCTCCGCGACCGCCACGGTCGACGGCGAGGAGGTGACGAGCGAGGTCGTCGTCGAGCACGACGCGCACACGTGCGGGTGACCCCGCGCACGTGACCGCGCGCAGGTGACGATGCGCTCCCGACGCGCGAGCGCCGGGTGAGGCGGCGTCGGACGTCCGCCTCACCCGGCGCACCGGGGCGTCAGGGCCGTGTCAGCCGCACGACAGCGCGTCGTGCTCGGCCGTGACCGTGGAAGTCCTCCCCTCGGCGTCGGTGGCCGTGATCGTCGCGGTGCCGGCCTCGACCTCGACGGCCCGCACGGCGAACGACTGGTAGTCGTTCGCCGTGCGGGGCGACGTTCTCGACCGTCCTGCTGCCGTACGGCGTCTCGAGCGTGACGGTCAGCGGGACGTCGTCCTCGTTGAGGGCACGGACCGCCACGTAGGCGTTGCCCGCGAGGCAGCGCGGGTGCGGCCCGACCGTCCGGGACGGTCGGGCCGCACCCGCCGTGCCGTCACTCGCCGTCGTAGGCGACGGCCACCTCCTCGGTGACGGTCCCGCCGTCGCGCTCCACGCTCGCGGTGACGGTCACCTCACCGGCCGGCACCTCCACGAGGCGCGTCGCGAACGACTGGTAGGCGTTCTTCCCGGGCGCGACGCCCGAGAAGGTCCGCGACCCGTACGCCGTCGTGACGGTGACGTCGATCGCGGTGTCGTCCTCGTTGAGCACGCGGACCGCGAGGTACTGCTTCCCCGCCAGGGTCCGCACGTCCGCCTCGGCGACGAACGCCGGCGCGGGCTCGGTGTCGACGAGCGCCGACTGCCAGACCACGAGGTCGTCGACCTTCGTGCCGAGGAGCGCGCGGTCGCCCGCCCCCTCGGACAGCTCGTCGACGAGCGCGCGGGCGGCGCTCGCGGACGACACGGCGGCCGCGTGGTCGCCCGCGCCCGCCGACGCCTCGGAGCCGTCGAGCAGGTCGGCGATCTCGCCTGCGGTGGCGAGGTCTCCGGCGTCGGAGGTGTCGAGCGTGTCGACGATCCCGTCCACCTCGCCGAAGGTCACGCAGTTGCCGCCGCCCTCGACGACGCCCGCGGTCCACTCCACGCCCGCGAGGACGTGCTGCAGGAACAGCGGGTCGGTCCACGACTCGTCGGTGTGGCCCGCTCCCTCGTACCAGGAGCGCCCGCCCTCGAAGTTGTGGCACCAGGACAGCGGGTGGTCCTCGCCCATGGCTCCGTTGCCGGGCGAGTAGGTCGACTCGTCGAGCGTGATCAGCACGTGCACGTCCGCGCGGGGGTTGGTCGAGTAGTTGTACCACTCGTCGAACCGCTCCCAGACGGCGGGCAGGTGTGCCGTCGAGGGGTGCGCGGGGCTCTCGACGCGCATGGTCGCGGCCTGCTGCGCGGGGTGGGCGACGAACCGCGCGCCGCCGCCGGTGAGCTCGCTGTACCAGGGGACCGTGTGCATCGTGTCGGTCGCGGCGTGGAGGCCGACGAACCCGCCGCCCCCGCGGACGTAGCCCTGGAACGCGGCGAGCTCGGCGTCGTCGAGCAGGCGCGGCGTCGCGGGGTCCAGGCCGTTCGTGTTGTCGACCGGCGAGGCGAAGACCACGGTCGCGTACTGCGACAGGTCCTGGGCGCTCGTGAACGGCGTCGAGTCGAGGGTGAGGTCCGGCTGCCCCGGAGAACCGCTCCCCCACCAGCCCGCCGAGTCGTTCGACGGGTCCCACACGTCGACGGTGAACCCGTTCGCCTCGCCCAGGTCGACGAGCGCGTTCGTGGTGTCGTCGATGTGCGAGTGGCGGAAGCCGAGCGTCTTGCCGACCACGAGGATCTTGTACTCCTCGTCGGCCGCGGCCGCCGGGACCGCGACGAGCGCGGCTCCCGCGGCGACCGGCAGCGCGACCGCGGCGGCCGTGAGGCACCGGATCGTCTTTCCGTTGAACAAATTCATGCGTGCTTCTCCCTCGTCGTCGAGAGCGCTGGGCCGGGCGTCGTGAACCGGCTGCGGCCTTGCGGCCCGTGCGCACTCCTGCGTGCGTGGACGTCGACCGTGTCGTCGATGCAGCGAGTTTTGGCGGAGATCAATCAAAAGTCAAGGGTTCGACGACATCCTCGCGATCAGCGACGAGAGCACGTGCCGCGCCCCACGCCGCCTCGAACTCGTCGCGCGAGATCTCGCGCGCGGCGAGCTCCGGGTCCCAGAGGTCCTCGGGCGGGTTGAGGATCCAGTCCTCCGGGGTGGTCCGCACCGCATGGCCCCCGGCGGGCACCTCGACCTGGCGCCGCCGGTAGCCGTCCGCGCCGAGCTCGAGCAGGTACACCGTGTCCTCCTCCTCGAACGGCACCCGGAGCCAGACCGTCCCCCGCCCGACGAGCGCCCCGAACCCCGGGCGCCCTCGCTGGGCCCGCCGCTGCTCGCGCAGCCCGTCCAGCCCGGCGGGCAGCTCCTCGTCGCCGAGCACGACGACCGGGACGTCCGTGAACCGCGCAGGATCGGGATCGTCGACGACCACCACCTCGGCGTACTCGCGCGCGACGAGCTCCGGCGACGGGGCCTCGACCCACCAGTAGAGGGCACCCATCCCGTAGTCGTGCATGGCGAGGTAGCGCGGCATGCCCCCATGCTCCCCGACGCGGTGGACCGGTCGCACAGCGGGCGTACAGGCACAGCGACCGCACAGGTCCAGCACAGGCGCCCCCTCGGGCACAGGGGGAACCTAGGAACATGACCGCAGCAACCGCCCCCGTCGGCCGCCCCGACCAGCCGCGCCTGACCCGCCCCGACGGCTCGCCCGTCCGCGTCCTCGTGGTCGACGACGAGCCCAACCTCGCCGAGCTGCTCACCTCCGCGCTGCGCTACGAGGGCTGGGACGTGTCGACCGCGCTCGACGGGAACTCCGCGATCCGCACCGCCCGGGAGACCGGACCGGACGTCGTCGTCCTCGACGTCATGCTCCCCGACATGGACGGGCTCACCGTCCTGCGCCGCGTGCGCGAGCGCGACGCCGACGTGCCCGTGCTGTTCCTCACGGCGCGCGACGCCGTCGAGGACCGCGTCGCCGGGCTCACGGCGGGCGGCGACGACTACGTGACCAAGCCGTTCAGCCTCGAGGAGGTCGTCGCCCGGCTGCGCGGGCTGCTGCGCCGCGGTGGCGCGACCGCCCGGCGCGAGGACTCCGTGCTCGTCGTCGGCGACCTCGAGCTCGACGAGGACGCGCACGAGGTGCGCCGGGCGGGCGAGGAGATCCGGCTCACGGCGACCGAGTTCGAGCTGCTGCGCTACCTCATGCGCAACCCGCGCCGCGTGCTGTCCAAGGCCCAGATCCTCGACCGCGTCTGGAACTACGACTTCGGCGGCCAGGCCAACATCGTCGAGCTGTACATCTCCTACCTGCGCCGCAAGATCGACAAGGGTCGCGAACCGATGATCCACACGCTGCGCGGCGTCGGGTACGTGCTCAAGCCGGCGAACGGCACGGACGACGCCCGTGGCTGACGCCCCCGCCCGCAGGACGGGACCCCCCGCCGAGCCCCCGACGCTGCCGGGGCGGCGCCCGACCGCCCTGCGGCGGCGCCTCGTGCTCGTGCTCGCCACCGTCGTCCTGCTCGTCACGGTCGGGCTCGCCGCCGCGTCCACCGCGGTGCTGCGCTCGCAGCTCCTCACGCAGATCGACGACGAGCTCGAGCAGTCCAGCGGTCGGCTCGCGCAAGGGTTCGGCGACGGGCGCGGGGACGGGCCGGGACAGCCTCCCGACGGGACGGGCGACGCACCCGCCCCCTCCGACCTGCCCGACGTCGACGACCCCTCACGCTTCCCCGCGGGCACCGGCCCGGGCAGCGCCGTCCTGCGCTACTCGGGCGGCGACGTCGTGCTCGCCGAGTACGTGACACCGACGCTCGAGCACGTGACCCTCGACACGGAGCAGATCGCCGCGCTCGAGGACGTCCCCGCGGACGGGAAGGCGCACGACGTCGACATCCCCGACCTCGGTGCGTTCCGCGCCGTGCAGCAGACCACCGACGACGGCCAACCGGTCGTCGTCGCGTCCAGCACCAGCTCCGTCGACGCGACCGTCGAGGGGTACCTGCTCGTCGAGGTCGCGCTCGGCGCCGCCGGCCTGCTCGCGGCCGTGGTCGTCGGCACCTGGCTCGTGCGACGCTCGCTGCGTCCGCTCGACGACGTCGCCGCCGCCGCCGGGCGCGTGTCCGAGCTCGAGCTCGCGCAGGGCGAGGTCGACACCATCCCCCGCGTCCCCGACGACCTCACCGACGAGCGCACCGAGGTCGGTCAGGTGGGCGCCGCGCTCAACCGCATGCTGGAGAACGTCGAGACCTCGCTCCAGGCACGCCACGACTCCGAGACCCAGGTCCGGCGCTTCGTCGCGGACGCGAGCCACGAGCTGCGCACGCCGCTCGCCTCCATCCGCGGGTACGCCGAGCTCGTGCGCCGTTCCCCCGACGACGTCCCGCCTGCGACCGCGCGGTCCCTCGACCGCATCGAGTCCGAGGCCGTGCGCATGACGGGCCTCGTCGAGGACCTGCTGCTCCTCGCCCGTCTCGACGCCGGGCGACCGCTCGACCGCGCGCCCGTCGACCTCGCGGCCCTCGCCGTCGACGCCGTGATGGACGCGCACGCCGCCGGACCCGACCACGACTGGGCCCTCGACCTGCCCGGGACCGGCGACCTGGACCTCGACCCCGCCACGGAGCTGTCCGACGTGCTCGGCGACGGGGCCGACGAGGACGTCGACGTCGAGGTCATGGGCGACGAGGCGAGCCTGCGGCAGGTGCTCGCCAACCTCCTCGCGAACGCGCGCACGCACACCCCGCCCGGCACCCACGTCGACGTACGGCTCGGTGTCGACGGAGACGACGTCGTGCTCGACGTCGTCGACGACGGCCCCGGGATCCCCGCGAACCTCCGGGCCACGCTCTTCCGCCGCTTCACGCGCGGAGACGGCGCGCGCAACCGCACCGGCGGATCCACCGGCCTCGGCCTCGCGATCGCCGACGCGATCGTCGTCGCGCACGGCGGCACCATCGCCGTGGCGTCGTCCACGGCCGACGAGCCCGGCCCCACCGGCACGACCTTCACCGTCCACCTTCCCCGCACGACGTAGGACTCCGGCAGGTCGGGGATGAACCCCGCACGCAGACACCACCACGCGGGCCGTGAGAGGTGCCCCACCCGCAGACCCGGGTACCGGCTCGCCGACCGAGGGCCGGCCTGAGGGTCAGCCCTTGACGCAGAGAAGCGTCGTGAGCCGGGCGACGACCTCGACGAGGTCGGACTGGGCGCGGATGACCTCGTCGAGGTCCTTGTACGCACCCGGGATCTCGTCCAGCACCCCGGCGTCCTTGCGGCACTCGACGCCCGCCGTCTGCGCGGCGAGGTCGTCGAGCGTGAAGGTCTTCTTCGCCTTCGTGCGGGACATCCGCCGCCCGGCACCGTGGGACGCGGACCAGTACGACTCGGGGTTCCCGAGCCCGCGCACGATGTACGAGCCGGTACCCATCGACCCCGGGATGAGCCCGAGGTCTCCGTTCCCCGCCCGGATCGCACCCTTGCGGGTGACCACGAGCTCCTGGCCGTCGACGTGCTCGACCGCGACGTAGTTGTGGTGGACGTTCACGGCCTCGTCGAACGCGATCTCCCGGCCGGGGAACGAGGCACGCACGGCGTCGACGACGAGCGTCATCATCACCGCGCGCGAGCGCGCCGCGTACTCCTGCGCCCACCAGAGGTCCGCCAGGTAGGCATCCATCTCCGGCGTGCCGCCGAGGAACACCGCGAGCTCGCGGTCGACGAGCCCCTGGTTGTGCTCGAGGCGCTTGGCGACGGCGACGTGCTGCTCGGCGAGAGTCTTGCCGATGTTGCGCGACCCGGAGTGCAGCTGCAGCCACACCGAACCGGACGTATCTGTGCAAAGCTCTACAAAATGATTACCTCCGCCGAGCGTTCCGAGCTGGCGGCGTGCCCGCCCCTCGATGTCCGACACCTTGCCGTGGAGGCCGGAGAACCGCGACCAGAAGGCGTCTGCACCCCGTGCGACCTCGGCCGGGCCGCGCCCGGAGATCGAGCGCAGCCGGTGCGGGTCGACCGGGTCGTCGTGCGCGTGGAACCCGACGGGGATCGCCGCCTCGATCCGGGAACGGATCGGCCCGAGGTCGTCGGGCAGGTCCTCCGCCGTGAGCGAGGTACGCACGCCGATCATGCCGCAGCCGATGTCGACGCCGACCGCGTTGGGCGACACGGCGTCACGCATGGCGATGACCGAGCCGACGGTCGCGCCCTTGCCGAGGTGGACGTCGGGCATGACACGCACGCCCTCGACCCACGGCAACGCGGCGATGTTGCGCAGCTGCTGCAGCGCGGCCGGCTCCACCTCGTGCTCGTGCGCCCACATGAGCGTCGGCGTCTTCGCGCCCGACAGCCGGACGGGGAACACGTGGGCCTCGGTGCTCACGGTGATGACCTCCTCGGGTCGTGCTGGTCGTCTCTGGTCCGCGACGCCATCCCGGCGGGATAACGCTGGTGCGCGCGGGAGGACTCGAACCCCCGACGCCCGGCTCCGGAAGCCGGCGCTCTGTCCGCTGAGCTACGCGCGCTGGTGCCCTTTAGCGTCGAGCAGACGGGGCGACGGGGCGCCCAGGTGCCTTCGGAGGGAGTCGAACCCCCGTCTCCGCTTCCGTAGAGCGGCGTCGTGTCCACTGGACCACGAAGGCAGTTCCGTACCGGGACCGGCGCGCGAAGAATGCGCGCGCCAGGGCACGGTCAATGGCGGGAGGAATGCAGCCAGAATGACACCCGTCGCAACGGGTGCTACAGAAAAAGGACCGCCCCGGAGAACTCCCGGAACGGCCCGTCGATCGACGCGGAGGTCAGGTCTCAGGACCGCCGGAGCCGCCGGCAGGGCAGGAGGAACGGCGAAGATACGTCGTGGGCTGCACGTCGCGGCGCTGTCGACGAGGCAGCGCGGGGCGTCGCTCGATCAGCTGGGCGAATTCATGCACGGCACTGCTCCTCTCGGACTGTCGCGGGCGATCCACGCTCTCCTGCGTCATGGACCGAGGAAGACCGTACGCGCATTCCGACCGAAGCACAACCCCATTTCCTGAATGGCCGAGAATTCCTCCCGCAGCGCTCTCGAAGAACTGCAGCGATGGTGCGAGACGACGAGGCTTGGCATACTTTTTCGCCTGCGCTGCTCGAGCGCGTCAGCGCCCGCCCTCAGGGCGCAGGCCGCGCCGCAGGCAGCACCGCGATGTCAGCCGCACCCGGTAAGGTTCCGGACGTTCCGGACACACCTCCCGACGCCGACGAACCGTGCGGCGGGCCGACGACAGGAGACCCGCCGCCATGATGGGCGCCCACCACGCCGCGACCGGCGCCGCCGCCTGGGTCGCGGTGACGTCCACCGCCCCGTTCGCCTTCGGCTGGCACCCCGTGTCGTCCGTCGGGGTCATGACGGGCGCGGTCGTGTGCGCGGGCGCCGCGCTCCTGCCGGACGCGGACCATCACAACGGGACGTTCGCGCACTCCCTGCCGCCCGTGAGCGAGTGGGTCTCCGACGTCGTGGAGACCATCTCGGGCGGGCACCGCCAGGGGACGCACTCGTTCCTCGGGATCGCCGTGTTCACCGCGCTCGCGTGGCTGGTGGGCCTCGTCACGATCGAGACCGAGAGCTTCGGCACCGTCTACGTCGGGGGCGGGCTGCTCGCCGTCCTGCTCGTCGCGCTCGCGCTCAAGGCGCTCAAGCTCACGCGCGGCGGCAAGCTCATGCCCTGGCTGACGTCGCTGATCGTCGCGGTGCTCGTCGCGCTCTTCTCCCCCGAGGAGTGGAACTGGCTGCCGTTCGCGGTCGGCATCGGCGTCACCGTGCACATCCTCGGGGACATGCTCACGACGAACGGCGCCCCCCTGCTGTGGCCCGTGAAGTTCCGCTCCCCGCGCTGGGTGCGCCGTACGGCCGTCATCGACGACGTGTGGCGCCCGAGCGGCAGCATCGCCCTGCCGATCCTCGGTTCCACCGGGTCCGTGCGCGAGTGGATCCTCGCGACGGCGGTCGGGATCTACGCGATCGTCGGCATCACCTGGTCCGCGCTCGACCAGATGGGTTTCGACACGTACGGCACGTACGAGCGCGTCGCGTCCGCGATCGGTGGACTTCTCCCGGGCGCCGCCTGAGCGGCGGCACGGTCACCGGGCTCCCGGGACGCCGACGTCGATATTCCCTTGCCGGGCCGGCCCGACCGGTGGCAGGGTCGCTCCCGGAGCAGCCCGCGACGTCGGGCGCCGCAGGAGAGGAGGAACACGATGAGCTGGACGACCCACGCCCGCGTGTCCACCACCCCCGGGAGCGCCGACCACCGCTGAGCGGTCCGGCACCACGACCGCCGCCCCGTCGTCGACGACGGGCCCTCGCGCGCTCCCCCTCCTCGAGGAGCCGCCGTGCACGAGCACGACCTGTCCGACCCGTACCTTCCCCCCACCTTCGCGCGCGACCCGCGCACTCCCCCGCCCCGGCGCCTGCACAGGCACGACGAGCGGTTCGACGGCGCCACCGACGAGACCGGCCACGGTGCGGTCGGCGCCGGGGTCCTCGACGCCGCGCTCGGCGACGACCAGCGCTGGTCCACGTGGTCCGCCGTCGAGAAGGGCCAGCGTGGCCCCGAGCCCCGACCGGGCTGGGTCGTCACCGCCGACGCGGCGGTCGACACCGAGCTCGGCGTGCTCAAGACCGGCAAGGAGGCGGACGTCCACCTGGTCGAGCGCGCCGTGCCCGACGACCCCGCGCAGCGCACGCTCCTCGCCGCCAAGCGCTACCGCGACCTCGACCACCGTGCGTTCCGGCGCGACACCGTCTACACCGAGGACCGGCGCGTGCGGCGCACACGCGACCGGCGCGCGCTCGACCGCAAGTCCCGCTACGGGCGCCAGGTCGCCGCCGGGCAGTGGGCCGCCGCCGAGTTCGCCGCTCTCGGCGAGCTGTGGTCCGCGGGCGTGCCCGTCCCGTACCCCGTGCAGATCGACGGGAACGAGATCCTCATGGAGTTCGTCGGCACGTCCGACGGAGTCGAGCACGAGGCCGCACCGCGGCTCGCGCGCACGCGCCCGCACCCCGACCTGCTCGCCTCGTGGTGGGACCAGCTCCGCGACGCCATGGCGGTCCTCGCCCGCCTCGGCTACGCGCACGGCGACCTGTCACCGTACAACGTCCTCGCCGACGGCGACCGGCTCGTCATCATCGACCTCCCGCAGGTCGTGGACCTGGTCGCCAACCCGTTCGGCACCGAGCTCCTGCTGCGCGACTGCCGCACGATGTCGGCGTGGTTCGCCTCGCGCGGCCTCGAGACCGACGCCGACGAGCTGTTCGCGCTGCTCCTCGCGCAGGCCTGGTGACCCGCCGCGCGCAGCGTCTCGGCGCACGGTAGAACGGGGAGATGGAGCCCCACGCCGAGACCTTCGACGCCGACGACGTCCAGACCTTCCTCAACTCCTACGGGGTCGCCCTCTCGACGGGCGACCTCGACACGATCGGGGAGAGCTATGCCTTCCCGGCGCTCGTCGTCGGCGTCTCGGGTTCCGTGGTCCTCGCCGACCCGGAGGCGGTGCGCGAGTCGACGCTCGAGACCGCCCGCGGCTTCCGCGAGCGCGGGCTCGTCGGTGTCGTCGCGCACCTCGAGGACGTCGAGGGGGTGGGCGACGCGCTCGTGTGGGCGCGCGTGCGCTGGAGCTACCGCGACGAGTACGCGAACGAGCAGGAGGCGCAGGAGGTCCGGTACCTGCTGCGCCGCGCGCGCGACACGTTCGAGGTGTGCGTCGTCGCGCCGCTGGCCACCTGACGAAGGGTTCGCGTCTCAGCACCCGCTGCCCTGCTGGACGACCGGACCGGTCCGCGGCGCGTCGCCGTCGGGATCCGGCGGGAGGTAGTCCAGGCGAACCCCGTCGCCGACGGGCACCGCGAGGACCGCTGAGTCCGCCGGTCCGCGCTCCCAGTCCCGCGGGACGAGGAAGTAGGTTCCTCCCGCCTGCTGCATGAGCACGAGGCCGTCGTACCGGTGCCGGAAGGCGGCCCCCTCGGGACCGCACAGGCTCGCGGTCACCCCCGGAGCGACGAGCTGCAGGTCGGCGGAGCTGCGGACCACGACCCCGGGATACTGAGAGAGCTCCGCCTCGAACTGGCGACCGCGGCTCTCCCCCACCTCCGCCGAGTAGTTCGCCACGGCCCAGAAGAGCGACACCGCGACCAGCGTGAACACCGCTGCCCACTCGGTGAGGCGCGCGCCGACGGACGGCCCCCGCCATCCCGGACGGGACCGCCGCAGCTCGGACCGCCACGCCTGCACGACGGCGGCGAGGGCCAGGATCCCGAGCGCGAGGCAGACCGGGGCGATCCAGGTCGGGACGCCGTCGGCGAGCCCGGTCCCGGGCCAGACGGCCTGGAACAGGCCGAAGGCGACGAGCACGGACCCGGCCGCGCCGATCGCGAGGAGCACACGAGGACGGTGACGCCGTACGCCCGCCGCGCGGGTCGAGCCGCCGCGCGCCCACAGCGACACCAGCACGACGACCGCCACCGCGGCGAGCGGCAGGAGGAACCCGTCCTGCGCGAGGACCATGTAGTCCGTCGACGTGAGCTGCAGGGACGTCACCTCGACGCCGAAGTAGTGGTAGAAGAACATGGCGCGCTGCCGACCGAAGAAGTAGAGCAGCGCGGCGACCAGACCGGCGGGCGCCACGATCTCGGTCGCGATCCTGGCGAGGCGCGGCACGTCCGTGCTCGGCCCGTCCGTCGGTACGGGAACGGGGTCGCTCACGGCGCACCGCCCGTCCCCGCCCCGGCTCCGCCGTCGCCCGGACCACCGTCCTCCTCGGCGCCGCCCGGGACGCCCTCACCATCGCTCCCGGCACCCTCCTCGCTGCCGTTGTCGCCGCCGGGGCCGGTCTCGCTCCCCGTACCGGTCTCGGTGCCGACCTCCGAGCCTCCCTCCGTCCCCGTCTCGACACCGGTCTCCGTGCCGGTCTGCGTCCCGTCTCCCGGATCGCCCGTGCCAGGGCTGCAGTCCGCGACGAGGACGACGGTCGACCAGCGAGGGATGGTGAAGCCCCCCTCCCTCCAGGGCGGGTCGGAGCGCCGATACTTGCAGGCGTTGTCTGCCTCCGGCGGCTCGGAGACGACCGTCACGCACAGCGTCCCGCCGCAGTTGACCGTCATCTGCTCGATGAACTCCGCTCGCACGTCGAGGAAGTCGTTGCCGTCCTGTTGGGCCGCTGTCGCCATGGCGACCGGTGATCCCCCGCTCCCGCCACCGCCACCACGAGGGCCCTGCGGCTTCTGAGAGCTCTCCGTCTCGGGGGACGTCGACGGCGAGGTGGTGGCCTCGTCGGTCGCGTCCGGCTCCACGCTGCTCGAGACCTGCTGGGCCGAGTCGTCCCCACCCCAGCTGCACGCGGCGACACCGCACACGACCGCAGCGCTCAGCAGCACCCCGGCGGTCGCGCGTCCTACCCGGTGTCGTCGTCCACCGTGTCCGGTGTCCTGCGTCGCCAGCACCATCGCTCGGCCCTCCTCATGGTCCTCATACGACGAGGGAGACGGCGCGCGAACGGGCTGATACGGCGGGTACCGCCCTGATCAGTGGAAGTCGCGCGACGTCGTGGCGACCTGGAGGGAGAGCGGGGCGAGGTGCTCCGCGACGAGGTTCGTCGCGCCGTCGGCCCGCTCGAGCCGTCCGCGCACGACGAGCGCCGCCGACCCGCGCGCGACCTTCCGGAACCGCTGCCACAGCCCGGGCGAGCACACGACGTTGAGGATCCCCGTCTCGTCCTCCAGCGACAGGAACGTCACGCCCCCGGCAGTCCCGGGCCGCTGGCGGTGCGTGACGACTCCGCCCACCGCGACGCGCGACGCCGGGTGCAGGCGCGTGCCCGGCACCTCGCCCGCCTCCCGCTCGGCGTCGTCGACCCGCTCGATCTCCCGGGACACCTCGACCGCGCCGACGACGGTGAGCACCCCCGCCGCGTCGAGCCCGTCGCGCACGTACTGGGTCGGGTAGGAGTCGGCGGACACGCCCGTGGCCCACACGTCGGCGACGGCGGTCTCGACGTCGGTCATGCCGGGCAGCGCGGGCGCCTCCACGCCCACGCTCACGCCCGGCAGCGTGCCCGGGCCCTCCTGCGCGAGCGCACCGGCGGCCCACAGCGCCTCGCGCCGCGTCACGCCGAGGCAGTCCGTCGCCCCCGACGTGGCAAGGCCCTCGAGCTGGGCGGTCGTAAGGTCGACCCGCCGCACGAGGTCGCGCAAGTCCCGGAACGGCGTCTCCCGCGCAGCGACGAGCCGCTCCGCCGCCTCCTTGCCGAGCCCGCGCACGCTCGCGAGCCCGAGCCGCACCGCGAGCGTCAGGTCGGGCTCCGGCCCGAACGCGGTGTCGATCCTCCCCTCCCCGCCGAGCATGCGGTCGCTGTCCGTCCGGGCGCCCGGAGGGTCGGTGTCCCCATGATCGCCGGGCGCAGCCGCATGGTCGGCAGGCAGCCGCTCGACCGTCGCCTCGACGTCGGACGCGTTGACGTCCGGGCGCAGCACGACCACCCCGTGCCGCCGCGCGTCGGCCACGAGCGACTGCGGCGAGTAGAACCCCATGGGCTGCGCCGCGAGCAGGCCCGCGTAGAACGCGGCGGGGTGGTGCACCTTGAGCCACGAGCTCGCGTACACGAGGAACGCGAAGGAGTACGCGTGCGACTCGGGGAACCCGAAGTCGGCGAACGCCTTGAGCTTGTCGTAGATCTCCTCGCGCACGGCGGGGTCGGTGACCCCCTTCTTCACCATCCCCTCCATGAGCCGGCCGCGCAGCTCCTCCATGCGCTCGACCGACCGCTTGGACCCCATCGCCCGGCGCAGCTGGTCGGAGTCCTTGGGCGAGAAGCCCGCGACGTCGATCGCCATCTGCATGAGCTGCTCCTGGAACAGCGGGACGCCGAGCGTCTTGCCGAGCGACTTCTCCAGCAGCGGGTGCAGGAACGTCACCTTCTCCCGCCCTCGCGCCCGGTTGATGTACGGGTGCACGGAGCCGCCCTGGATCGGCCCGGGGCGGATGAGCGCGACCTCGATGACGATGTCGTAGAAGTTCCGGGGGCGCAGCCGTGGCAGCGTCGCCATCTGCGCGCGCGACTCGACCTGGAACACACCCACGGTGTCGGCCGCGCACAGCAGGTCGTACACCGCCGGGTCGTCCTCGGGCAGCGTGTGCAGCTCGAGGCGCGGGCCGCCCTCGTGCCGCTCGACGAGGTCGAACGCGATCCGCAGCGCCGTGAGCATCCCCAGGCCGAGCAGGTCGAACTTCACGAGCCCGGCGTCCGCGCAGTCCTCCTTGTCCCACTGCAGGACGGTGCGCCCCTCCCTGCGCGCCCACTCGACGGGGCACACCTCGATGACCGGCCGGTCGCACATGACCATGCCGCCCGAGTGGATCCCCAGGTGCCGCGGCAGGCGCAGCATCCGGTCGGCGAGGTCCAGCACCTCGTCCGGGATCTCGCCCTCCTGCGCGGCCGACGGCGGCCGGTGCGCGGGCACGACGTCGTGCGAGTCGTCCGCGCGCCGGACCTCGCCCTCGTCCACCGCGAGCGGGTCGACGACGCGCCCGCCCCGGCCACTCAGGTCGGGCGACCAGTCCCGGCTCCCCCACAACCGTGCCTTCTCGGCGTCCTGTGCGGCAGTCCTCGTCGTGGTCGGCGCGGTCTTCGCCACCACCGCCCGCTCCTTCGCCCTGCGGTCCGCCGCCGGCGACGACGGGTCGGGGCCGCGCAGCGAC
>CAZFUQ010000068.1:0-6007 GCA_964521905.1 uncultured Cellulosimicrobium sp.
TGCTCGATCGTCATGTCGCCGACGATGGAGCGCAGCGAGCCCTCGAGGGACTCCTTGATGATCTCGGTGAGCGCCTGCTGCTGGGAGAGGAAGCGCTGGGCCGCGCGCCGCACGCCCTCCTCGTCACCGCGGACCTTGAAGTTGATCGACGCCTTGATGGCGATCTTGATGCGGTTCTTGTCGACGCCCTCGACCGTGATGCCGATCTGGCGCTGCTCGAGCGAGATCGGGAAGCCCTGCTGGAGGATCGGCCAGACGAACGTGCGGCCACCGACGATGACCTTCTGCCCGCTGCCCGCGGCCTCCTTGCGGCCGGCGCCGCGGCCGACGATGACGAGGGCCTCGTTCGGCGGGACGCGACGGATGCGCTTGCTGATGAAGATGATCACCGCGAAGAAGGCGATGACCAGGGCGACGATCGCCAGGGTCGTGATGAGATTCGAGTCGTCGAACATGGTGCGCGCCGGGGCGCGTCTCCCTCCGTGGGTGCGGGCGTGCGGCAGTACTGCGGGTCGGCCGGGGCCGACCAGGTGGCGCCGGGGCGCCGGGGGTCAGTCGTTCGGGTAGTGGCGCTGGACGCGAACCCGGCTCCCGGACTGCTCGAGCACGACGACGCGCGCGCCCTCCGGGATGGGCTCGTCCGACCACGCGAGGCGCCGCTCGAGCTCGTGCACGGCGTCGAGCGAGACCTCGCCGCGTGCCGGGTCGATCCTGGTCGTCGCGGTGCCCTGCACGCCGACGAGCGAGACGGGGAGCCCGTCCTCCGTCGCGCGCAGGTGCTTGACGAGCGCCTGCACGAGCACCATGACGACCAGGGCGACGACGAGCGAGCCGACGTACGCGAGCCAGGTCGGCAGGTCGTTGGAGGACACGATCACGCCCACGGCTCCGAACACCACACCGCCCACGCCGATCGTCGTGCCGGACACGGCACCGTCGCCGAGCTCGACGATCTCGCCGACGAGCAGCGAGAGCAGCAAGAGGGCGAGTCCGGCGATGCCGATGACGATGAACGCGATCATGCGAGGTCCCCTTGTCGCGGCCGGGAGGCCGTGTCGTGGAAAGGAGCGTGTGGAGTTGTCGTGAACGTCCTCACACCCTATCGTGACCCGACCATGCCAAGAGCCAGGTCGGGCCGCGTCCGATGGGGAGCACTCCCCACCGGTCACGATCCGAGCTCCTCCAGCATCTGCAGGAGGTTGGCGCGCGCCGTCCCGGCGTAGCCCTCCACCCAGTCGCCCTCGTAGGCGCGCGGGACCACCTCGACGGCGAGCAGGCACCCGTAGTAGGCGCGGTAGAGCCGCAGGCGCGTCCACGCGTCGCCGGTCCCCGGGGTCCCGTCGCCCAGCCCCAGGTCCCCGCCCTCGGCGGCGTACCCGGCCAGGAGGTCGGGGTCGACGGCGCCCGCGCCGAGCTGGTCCGCGCCCACGAGCTCGAACAGCGGGTCGCCCCACAGCGCGCGCTCGGCGTCGATGACCCCGACGATCGACCGCTCGCCGGTGCGGCCGGGCGCACCGAGCAGCACGTTGCCCGGCCAGAGGTCGGAGTGCACGAGGCGGGGGACCCCGACCTCGGCGAGCAGGTCGTGGTGCCGTGAGGCGGCGTCGCGCACGCGGTCCGCCGGGAGGTCCACGCCCCAGTCCCGCGCGTCGTCGAGCACGGCGCCGACCATGCGCGCGAACGCGTCCGGCCAGGACGTCGCGGCGAGGCCCGCCGCGGGGGAGGGGTAGCCGAACGCGGTGCCCTCGATCCGGTGCAGGCGCGCCATGAGCGCGCCGAGCCGGCGGTTCACGCCCGCCGTCGCCGCGGCGTCGAGCTCGCTCGTGCTCCACAGGGCGCCGTCGAGGAACGTCACGACGAGCGCGTCCCCGTCCAGGTGCGCGCGTGTCAGGTCGGCGTGCAGCACCTCGGGGACCGGGAGCCCGGCGGCGTGCGCCGCGCGATAGGCCGCCTCCTCCGTGGTGAGGATGCCGTGCTCGTAGCGCAGGAGGCGCGACGTGTCCGCACCGGTGACCTTCACGACGACGCGGTGCGGGCCGACGTCGGGCACGCGGGGCACGAGGTCGAGCGCGAAGACGCTGGCGAACATCCCGCCGCTCAACGGCTCCGCGCGCACCACCTCGCCGAGCGGGGCGACGACCGCGGCCAGCTGTTCCGTGGTGACCGGCGTCTTGGTGAGCACGCGCGCGAGCCTAGCGGGACGCCGTCGGGCGAGGCAGGGCCTTCCGGCCCTTCCCCGCCCCCGGCGGCTACGGCCGCGGCACGTTCCGCAGGTTGGCGCGCGCCAGGGCGACGACCTCGCCCATGCCGCCGCCGAGGACCTCCTTGCTCATCGCGACCGCGAACCCGCGCACCTGGCCGGCGGTGATGTTCGGCGGGATGGACAGCGCGTTCGGGTCGGTGACGACGTCGACCAACGCGGGCCCGGGCCGGTCCAGGGCCTCGGCGAGCGCGCGCCGCAGGTCCTTCGGGCGCTCGACGCGCACGGCCGGGACGCCGATCGCGTTCGCCACGGCGGCGTAGTCGACCTGCGGCGAGTCGGTCCCGAACATCGGCAGCCCGTCGACGAGCATCTCGAGGCGCACCATGCCGAGGCTCGCGTTGTTGAACAGGACGACCTTGACCGGCAGGTCGTAGTGCTTGACCGTGATGAGCTCGCCCAGCAGCATCGACAGGCCGCCGTCGCCCGCCATGGCGACGACCTGGCGGCGGGGTTGCGACGCCGCGACGCCGATCGCGTGCGGGAGCGCGTTCGCCATCGAGCCGTGCAGGAACGAGCCGATGACGCGCCTCCTCCCGTTGGGCGTGATGTACCGCGCGGCCCACACGTTGCACATGCCCGTGTCGACGGTGAACACCGCGTCGTCGGCGGCGACCTGGTCGAGGGTGTCCGCGACGAACTCCGGGTGGATGGGCGTCGTGCGCTCGACGTTCTTGGTGTACGCGCCGACGACGCCGCGCATCGCCTTCTCCTGCTTCGCGACCATCGTCTCGAGGAACGCGCGCGACCGGGCCTTCCTCACGAGGGGCAGCAGCGCGCGCACGGTCTCGCCGACGTCGCCCACGACCGCGAGGTCGAGCCGCGTGCGGCGCCCGAGGTGCGTCGGGTCGACGTCGACCTGGGCCGTGCGCACCGACTCGGGGAGGAACTGGTCGTAGGGGAAGTCGGTCCCGAGCAGGATCAGCAGGTCGCAGTCGTGCATCGCGTCGAACGCGGCGCCGTAGCCGAGCAGGCCGGACATGCCGACGTCGAACGGGTTGTCGTACTGGATCCACTCCTTGCCGCGCAGCGAGTGACCCACGGGCGCGGCGATCTTGTCCGCGAGGGCGACCACGTCGTCGTGCGCTCCGCGCACCCCCGCGCCGGCGAAGATCGTCACCTTCTTCGCCGCGTCGATCGCGGCGGCGAGCTGCTGGACCGCGGCCGTGCCGGGGACGACGCGCGGCGGTGCGGGCCGGGTCGCGACGTCGGGCACGGCGGCGGGGGCGTCGAGGTCCGCGACGTCGCCCGGGAGGGTCAGGACGGACACGCCGCGCGCGCCGTACGCGTGGTGGATCGCCGAGTTGATGACGCGCGGCGCCTGGTCGGCGCTCGAGATCATCTCCGAGTAGACGGAGCACTCGGTGAACAGCCGGTCCGGGTGGGTCTCCTGGAAGAACCCGGTGCCGATCTGCTTGCTCGGGATGTGGCTCGCGATCGCGAGGACGGGGACGCGCGACCGGTTGGCGTCGTACAGGCCGTTGATGAGGTGCAGGTTTCCCGGGCCGCAGGAGCCGGCGCACACCGCCAGGCTGCCGGTGACCTCGGCCTCCGCGGCGGCCGCGAACGCGGCGGCCTCCTCGTGCCGCACGTGCACCCACTCGATGCCCTTGCCCGCGTTCTCACCGGCGTTCGAGCGGTGCACGGCGTCGACGACGGGGTTGAGGCTGTCGCCGACGATGCCGTAGATCCGTCGCACACCGGCCTCGATGAGCTGCGCGACGAGCAGGTCCGCGACCGTCCGGTTGCGCTTGTCGACGGGGGAGCGGCCGATTCCGAACGGCATGACGTACCTCCTGGGAGCGGGGCCGGGTCGCCTCCCATCGTGCTCCGCCAGCCCTGCGGCCGCAGCGTGAACCGGCGTCTCGTGCGTCACGCCCCCGCGGCGAACGGGGTACGGCGCCGCGCGACGGCGGCCGCGGCGTCGGCTGCTGCGAGCTCGCCGTGGATCCCCGCGCCGGCCATGACGCCTGCTGCCGCGGACGCGCCGACCTGCGCCATGAGGTCGCTGGAGTTCCCGGCCGCCCAGACGCCCGGGACGGCGGTCGCGCCGCGCGGGTCCGCGGGGACGAACGTGCCGGCCGGCTGCTCCTCGAGCGTCCCGCCGAGCTGCTCGAACAGCTCGCCGCGCGCGACGAACCGCGGTCCGACGACGACGGCGTCGACCGCGACCGACGTCCCGTCCGCGAGGACGACGCCGCGCACGGCCCGGCCGTCGACGTCGAGGCGCTCGACCTCGCCCTCGACCACGCGCACGCCGAGCGCCGACATCTGCTCCCACGTGGCGTCGTCGGGCTCGGGCGAGGTGTGGAGCAGCAGCGTGACGTCCGGGCTGAGCTGGCGGAACAGCAGCACCTGGTGCAGCGCCGCGGGGCCGGTGGCGAGGACCGCGATCCGCTGCCCGCGCACCTCCCACCCGTGGCAGAACGGGCAGTGCAGCACGGTCGACCCCCACGCCTCGCGCACGCCGGGGACGTCGGGGAGCTCGTCGACGAGGCCGGTCGCGAGCAGGACGCGGCGCGCGCGGACGGTCGCGCCGTCGTCGAGCGTCAGGGTGAAGCCCGCGTCCGCGTCGCCTGCCGCGCCGACGACCCGCGCGTCGCGGACCTCGGCGCCGTAGCCCTCGGCCTCGGCGCGGCCCGTCGCGAGCAGCTCGCGGGGCGGCACGCCCTCGCGCCCGAGCAGGTTGTGCGCGCCCGCGGCGGGTGCGTTGCGCGGCTCGCCCGCGTCGAGCACGACGACGGAGCGCAGCGACCGCGCGAGCGCCACCGCGGCGCTCAGCCCGGCGGGCCCCCCGCCGACGACCGCGACGTCATAAGAGGTGTTCGTGTGGACGGTGCTCATGGCTCTCCTGAGGGTCACCGCTGAGTGCGTGAAACAGTCGCGAGAAGGGGTGTGGACGGCGACTGTTTCACGCACTCAGCGAGGGGGGTGGGGGCGGCGGGCGGCCCAGACGATGCGGCCGCCCTGTGCGCCGATGGTGTGTGCGGACGGGGCGTTCGTCGCGGCGAGGACCGTGTCGAGAGCGGCGAGGTCGGCGGGGTCGAGGTGCTCGGCGAGGTGCTCGCGCTGGCGCGCGGCGGTCGCGTGCGCCCAGCGGGACGCGTCCGGCCCCGGCGGCACGACGGCGGTCGGCTCGCGCCGGTCCACGAGGTCCAGCCCGGCGTCGGTCAGGTAGGGCGTCCAGTCGGGGTAGCGGTTCCAGCCCGCGTGGGCCATGGCGCTCGCCAGGTGCGCGGCGAGGTCGGCGTGCGCCGCGTCGTCGGGCAGGACGGGGGACGTCGCGGTCATCTCGACGACGACGAGGAGGCCCCCGGGCGCGAGGGCGTCGTGGGCGTCGCGCAGGACGCGGGCCGGGTCGGCGACGTGGTGCAGGGACGCCGACGCCCAGACGACGTCCGCGACGCCGACGTCGGGCCAGCCGGCGTCGAGGTCGGCCCGCACGGTGCGCACGCGCTCGGCGAGCTCCGTCCCCGGGCGGCGGCCCCCGGCGGGGTCGTTCCCGGTGAGCCCGCCGCGCAGGCGGTCGAGCATCGCGTCGTCCGCGTCCACGGCGACCACCGTGGCGTCGGGGAACGCGCGGGCGAGCGCGCGGGTGCCGGTGCCCGTCCCGGCGCCGAGGTCGACGACGGTCCGCGTGGGTTCCGGCGCGTGGGCCGCCGCCACCGAGACCGCCTCGTCGAGGAGGTCGCCGAAGACGAGCGCGTCGAGGTCGAGCATCTCGGCCATGCCGTCCCCGCCGTCGTG
>CAZFUQ010000068.1:6107-16140 GCA_964521905.1 uncultured Cellulosimicrobium sp.
CGAAGACGAGCGCGTCGAGGTCGAGCATCTCGGCCATGCCGTCCCCGCCGTCGTGGTCGTGGCGGTGGCCGTGCTCGTGCCGGTGACCGTGCTCGGGATGGTGGCCAGGGCTCGCGGCCGCGTGAGGATGGACGGAGGAGGTCATGGATCCACCGTAGGCGCGCTGTGCGCATGAAGCATAGAGTCTTGCTCATGACGCAAGAACTGGATCTCGACGCCGTCGTCCGTCAACGCATCCGCGGGCTGCGGCTCGCGCGGGGCTGGACGCTCGACGCGCTCGCCGCGCGCTGCTACCTCAGCCCGTCGACGCTCAGCAGGATCGAGACCGGGCACCGGCGCATCGCGCTCGACCAGCTCGTCCCCCTCGCCCGCGCGCTGGGCACGACGCTCGACCAGCTCGTCGAGCCCGTGGACGACGAGGACGTGGTGATCCGGCCCGAGCCGCAGCGTCGCCCGGGCGAGACGACGTGGTTGCTCTCGCGCGACCGCCCCGGGACGATGGTCGCGAAGATGCGTCTCACCCCCGAGCGGCCCGTGGGGCCGGAGCACCAGCGCGTCCACCCCGGCCACGAGTGGTTCACGGTGCTGTCCGGGACGGCGGTCCTCTACCTCGCCGACCGCCGGATCGTCGTGCGCGAGGGGCAGGCGGCGGAGTTCTCGACGATGGTCCCGCACTCGTTCGGCGCGCAGGACGGGCCCGTCGAGCTGCTCACGATCTTCGACCAGGAGGGCGAGCGCGCCCACCTGTCGGGGGCCGACCCGGCCTGACCGGCGTTCCGGCGTGCCCGGCCGGACGCCGCTCCCGTCAGGAGGCGACGTCCTCGCGGACCGCGCTGCGGCGCAGCGACCGCAGCGCCGCGAGCACGAGGACGACGGCGAGCACCGCCGCCGCGACGACGACCTCGAACCCGGCGTGCGCACCCCCCGTGTCGATGCGCGACCCGGCCACCGACGAGCCGATCGACACCCCGACGCCGAGCGACGTGCCGACCCAGGCCAGTCCCTCGGTGAGCTGCGTGGGCGCGACGAGGTTCTGCACGAGGTTGTTGCCGTTGATGAGCGTCGGCGCGATCGCGAACCCGGTTACGAACATCACCGCCGCCAGGACGGGGATCGACGTGACGAAGAAGAACAGGGAGACGCCCGCGGCGAGCGCGACGATCCCGATGACGAACCGGCGCCACAGGGGCGAGACCCAGTGGCGCGCGCCGTACACGAGCCCCGAGATGAGCGACCCGGTCGCGAACACCGCGAGGATGAGGCCGGCCGAGCCCTTCTGCCCCTGCTCCTCGGCGAACGCGATGGTCGACACGTCGGTCGCGCCGAACACGATGCCCATCGCGACGAAGATCACCGCGAGCACGATCATCCCCGTCGAGCGCATGGCCGAGCGCTGCTTCACGCCCGGCTCCGGCACGACGACCGGCGGCTCGGTCGTGCGCTGCGAGAGGAACCACAGCCCGCCGACGACCGCGGCGACGAGCGGGACCAGCAGCCCGGCGGACGGAGACACGCTCGTGGCGAGCACGGTCGCGAGGACCGGGCCGACGACGAACACCAGCTCGTCGAGCGCGGACTCGAGCGAGTAGGCCGTGTGCAGGCGCCGCGCGTCGGGCACGACGTGCGTCCAGCGCGCCCGGACCATCGACCCGTACGACCCCTGCGTCGCGCCGGAGATCGCGGCGAACACGTAGAGCGTCCACTCGGGCGCCCGCAGCACCGCGCACAGGATGAGCCCGCCGAGCCCGAACGCCGCCGCGGCGAGCATCGGCAGCATGACGACGCGCTGCCCGGTGCGGTCGACGAGCCGCGCGATCTGCGGCGACACGATCGCCTGCGCGACGACGAGCGCCGCGGCGACCCGGCCGGCCAGCGCGTACTCGCCGTAGATGCCCTGGACCATGAGGATCGTGCCGATGCCGACCATCGACATCGGCAGCCGAGCGACGAGGGCCGCGGCGGAGAAGCGCCACGCCCCGGGCAGCGTGAGGACGGCCCGGTAGGGGTTGCGCGAGGGGGCCGGGTCGGAGGCCTCCGGCGGGGTGCCCGACGGCGCTCCGCCGGTCGTCAGGTCGTCCTGCCGCTGCTCGGGGTTCTCGGGGTCGCCGGCGCGCGACGGGGAATCCTGGACCACCGTCCCAGTGTCGCACCCGGAAGCCGTCCGTCCGGTCGTGAATTCGTGTCCCGAGGCGCGACGTGACGGCGGTCTCACGACCGTGTCCAGCGGTTGTCCGCACGGTCCGCGGCGGCGACGATGGGCGCCATGACCGACAGCCCCGCGCCCCGCGCCTCGACCGTCACCGTCACCGACGAGGGCGACCGCTTCGACGCCCGCACCGACGACGGGACCGTCGCCGGCTTCGCCGCCTACGTGCGCGAGCCCGGCGCGGTGATCTTCACCCACACCGAGGTCGACCCCGCGTTCG
This sequence comes from uncultured Cellulosimicrobium sp., assembly GCA_964521905.1. Lineage (GTDB taxonomy): Bacteria > Actinomycetota > Actinomycetes > Actinomycetales > Cellulomonadaceae > Cellulosimicrobium. The sequence goes on from CAZFUQ010000068.1 coordinate 8,534, forward strand.
AGGGCCAGGGCATCGGCTCGGCGCTCGCGGCGGGCGCGCTCGACCAGGTCCGCGCCTCGGGCGAGCGCGTCGTCGCCCTGTGCCCGTTCGTCCGCGCGTACATCCAGCGCCACCCGGAGTACGAGGACCTCACGCGTCGCTGACCCGCCCCTCGGTCAGGAGATGGTGCCGGTGCCCTCGGCGTCGAGCGTCTCGTCGTGCAGCAGGTTGCCCTGCGCGTCGACCGGCACGAGGGTCGTGTCGAAGGTGATGTCCGTCCCGGGCTGGTAGGGGAAGTTCGTGCCGTACGAGTACGACTGCCCGGTCCCGAGCGTGAACACCCCGGGCTCGCGGTACGCCTGGTCGTGCATGGGGTCGTCGTTGACGCCCTGCTGCTCGTACAGGTCGTCGTCGAGGATCGTGTCCATGCCACCGAGGTACGGCCAGTCCACGTAGCGCTCGTCGATGCTCACGAGGCTGAACCCGAGGTCGATCGGGGCGCCCTCGTTGGTGAGCACGTAGTTGACGAAGACGATCTCGTCGCCCACGGCGATGATCGGCTCGTGGGTGTCGGGGTCGGCGAACAGGCCCTCCCTCGTCGCCCGGGTGACGCCGACCTGGTAGACGTCGACGCGCACCTGCCCGATCTCGTAGGTGGCGATCTGCTCGCCCGGGGTCGTGACCGGGTTCGCCCAGTCGGGCAGCTCGCCCTCGGTGCCGTCGGCGCCCCCGGCGACGGCGGAGTCCACCTCCTCGGCGTCCCCGACCTCGGCGTCGTCGACGCCGGTCGTGTCCCCGCCGTCCGCCGCCTCCGTGGCGGGCGCCTGCTGCCCCGGGCCGCCGATGTTGATGGTGCAGGCCGTCAGCCCGAGGGCGAGCACGGTCGTGACGGCGAGGCCGGTGGCGGTGCGGACGGGACGCATGCGAGCTCCGAGGTTCGTGGTGAAGGGTGGCGCACGGACCCTACCGGTGGCCGGTGCGGTCGACCGGCCACCGGTGCGGGCCGGTCAGGAGATGGTGCCGGTGCCCGAGCCCTCGATGCGCTCGTCGTGCAGGAGATCGCCCTCGGCGTCGACGGGCGTGATGACGGACTCGAACGTGATCGGCGAGCCCGGCTGGTACCGGAAGTTCGTGGCGTAGGAGTAGGCCTGGCCCGTGCCGAACGTGTAGACCGTCGGCTCGCGGTAGGCGCCCGGGGCCATGGCGTCGCGGTTCACGCCCTGCGCCTCGGTGAGGTCGAAGTCCGTGATCGAGTCCATGCCCTGCATGTACGGCCAGTCGTCGTAGCGCTCGCTCGTGTTCACGAGGCTCGAGCCGAGGTCGATCGGGGCGCCCTCGTTCGTGACGACGTAGTTGACGTAGACGATGTCGTCGCCGACGTCGATGATCGGCTCGTTCTTCTCCGGGTCGACGAAGTTGCCCGTCTTCGTCGCCTTGACGACGCTCACCTGGTAGACGTCGACCCGCACGTCCCCGACCTTGTACGTCGAGATCTGCTCGCCGGGCGCGAGGAGGGGGTTGGCCCAGTCGGGTTGCTCACCGCTCGACCCGGTCTCCTCGGCGGCCGGGCTGTCGACCTCCTCGGCGTCCTCGACGTCGGTCGCCTCGTCCTCGGGCGCGGTCGACTCCTCGACGGTCGGGGCGTCGTCGGCGCCGCCGCCGACGTTGATCGTGCACGCGGTGAGCGAGAGAGCGAGGGCCGTGGCGACGGCGAGGCTGGTGGTGGTGCGGACGGGACGCATGGAGAGCTCCGGTGGTTCGTGGGGAGAGGTGCCGCACGGACCCTACCCGGCGGTCGGGATCCGGATCGATGGGGACCACTCACCATCCCGGCGACCGGACGCGAGGGACCTTCGCCTGTTGCGCGCCCGCGCGGGCGCGGGGAGCCTTCCCCTATGCCTCGCAGCTCCCTCCCCGTGCACCTGGCCGCACCCCCCGCGTCCCGCCCGGCAGAAGCCGGCCCGGCAGTATCCCGGCCGACCCCCGGGAGCCGCCCGTGAGCGCGCTGCGCGTCGAACGGGCAGACGTGGTCGTGGTCGGCGGGGGCGCCGCGGGGCTGAGCGCGGCGCTCGCCGTCGCGGAGGCCGCCGCGCGCGACGACGGCCGCGCGCCCGTCGTCGCGCTCGTCTCCAAGGTCTACCCGATGCGCTCGCACACGGTCGCGGCCGAGGGCGGGGCCGCGGGTGTCGTGGGTGACGACGACTCGCTCGAGCAGCACGTCGCCGACACCCTCGCCGGCGGCGCGGGGCTGTGCGAGGAGGACGCGGTCCGGTTCGTCGTGGAGCGCGCGGCGGGCGAGCTGTACCGGCTCGAGCGCTGGGGTCTGCCGTGGTCACGCACCGACGACGGCCACGTCGCCGTCCGCCGGTTCGGCGGCATGAGCCGCGCCCGCACGTGGTTCGCCGCGGACAAGACCGGTTTCCACCTGCTCCACACCCTCTTCCAGACGTCGCTGCGGTACTCCGGCGCCGACGGCCCCGTCCGCCGGTACGACGAGCACCACGTCCTCGACCTGGTGGTCGACGGCGAGGGCTGCCCGGACGCCCGGGTGCGTGGCGTCGTCGTGCACGACCAGCACCGCGGCGAGCCGCTGCTGCTCGAGGCGGCCGCGGTGGTCCTCGCGACGGGCGGGTCCGCACGCGCGTGGGGGACGAGCACGACCGCGGGCATCTGCACGGGCGACGGGACCGCGATGGCGCTGCGCGCCGGCGTGCCGCTGCGCGACATGGAGCTCCTCCAGTTCCATCCGACCGGCCTGCCGGGCAGCGGCATCCTCCTCACGGAGGCCGCGCGCGGCGAGGGCGGTGTGCTGCTCGACGCCGAGGGGCGCCGCTACCTCGCCGACTACGGCCTGGGTCCGGAGACGCCCGTCGGGGCGCCCGTGCCGCGCACCATGGAGCTCGGGCCGCGCGACAAGCTGTCGCAGGCGTTCTGGCACGCCGACCGCGACGGGCGCACGATCCCGACGCCCGACGGCGGCGTCGTCCTCCTCGACCTGCGTCACCTCGGTCGCGACCGGCTGGCGGAGCGGCTGCCCCTCGTGTCGAGCCTCGCGAAGCAGTTCGCGGGCGTGGACCCCGCGACCGAGCCCGTACCCGTCCGCCCGACGGCGCACTACACGATGGGCGGCATCCGCACCGACGCGCGGGGCACGACCCAGGTCGCCGGGCTGTTCGCCGCGGGGGAGTGCGCGTCCACGGGCCTGCACGGCGCGAACCGGCTCGGGTCGAACTCGCTCGTCGAGACGCTCGTCGTCGGGCGCGCCGCGGGCGAGGCAGCGCTCGCGTGGTCGCGCACGGCCGGGCACCTCGGGGCCGACGGTGGTGCGGCGGGCGCGGGAGGCGTCGGCGCCGCGCCCACGGCCGTCCGGCCGGATCCTGCCCTCGTGGACCGCGCCGCCGAGATCGCCGACGGCTACCTCGCGATGCGCGGACGCGGCACCGAGCCGCCCGCCGCGATCCGGGCCGAGCTCGGCCGCGTCCTCGACGCCGACGTGGGGATCTTCCGCGACGCCGACGGGCTGCGGCGGGCGCTCGCGGCCGTCGAGGACCTGCGCGCGCGGTACGCGGACGTGCGCGTCGCCGACACGAGCGACGTCCTCAACACCGACTGGGCGACGACCGTCGAGCTCGGCGCGACGCTGCTCGTCGCGCACGCCGCCGTCGCGGCGGCGCTCGCGCGGCAGGAGTCGCGCGGCGCGCACCAGCGCCTCGACTTCCCGGAGCCGGACGCGGTGGCCAGGCACTCCGAGGTCCGGCTCGGCCCGAACGGCGCGGTGCAGGTCACCCACGCCCCGGCCGCCGCGACGCCGAGCGCCGAACACGACCTGAAGGACGGAAAGGGCCCGATAACGACCCCCATGTCGTTCTCGGCGGACGAGGGGACGGGTTCGTGAGCGAGGCAGGGCTGCCGGTGGAGGCGCGGACGGTGCGGCTCGAGGTCGCGCGGACCTCGACCGACGGAGCGGCTGCCGACCACCACGACGTGTTCGACGTGCCCTACGACGACCGCACGTCCGTGCTCGACGCGCTCCAGTGGGTCAAGGACCACGCCGACCCGACGCTCACGTTCCGGTGGTCGTGCAAGATGGCCGTCTGCGGGAGCTGCGGCGTCATGGTCAACGGCCGGCCGGTGCTCGGGTGCGAGACGTTCGTGCGGGGCTACCGCACGTCCGGGCTGGTCGTCGAGCCGCTCGCGCACGCGGAGGTGCTGCGCGACCTGGTCGTGGACACCGACACGTTCCTCGGCAAGCTCGCCGCGGTGAAGCCGTGGCTCGTGCCCGACGGCGCGACGCGGCTCCCGGTCCTCGACGCGCCACCGGCGCGGGTCCCGGCCACGGACGAGGGTGAGGACGCGCTGCGGGCGCACGGGCCGTCGTCGGGCAGCCTGCAGACGCCGGGCGAGCTCGCCGCGTTCAAGGGCTTCGCGGAGTGCATCGACTGCATGCTCTGCTACGCGGCGTGCCCGCAGCTCGAGCCGGCGCCGGACTTCCTCGGACCGGCCGTCGTCGCGACCGCGCGCCGCTGGGACGAGGACTCGCGCGACGCGGGCGAGCTCGACCGTGCCGACGTCCTCGACACCGAGTTCGGCGTCTGGCCGTGCATCCAGATCGGGGCGTGCACGCAGGTCTGCCCCAAGGGCGTCGACCCCGCGCGTGCGCTGCGCGACGCCCAGCGCGTCGCGACGGACACCTGGGAGGCGCGCGAACGGCGTCGGACGACGTAGGGCCCGGTCAGGCCTCGGACCACCCCGGCGGCTCGTGCACGCACGTCGGGTCGGATGCGAGGAGGTCGCCGGTCACGGCGTAGGCGTGGGAGCGGCTGCCGCCGCACACGTCGCGGAACTCGCACACGCCACACTTCCCGGTGAACAGCGCTGGGTCGCGCAGCGAGCGCAGCAGGGGGCTCGTGCGGTAGACCTCGCGGAAGCCGGCGTCCTTGACGTTGCCGCACCGGTGCGGCAGGAAGCCGCTCGGGTACACCTCGCCGACGTGGTCGACGAACGCGAAGCCCCGGCCGGAGTTGACCTCGATCGGGGGTCGTGGGCGCCGGGTCCTCGTGGTCGGTCGGGTGCGCAGCGCCACGACGGCGTCGGTGAGCTGCCGGTGGAGCTCTCCGAGGACGGGCGCCGCGGGGGAGCCCTCGGCGCGCGCCCGGGCGCGCTGGATCGCGACCCGGCGGTAGTGGGGGGCCTCGGTGGTCTTGACGGCCACGAGGTCCGAGACGTCGTGCAGCCAGTGCAGGACGTCCTCGACCTGCGCGGGCTCCAGCGGCGTGAGCAGCTCCCCGCGGCCGGTCGGGACGAGGAAGAAGACGCTCCAGAGGGAGGCTCCGAGGTCGATCACGGTGCGCAGCAGGTCGGGCAGCTCATGCACGTTCGCCCGGGTCACGGTGGAGTTGACCTGCAGCCGGAAGCCCGCGTCGCGGACGTCCCGGGCCGCGCGCAGGGTCGCGTCGAAGACGCCGGGGACGCCACGGAACGCGTCGTGCGTGGTCGCCGTGGCGCCGTCGAGCGACAGGGAGAGGGCACCGGCCCCGGCGTCGTGCAGCTCGGTGAGCACCTCCCGGGTCAGCCGGGGCGTGACCGACGGCGACAGGGCCATGTGGAGGCCGAGGGACGCGCCGTGGCGCACGAGGTCGGCGAGGTCGGGCCGCTCGAACGGGTCGCCGCCGGTGAGGACGACGATGGGGTAGGGCCTGCCGAAGGCGGCGACGTCCGCGAGCAGGGCACGGCCCTGGTCCGTGGTCAGCTCGCGCGGGTCGCGCCGGTGCTGGGCGTCGGCCCGGCAGTGCAGGCACACGAGCGCACAGGCCCGGGTCACCTCCCAGATGACGATCATCGGGCGGTCCCCGGGGGCGTGGTGCAGCCGGCGGACGGCCGGCCGCTCGGTGGCGGTCACGGACGGACCTCCTGCGTCGTGGGGACGGTCCGGGGGACCGCGGCCGCGGCGGCCGCGGTGCCGGACGCGATGCACGAGGCGAGGCCGAGCCCGTCGTACGCGGACCCGGCGAGGACGACGCCGGGCAGGGCGGTGGCGAGTTCCGCGCGGACGCTCCGCAGGCGGGCGTGGTGGCCGACCTGCTGCTGCGGCAGACCGTCGTCCCAGCGTCGGACGTGGAGCACGCGGGGCGTGGTCCGGGCCCCCGTGATCGCGCGGTGCTCCGCGACGAGCGCGGCGACGAGCTCGTCGTCGTCCAGCGTCACGACCCGGGCGTCGCCGGACCGCCCGGCGGACAGCCGGACGAGGTGCTCCCGGGAGTCGGCGAGATGCGGCCACTTCTGCGAGAGGTGGGTCGCGGCGCGCAGCAGCGTGCCGGTCGTCGACGGCAGGAGCACACCCGTCCCCGCGAACGCGGGGAGCCCGTCCGTGCCGGCCCGGTCGTAGGCGACGACGACGGTCGCGACCCGGGCCACCTCCCCGGCACCCAGGAGGTGGGCCGCGCGTACGGAGTGCGGGGCGACGACCGGTGCGGACGCGGCGGCCGGCAGGGCCAGGACCACGGCGTCGGCGTCGAGGGGCGCGGTGCGTCCGGCGACGTCCCGGGTCGCGACGACGTACCCCGCCCCCCGCGGGGCCAGGCGTGTCACCCGCGTGCCGAGCCGGACGTCGACCGGGACGTCGGCGAGGAGCGCGTCGGTCAGGGTCCGGAGGCCGCCGGGCCACGTCACGAGCAGCGGTGCGGACGGTGCGTGCGCGCCCGGGGGAGCCGGGCGACGCCGGACGAGCGAGCGCCGACGGGTGGCCGCCTCGACGAGAGCCGGTGCGCATGCGCGAAGGCTGAGCTCGTGGACGTCGCCCCCGTGCAGGCTGCCGAGGAGCGGGTCGACGAACCGCTCGGCCACCTCGCGGCCGAACCGACCCGCCACGAAGTCCCCGACGGACACGTCGCCGTCGGCCGCGAGGGCAGGACGGAGACGTGCGAGCAGCGGCTCGAGCGCCGCGCGGCCCAGACCCCGGACGGACATGACCCCGCTCGTGACGACCGGCCGCAACCGGGTGGGACCGGACGGGGTGACGCCCGCGGGGAGCGACCGGAGACGACGCCCGTTCCACAACCACGTCTGACCCGGACCGGCGCCGACGGCCGAGTCGAGCAGACCCAGCTCCGTGACGAGGTCACGGGCGACGGGCGGGCCCAGATGGATCGCCTCGGCCCCGAGGTCGAGGTGCCGCGCGCCGTCGGCGACCGTGTGCACCTGGCCGCCCAGCCGGTCGGACTGCTCGACCAGCGTCACGTCGTGCCCGGCGAGGGCCAGCCTCCGCGCGGCGACCAGACCCGTGATCCCCCCTCCGGCGACGACGACGCGGTGGCGGTGGCTGGGCTCGGACATGGTGGAACCTCACGGTCGGCAGCGTCACGACGGACGGCAGCGCCGAGGCTCTCGTCGCAGGTCTGCCGTCGCGCGGACTCGATGAGGCATGGTGGCACCGTCGGGCGGCGGCGCGTCGGGCGGCGGACCGTGCAAAACGAGGAACGGATCGGCAACCGGGCGAGAGAGCACGTAGGAGCGGGATGATCCTGACAACACGCCTCGCCCCGACGGGTGAACGGCCCTCGCACACCGAGGATCCGGTCAGTCAGCCAGGGCCGCGGAGACGACGTCCTTCGCCTCGGACTGGACCTGGG
>CAZFUQ010000069.1:0-2014 GCA_964521905.1 uncultured Cellulosimicrobium sp.
GCCTGGTTCGGGACCAGCGCGTTGCCGTTCGGGTAGATGCTCCACGCCATCCAGTCGAGCAGCTTGGCCGCGTACTCCGGCGTGACGTACGTGTGGTCCGGGTCGTAGTGCCGCAGCGCGGAGCGCACGCCGCGGTACTGGACCGTGAAGTTGATGTTCGAGAAGTTGTTCGAGCCGCCGATCCCGAACTTCGCCCGGTCGTACTGGTTGGCCGTGTAGAACGGGAAGATCGGGAAGTTGTCGCCGTACCGCAGGAACCGGAAGCCGTCGACGTACTTGTCGGCGTCCTCGACGGGGATGAGGTTCTCGGCGTAGACGTCGTAGAGGTTCGACTCCTTCGCCGGGATCAGGTCCCGCTCCGCCTGGCTGAGCGGGTTCTGGTTCCCGCCCGACGTCGCGCCGTGCGACGTGCCCGCGAGGAACATGCGTGTCTCGTCGCTCCACAGGCGGCCCAGGATCGCGTCCCGGATCTCGTCCGCCGTGTCACCCGTCTCGGCGACCTTCGCCGGGTCGGCCCCCGCCATCGCGTAGAGCTGGCGGGCGGCGTCGAACGCGCCCCAGACGTACGCGGACTCGGGTCGCTCGATCGTCCGCGCGCCGGGTGCTCCGGCGTTCACCTTGGGATAGCCGAAGCTGATCGCGTCGGAGTCGTTGCCGGGCATGTAGTTGGTGTCGTACGCGATGAGCTTGTCGTCGTTGCCGTCGTAGTGCTCGAGCTGGCCCTTGCCGTCGCCCTCGAAGTACGTCGCGAAGCGCTCGGCGACCGCCGGACCGCCGCCGTGCACGTTGTACGCCTCGAGGCCCGCGGTGCCGAGGTACTGCGAGTAGTGGTTGTTCCAGCTCGTGTGCCCCGGGCTGTCGAGGAACGCCGACGACCCGGACAGCTCACCGATGTTGAGGATCTGCCCGTAGCCCAGGTACGGGTTGCGGATCCACTTGGTGTCCTGGAGGTGCATGGGCTGCGTGAGCGCCACCGAATTCTGGTAGAGGTTCACGCCCTCGATCGTCGTCGGGTACTGGTAGACGTAGCCCGGCTCGTTCGCGTCGAGGCTGTTGTACCGCTCGCCCCACCAGCGGTACACGATCGCCTTCTCGATCGCGGCGTCCGGCACGTCGAGGTACGGGATGTCCTGCGCCCACTGCCGGTTGAACTCCGTCACGCCGGTGCGGAACGCGTCCGCGGGCGAGAGCGCGGCGTACTCGTGGAAGCTCTCGACCGAGTCGGGGAGCGTGTCGCTGGACAGCACGCCGAGCACGGACAGGTCGACCGAGCCACCCGCGGGGACGGTCACCTCACGGTCGAGGTCGGTGCCCACGCGCTCGAACCCGGGCGCCTTGAGGCCGACCGTGACGTCGGACCACGGGGTGTCGACCAGCCCGTTGTTGGCGCCGCTCGTCAGGGTCCGCGTCCCGGTGAGCTCGTCGGCCGCGTCGGTCGACGTGGTCGCGAGCGGCGAGGACGCGCGGACCGTGAACGTCACGTCGCTCGCGCCGGGGTTGGTGAACGTGATCGCCGAGAGCGCCACGTTGTCGTACGTGATGAGCTTCTTCAGGTCGGCGGTGACGCCCGTCGTCCCGACCGTGTACCGCGCCGTCGCGTGGCTCGGCGCGTTGAAGCGCTGCGCCCCGACCTCGGTGATCGTCTGGCCGGGGACGGTCACGGTGTAGAGGTTGCCGAGGTTGTTGGGGCCGCCCGCGAACGCGGAGCCCGCGAAGCCCATGACGGCCCAGTTGCTGTTGCCCCGCAGGTACAGCGAGCGACCGCGCGTCTGGAGCACGGTGTTGCCCGACGTCCCGCTCACCCCCAGCACGCGGTCGAGGTAGTAGTCCGTGCCGCCCGCCGCGAGGTCCTTCTCGAAGATCGACCCGTGCATCGAGCCCGCGGTCCACGGGACCCCCGGCTCCAGCGCCGCGGCCACCTGGTCCAGGTTCGTGTAGACCGGGTCACCGATGTCCATCGAGTCGGTCGTCCCGTCGGTGTACACACCGACGTCGCTCTCGTTGCCCGGCACCA
>CAZFUQ010000069.1:2114-16002 GCA_964521905.1 uncultured Cellulosimicrobium sp.
CACCGAAATGCCACCTGCATCGCTTTCGAGCACGGGTCCGGGACGGCTCGGACGACTCCCCCGCGACGGCGAGCCGCGACCGGGCACGAGCCGGGTACGAACCGGGAACGCCTCACGTGGCGGGGTCCGCGGACCCGGGGCGCGCGCGGAAGACGGGCGAACGCGGGACCGTCCGGTCGCCGGAGCCCGTCTCAGGCGCCGTCGGCGGACTCTTCGGTCGCGTCCGGAGCGGCCGGCTCCGTCGCGTCCTGGGCGGGGTCCTGCTCCGGGGTCGTCGCCGCGGCGTCCTCGGGTGCGGGCGTCTGGGTGGGGTCCGGGGTCGGCGCGGGCGGCTCGGCGAGCGTGAACGTCACGGGCTCGCTCGTCGCGCCCTCGACCCCCGCGATGCTCAGCACCGCCGTGTACGTTCCCGGGTCGACCTCGGGCTGGTCGGGGGCGCAGCCCTCGGCCGACCGGTGCCGGTCCCAGCGGACGATCTTCGACGGGTCCTCGTCCCCCTGGCTCATGAGCAGCAGGCGGTCGGTCGACCCGCAGTGCGCGGAGGACCACACGAGCTCGTCGCCCGCGTACACGAGGACCTGCCGGCCGGCGTCGGACCCGTCCACGAGGCACGGGCGACCGCCCGTCTGCCGCACGGTCACGGTCAGCTGGACGACCCTGCCCGGCTCGTACTCCGTGGCGCTCGGCGAGACGCCGAGCTCCAGGGACGCCGCGGTGCAGTCCTGGGGCGGCCCCGAGGCGTCGGGCGTGGGCGGCGCCGACCTGCCCTCCTCGGGCGTCTCGCCGCCCGCGAGCAGGGGCTGGACCGCGCGCACCACGACCTGCCCCAGCAGGACGAGGCCGACGACGAGCCCGGCGAGGAGGAGCAGGGCGACCGCGCGACGACGGGCGAGCGCGGCGCGCGTCGGTCGAGCGGCGCTCGGCCTCGGGGCGCGGTCCGTCCGCGGCGTGCTCACGGTTCCTCCGTCGTGCCGGTCGATGGTCGTCACCACGCTAGTCGCCCGCGTGCCCGCTCCCGGACGTGCCGCGCCGACGACCGCGCAGGTCGGGGGACAATGTCGGGTGCCGCCACGACCGGCCGACGCCGTACCCCGAGGAGGACCACCCGCGATGACCGCCCCCACGACCGACGCGCACGCCGACCTGCGCGACGCCGTCGGGCGCTGGTTCGGCCGCACCGCGCGCGACCTCCCGTGGCGCGCGGCGGACCGTACCGCGTGGGGCGTCCTCGTGAGCGAGGTGATGCTCCAGCAGACGCCGGTCGTCCGCGTCGAGCCGGCGTGGCGCGAGTGGATGGAGCGCTGGCCCGCGCCCGCGGACCTCGCCGCGGCGTCGACCGCCGACGTCCTGCGCGCCTGGGGCCGCCTCGGCTACCCGCGCCGGGCGCTGCGGCTGCAGGAGTGCGCCCGCACGATCGTCGAGCGGCACGGCGGCGAGGTCCCGCTCGGCGAGGAGGCGCTGCGCGCGCTGCCGGGCATCGGGGAGTACACCGCTGCGGCGGTGACGGCCTTCGCGCACGGGCGCCGCGCCGTCGTCGTCGACACCAACGTGCGGCGCGTCCTCGCGCGCGCGGTCGCGGGGACGGCCCTGCCCGCGCCGTCGTACACGGCGGCGGAGCGGGCGCTCGCCGCGTCCGTCGCCCCTGCGCAGGACACGGAGGCCGTGCTGTGGGCCGCCGCGTCGATGGAGCTCGGTGCGCTCGTGTGCACGGCACGGGCACCGCGGTGCGGCGCGTGCCCGGTCCGCGCGGCGTGCGCGTGGCACCGCGCCGGCCGGCCGGAGGACGAGCACGCGGGCCGACGGCGCACCCAGGCCTGGGCGGGCACCGACCGCCAGGTCCGCGGCCGGGTGATGGCCGCGCTGCGGGACGCGCCGGGACCGGTGCCGCGCGGCGTCGTGACCGAGGTGTGGCCCGACGCCGCGCAGCTCGACCGGTGCGTCGCGAGCCTCGTCGAGGACGGGCTCGTCGAGCAGGACGGCGAGCTCTACCGCCTGCCCGCCTGACGGCCCCGTCAGACGGTCGGCAGCCAGACGCGCATCGTCGACGGCCCGCGCCCGGCCCAGTCGTGGTACGGCACGAGCCGCACCTCGACGGGCGTCGTGCCCCGCGCGGTCCCCGACCACGCCCGGCGCCCGGGCGCGCCCGTACCGACCGGCTCGTACGGCCACGGATCCGTGGCGTGGTCGACGAGCAGCCCCTGGACGACGACGCGGCCGCCCACCTCGCGCGGCGCGACGGCCACGTCCACGCGCAGGTCGGCGACGTCCCGCCCGCCCGGCAGGTCGACGGACTCCACGCACAGCACCTCGGGACCGCGCTGGACGGCGACGCACCCGCGCACCGCGTCCACGCGGTCGTCGGGCGCGAGGAACCGGGGCGTCACGTCGAGGTCGAGGACGACGACGCTGCCGGCGCGCAGGTCCGGCACCGCGACCGTCCCCGCGGGGACCCGCCGGGCCGGGCCGTCGTCGACCGTGATCGACGCCGACCCCGACCAGGCCGGGACGCGCAGCGTGAGCGCCCAGCGCTCGGGCGCCTCGACGACACGCACCCGGACCCGGCCGTCAGCGGGGTAGCCGGTCTCGACGTCGACCGCGACGGGCTCGCCGGAGGGCAGCGTCGCGCGGACCTCGCTCGTCGCGTACTGGTGCAGCTGCACGCCGCCGTCGTCGACGGTCGCGACGTACGCCGCGAGGCTCGCGAACGTGCGCGCCACGTTCGGCGGGCAGCACGACACCTCGAACCACGGCGCGCGCAGCGACGACTCGGCGCGCTTGCTCACCTGGTCCGGGTCCGCGGGCTCCCCCGGCACACGCTGGTGGAGGGTGTTCGCGTAGTAGAAGGCCCGGCCGTCGTGCGCGGGCGACGTCGCGACGACGTTGAACAGCGTGCGCTCGACCGCGTCGGCGTAGCGGGCATCGCCCTGCGCGAGCAGGAGCCGCCACCCGACCATGACGGACCCGATCGACGCGCAGGTCTCGGAGTAGGCGCGGTCGGGCGGGAGCACGAAGTCCTCGCCGAACGCCTCGTCCTGGTGGTGCGATCCCTGCCCGCCGGTGACGTAGGTCCGGGTGGCCTGCGTGCGCTCCCACTGCGCGGCCACCGCCGCCAGGAGAGCGTCGTCCTGGGTCTCCACCGCGACGTCGACCGCGCCTGCCGCGAGGTAGTTCGCGCGCACGGCGTGGCCGCGGAACACGGTCGCGTCCCGGACCGGGACGTCGTCCTGGTAGTAGGACCGGCCCCACTCGACGTCCGCGAGGGTGCCGTGCCCGCGACGCTCCACGAAGAGCGCCGCCTGGCGCACGTAGCGCGGTTCGTCGAGCGCCCGGCCGAGCTCCGCGAGCGCCACCTCGACCTCCGCGTGCCCGCACACCCCGGGGTCGCCGTCCGGCCCGAACGTGTCGCACACGTGGTCGGCCGAGCGGCGCGCCACCCGCACGAGCAGGTCGTCGGGGTGCCCGGTGCGCACCCGCGCGACCGCCGCCTGCAGGAGGTGACCCTGGACGTACAGCTCGTGGCCCCACTCGAGGTCGCTGTAGCGCGCGTCCTGGCCGGGGTTGCCGAACCGCGTGCACAGGTAGCCGTCGGACGCCTGCGCGGCGGCCACGCGCCGCACGATCGCGGCGAAGCGCTCCTCCAGGTCGGCGTCCGGGCGACGACCCAGCTCCCAGGCCATCGCCTCGAGCAGCTTGTAGACCTCGGAGTCGGAGAACTCACGGCCCCGGCGCGTCGTCGCGACGTCGCCGCGGGCGACCGCGTCGAAGTTCGCGAGCCAGCCCTCGCGCTCGAGCCAGTGCTCGACGTGCGCGAGCGTCGCCACGCGGTTGACCTCCTGGCGCTCGGCCCAGAACCCGCCGGTGATGCGCACCTGCGCCAGCCCGAGCGGCTGCAGCCTTCCCGTCGCCGGGACGACCGGTCGCCCGCCGTCCGTGGGGCCGGCGTCGGCCCCCTGCGGACGGGTGACGGTCGGTGTGGTGGTCATGGCGGAACCTCCGGGGGCGGTCGTCCCGCCTCGTTCGTCGGGGACGACGCCGGGCGTCGTCCGGTCGGTGGACAGCTGGGCGGGCGCGCGGCGCGCGTCGTCGGCCCTCATCCCTTCAGCGCCCCGGACATGAAGCCGCGCACGTAGTGGCGCTGGAGCAGCAGGAACAGGACGATGCAGGGTGCTGCGAGGACGACGACGCCGGCCTGGGTCGCGCCGTAGTCGACGATCCCCATGACCTGCTGGCGCATGTTCGCGACGGCGAGCGGGAGCGGCGCCTTGGTCGAGTCGGTGATGAGGATGAGGGGCGCGACGAAGTCGTTCCACGCGGCGAGGAACGCGAACAGCCCGACGGTGATGAGCCCCGGCTTCACGGCGGGGAGCAGGACCCGCCACAGCGCGCCGAACGACGAGCACCCGTCGACCATGGCCGCCTCGTCGAGCTCGCGGGGCACGGACTCGAAGGCGATCCGCATCATGAACGTCGCGAACGGGAGCTGGAACATCGTGAGCACGAGCGCGAGTCCGACGAGCGAGTTCTGCAGGCCGATGGAGTTGAGGAGCACGTACAGCGGGATGAGCAGGGTCGCGTACGGGACCATGAGGATCGCGAGCGTCACGAGGAACAGCACGTCGCGGCCCGGGAAGCGGAACCGCGCGAAGGCGAACCCGCCGAGCAGCGACACCCCGAGCGTGAAGAGCACCGTGAGCCCGGAGACGATCACCGAGTTCAGGAGGTACTGCCCGATGCCGGCCTGGTAGTTCGCGAGCGTCACGTAGTTGCCGAAGCCCCAGCCGTCGACCTGGTTGCTGCCCGGCTGCGGCGAGACCGACGCCACGCCCGCCCAGATCAGCGGGAAGAGGAAGACGAGCGCGAGGCCTCCGGTGAGGACCCAGTACGGGGTGCGGGTGAGGACGCCGGCGATGCGGGCGCGCGGGGCGGGCCGGCCGGTGGGGGCGGGTCGCGCCGCGGGTGCGGGAGCGGGTGCGGTGACGGTCATGTCACTTCTCCTCGGGTGCGCGCATGCCACGGACCTGCGCGACGTTGATGAGCACGAGGGCGGCGAGCACGATGATCGACAGCGCGGCGGCCACGCCCAGGTCGTTCTGGCCCTGGAAGGCGATGTTGTAGATGAGCTGGACCACGGTGATCGTGCTGTTGTCCGGGCCGCCCTTGGTGAGGATGTAGAACTGGTCGAACGCGAGCAGCGAGCCGGTGACGCACATGATCGTGCACAGCGCGAGGGACGGCCGCAGGAGCGGGAGGGTCACGCGCCCGAACGTCTGCCAGCGGTTCGCGCCGTCCATGCGCGCGGCCTCGTAGACCTCGTGCGGGATCCCCTGCAGCCCCACCATGAGCAGGAGCATGTAGAACCCGGCGAACCGCCAGACGACGAGGAAGACCGTCGACCACAGCGCGCCGTCGGGCGAGCCGAGGAACGAGACCGGCTCGTCGACGATCCCCAGCCGTTCCAGGAGCGGCGAGATCGGCCCGACCTGCGGCGAGTACAGCGCGTAGAAGAGCAGCGACGCGGACGCGAGACCCAGCGCGCTCGGCACGAGGATCGACGTGCGCAGGAAGCTCTTCCACCGGCTCGACTCCTGCACCAGGAGCGCGAAGCCGAGCCCCAGCGCGATGAGGAGCACGGTCGCGATCACCGTGTACTTCAGCGTGAAGACGACCGAGTCCCAGAAGAACCGGTTGTCGACGGCGTCACGGAAGTTGTCGGGGAAGTTCGGTCCGCGGTTGCCCGCGAGCAGCGGCCAGTCGGACACCGACATCTGGCCGACGAGCAGGACGGGCAGGACGAAGAAGACGAGGACGAACACCGCGGTGGGCGCGGCATAGGCCCAGCCGCGGGCGGCGTGGGCGCGCCCGGGCCGACGACGGCGCGCGCCACCCGTGGCCGCGGCGCCTCGCGGCGGCCGGTCGTCGCTCGAGGCGGTGGCCCGCGACGCCACGCCGCGTGTCGCGGGCGAGGGTGGCGTCGAGGACGCGGACTGCACGGACATGACTGGTCTCCTGGAACGGGGCGAGGGAAGCCTGACCCGGCTCGCCGCCACCGTCGTGCGGGCGGCGGCGAGCCGGTGGTCTCACCCGGGGATCGACCGGGGCCGTGCCCGGCGATCCTCCGGGGATCGACCGGAGATCACTGCGAGAGGACCGCCGTGATCTCGTCGTTGTCCGGCTCGATGCTGGACGCGTCGCCGAAGACCGCGTCGCGCACGAGCGTGAGCCACGGGCTGCTCGGCGCGTTGAACGCCTGCTGGAAGTTGCGGGCCACGGGCGTGCGGCCCTGGCTCGCGACCTCGTTGATCGTCACGACGCGCGGGTCGGCCGACGAGTACTCGTTGCCCGTGAGGTCGGCGCGCGAGACGACGTCGCCGTTCTTCGCCAGGACCTCGACCTGCGCCTCCTCGGACATGACCCAGGACAGGAAGTTCCACGCCTGGTCGCTCTGCTCGCTGTCCTTGGAGATGCCGATGCCGTCGCCGCCGACGAACGTCGAGCCACCGCCGCCCGGCCCGGGGATCGGTGCGACGCCGACGTCCACGGTCTCGTCCGCCGTCGACAGGAGGGTCGCCGGGTAGGGCATGACGCCGATCTTGCCCTCCTGGAACGGGGCGACCCACGTGGCACCGGTCTCGTCGCGCGTGCCCGCGCCCACGGCGCCGGAGTCGACGAGGTCCTTGTAGACCGCGTAGACGTCCTGCGCGGTGTCGCTCGCGAGGAGCGACTCCGTGCCGTCGGCGGACAGGACGTCCTCGTCCGCGGCCCACACCGACGGGAACCACGTGAACACGAGGCACCCGCCGCAGTTGCCGCCGAAGAACGTGCCGTCGACCCCGCCGCCGAGCGCGTCGACCGCCTTGGCCTGCTCCGCGAACTCCTCGAGCGACGTCGGCCCGGCCTCGGGGTCGAGGCCGGCCTGCTCGTAGAGGTCCTTGTTGTAGAAGAGCACCGACACGTCGAGGACGAACGGCAGGACGTGCTCGGCGTCCTCGTAGGTGCCCGCCTCGAGGTGGCCCTGGTTGATCTCGTCCGCGAAGTCGAGCTGGTCGATGCGGTCGGTGACGTCCTGGAACAACCCCTGCTCGACCCAGTTCGGGACGTAGACGATGTCGGCCGCGAACAGGTCGGGCAGGCCGTCGCTGCCGGCTGCCGCGCCGACCTTCGCCACGTAGTCGTCGTTCGGGACGATCGTCAGCTCGACCTGGTTCTCGTGGCTCGCGTTGTACGCGTCCACCAGGAGGTTGGCCTGCTTCTCGAGAGGCGCGCGCGTCCAGAGCGTGAGCGTGCTGCCGTCGTCGACGCCCTCGACGCCTCCCGCCCCGGTCCCGCCCGTCGCGGCGCCGTCGCCCCCGGACCCGGACCCGCCGCACGCGGCGAGCCCCAGGGCCACGAGCCCGATGACCGTCGCCGTGGCTACGGGCTTCCTCCACGAGGTCCCGCGGTGGTTCTTCATCTCGTGTCTCCTCGTACTCGTCGTCGAGCCGTTGCACCTGCGCCGCGTGCTCGCACTGGCGCGAACACGTTTTCGGCCGCCGTGTCGCGCTGCGATGCGCCCTGCGTGGCCGACCTTCCCCCATGGCGGCTAGTCTTCGATGTCCTGGCGTCATCCACGAGTCGCACGCTCATCGCGCCGCCAGTCCCGAAACCAACCGAAAAGGTTTTCTGAATGTATGGCAGCGCAGTAGCCTCGTCAAGCGGGGCAGCGGGTTACAGTTCGATCACGGCTCGACGGACGGGGCAGCGGCGGAGCACCCCGACAGGAGGGGGTACGGCCTCATGACGACCCGGAGCAGCGGAGCGGCACCACGAGCGGCGACCCTCACCGACGTCGCGCGCCTCGCCGGCGTGTCCATCGCGACCGCGTCCAAGGCGATCAACGGTCGGGACCAGGTCAAGGCCGAGACGCGCCTGCGCGTCCTCGAGGCCGCCGAACGCCTGTCCTTCGCCCCCAACGCGCTCGCGCGCGGGCTGCTCAAGGGCCGCACCGGGACCGTGGGCCTCCTCACGAGCGACCTGGAGGGCCGCTTCTCGATCCCCGTCCTCATGGGCGCGGAGGACGCGTTCGGGGCCGGGCGCGTGTCGGTCTTCCTCTGCGACGCGCGGGGCGACGCCATCCGCGAGCAGCACCACGTGCGCGCGCTGCTCTCACGGCGCGTCGACGGGCTGATCGTCGTCGGCTCGCGCACCGACCCGCGCCCGCCGCTGAGCGCCGAGATCCCCGTCCCGGTCGTCTACGCCTACGCGCCGTCCGAGGACCCCACCGACGTGTCGATCACCGCGGACAACGTCGGGGCCGGGCGGCTCGCCGTCGAGCACCTGCTCTCCTGCGGGCGGCGCCGGGTCGCGCACGTCACGGGCGACCCCGGCTACAAGGCCGCGCAGGACCGCGCCGCCGGCGCCCGGGCCGCGATGTCCGCCGCGGGGCTCGAGCTCGTGGGCGGGCAGACGTACTTCGGCTCGTGGAGCGAGGGGTGGGGGCGCGGCGCGGCGCGCATGATCGTCGAGCAGCACGGCGACGTCGACGCGTTCTTCTGCGGCAGCGACCAGATCGCACGCGGCGTCCTCGACGCGCTGCGCGAGCTCGGCCGCGACGTGCCCGGAGAGGTCTCCGTCATCGGGTTCGACGACTGGGAGGTCCTCACGACGAACGCGCGGCCGCAGCTCACGAGCGTCGACATGAACCTCGAGCGGCTCGGGCGCGTCGCCGCCCAGCGCCTCTTCGCCGCGATCGACGGCACGGTCCGTCCGGGCGTCGAGGAGCTGCCCTGCCGCGTCGTGACGCGCGCGTCGACGGTGCCGAACGGCTGACCGCCCGGCCCGCGCTCAGTCCAGCTCGAGCAGCATGCGCGAGTTGCCGAGCGTGTTCGGCTTGACCCGCGCGAGGTCCAGGAACTCCGCCACGCCGTCGTCGTGGGAGCGCAGCAGCTCGGCGTAGACCTCGTGCGAGACGGGCGTCCCCTCGATCGCGCGGAACCCGTGCGCCCGGAAGAAGTCCACCTCGAACGTCAGGCAGAACACGCGGCGCAGGCCGAGCGCGCGCGCCCGGGCGAGGAGCTCGACGACGAGCGCGTGGCCCACGCGGCGACCGCGCCACGCCGGGTCCACGGCGAGCGTGCGGATCTCGGCGAGGTCGTCCCACATGACGTGCAGCGCGCCGCACCCGACCACGCGCGGCGCGTCCCCGCCGTCGGGCGCACCGAGGTCCGTCCCCTCGGCGACGACGAACTCCTGGACCGCCTCGTAGTAGCCGACCATCTCCTTGGCGAGGAGGATCCGCGCCTCGGCGTAGGGCTGCACGAGCGCGCGGACCGCGCGCACGTCCGCGGGCAGGGCCGGGCGGACGCGGACGTCGGAGGTCGGCCGGGCGGCGTGCGACGCCGGGCCGTCGGGAGTCGTGGGCACCGCGACACCCTACGTCCGACGAGGCGCGGATGCATACTCATGCAGCCCGCGGCATATGTTCCCCCTCGCCGGCTCACGCCCCCGCGACGAGGTGGGCCGCCGTGATCTCGTCCACCACGAGATCCGTGACGACGCCCGCACGCAGCGCCGCGCGCAGCGGGGCCACCTTGTTGTCCCCCGCGACGACGCACACGCGCCGCGGGACGCGCCGCAGCTCGTCCGGCGCCGGTCCGGTGGCTCGCTCGTTGAGCGCGATGTCGCGGTACGTCCCGTCGCTGCGCAGGAAGACCGTGCACACGTCCCCCACGACCCCCTCCGCGTCGAGCACCGCGATGTCGTCGGGCTCGAGGTAGCCCGCCGAGTACACGTGCGACGGCACGCCGCCGGCCACCGCGCCCACGGAGAACAGGGCGATGTCCGCACGGTGCTGGACGTCCAGGACGCGGCGCACCGACCGTTCGCGCCACATCGCGCGCTTGGTCTCGGCGTAGTCGAAGAACGCCGGGACTGGGAAATGGTGCACGTGCGCGTCGAACGCGGCGCCGAACCCGGCGATGAGGTCGCCCGCGTAGTGCACGCCCGAGGTGCGGGTGTTCGCCGCGCCGTTGAGCTGCACGACGGCGCTCCCCCGCGTCGGCCTGCGCGGCAGGTGCCGGGAGATCGCCGACAGCGTCGTGCCCCAGGCGATCCCGAGGATCATGTCCGAGTCGAACCACGACGACAGCAGGCGCGCCGACGTCATCGCGACCTGCTCGAGCCGCTCCACCTGCGGCGCCTGGTCCGGCACGGGGACCACGTAGGCGTCCACCCCCCACTGGCTCGCGATGTGCTGCCCGAGCCCGGGACCCCGGCTCTGCGCCGGGCGCAGCGAGATCTCCACGAGCCCCGTCTCCCGCGCGCGCTTCACGAGGCGCGAGACCGTCGACCGCGACGTGTGCAGATGCTTCGCGATCGCCTCCATCTTCATGTCCTGGAGGTAGTACATCGACGCCGCCCGCAGGACGTCCTGCTCCCGATCGACCACGGCGACCTCCTCTCTTCCACCCCCATTCTGCACGTTCGTGCACCAGGCTTGCTCGGACGTTCGGACACATGGTCATCTAAGGGGAGTGCCACGCACCGGACACCCCGGTGCGCGCACGACGGCTCCGCTCGCGCGACCTGAGCAGGCGTGGGACCGTCGCTGTGAGCGCACCGTGGGCGCGATCGTCCCGCGGCGTGCCCGCAGCACCGAGGGACGAGAGAGGAACACGCATGGCATCCACGAGACTCACCGCGGAGTCGCGCCGACAGGCGCTCACCGCCCTCGAGGCCAGCACGAGCGCCGACGCCGAGCTCGACGTCCTCGTGATCGGCGGCGGCGTCACCGGAGCGGGCATCGCGCTGGACGCGGTCACGCGGGGGCTCTCGACGGCGATCGTCGAGGCGCAGGACTGGTCGTCCGGGACGTCGAGCCGCTCCAGCAAGCTGGTCCACGGCGGGCTGCGCTACCTGCAGATGCTCGACTTCCACCTCGTGAAGGAGGCGCTCACCGAGCGCGACCTCCTCCTCAAGGACATCGCCCCGCACCTCGTGCGCCCGGTCCCCTTCCTCTACCCGCTCGAGCACCGCGTGTGGGAGCGCGCCTACGTCGGAGCCGGCATCGCGCTGTACGACACGCTCGCGAGCCTCGCGCCCGGCAGGCGTGCCATGCCCTTCCACCGGCACCTGTCACGCGGCCGCATGGAGAAGAAGTTCCCCGACCTCGCCCACGACGCGGCGATCGGTGCCGTCCAGTACTGGGACGCGTCCGTCGACGACGCACGGCTCGTCTCCACGCTCGTGCGGACCGCCGTCTCCTACGGCGCCTACGCGGCGTCGCGCACCCAGGTCGTCTCCCTCACCAAGGGGCCGACCGGAGCGGTGAACGGCGCCGTGCTCGAGGACCTCGAGACCGGCACCGAGATCACCGTCCGGGCGCGCGCCGTCATCAACGCGACCGGGGTGTGGACCGAGGACACCGAGGCGCTCGCCGGCAGCGAGGGCGGTCTGCGGGTCCTCGCGTCCAAGGGCGTGCACATCGTCGTCCCGCGCGAGCGCATCAAGGGCCAGGTCGGGCTGATCCTGCAGACCGAGAAGTCGGTGCTGTTCATCATCCCGTGGTCGCGCTACTGGGTCATCGGCACCACGGACACCCCGTGGGAGCAGGACTTCCAGCACCCCGTCGCGACGTCGGCCGACATCGACTACGTGCTCGAGCACGCGAACGCCGTGCTCGCCCACCCGCTCACGCGCGACGACATCATCGGCACGTACGCCGGCCTGCGCCCGCTGCTGCAGCCGGGCACCAAGGAGGGCACAAGCTCCGCGAAGGTCTCGCGCGAGCACACCGTGGCCTCCCCCACCCCCGGCCTGACGGTCATCGCCGGCGGCAAGCTCACCACCTACCGCGTCATGGCGAAGGACGCCGTCGACTTCGCGATCGGCCAGCGCGCGAGCGCCCTGCCGTCGATCACGCACAAGATCCCGCTGCTCGGCGCCGTCGGGCTCGACGCGGTGCGTCGTCAGGCCCGGTCGTGGGCCTCGCGCTACGGGTGGACGCCCGCGCTCGTCGACCACCTGCTGCACCGGTACGGCTCGAACCTGCGCGAGATCGTCGAGCTGTGCGAGGCGCAGCCCGACCTCGCCCAGCCGCTCGAGCACGCCCCCGCGTACCTGCGCGCCGAGATCGCGTACGGCGTGTCGCACGAGGGTGCCCTGCACCTCGAGGACCTGCTGCTGCACCGCACGCGGCTCAACTACGAGGTCAGCGACCGAGGCGTGGCCGCGCTGCCCGAGATCGCCGCGATCGCCGCGGACCTCCTCGGGTGGGACGACGCGACCCGCGACGCCGAGATCGCGAGCTACACCGACCGCGCGAACGCGGAGGCCGCCGCCGAGCAGGAGCCCGACGACGCCTCCGCCGAGCGCACCCGGCTCGAGGCCGACGACGTGTCGCCGCTCCAGCCGCTGCGCACGACCTGACAGCAGAACACCGCTCGCGAGGAGAGCCCCGGGCGCCGTCCGACGAGGACGGCGCCCGACCGGCCCCCGCACACCGACCTCACGGGGCGCGCGCCGACGGCGGGCCGGCCCGAGGTCCCGGCGCTCTGGCGCGTCGGGACGGTTGAGACAGAGAAGTCCACCACGAAAGAGAGAGCACCATGGATCAACTCCTCATGAACGCCTTCTGGTCCGAGGTCCTCGGCACCGCGACCCTGATCCTCCTCGGTGCGGGCGTCGTCGCCAACGTCGTCCTCCCGAAGACCAAGGGCAACAACGGCGGCTGGCTCCTCATCAACTTCGGATGGGGCCTCGCGGTCTTCGCCGGCGTCTACGTGGCGCACAAGTCGGGCGCGCACCTCAACCCGGCCGTGACGATCGGCCTCTTCACGGCGGACCAGCCGTTCGCGACGCTCACCGGCCCGGACGGTCTCGTCACCGCGACGATCGAGCCGACCGTGAGCAACATGTTCATGTACTTCGGCGCGCAGATGCTCGGCGCGTTCATCGGCGCGATCCTGGCGTTCCTCGCGTACAAGAAGCACTTCGACGAGGACGCACCGGGCGCGACGAAGCTCGCCGTGTTCTCCACCGGGCCGGAGATCCGCTCCTACTGGTGGAACTTCCTCACGGAGGTCATCGCGACGTTCGTGCTCGTGTTCTTCGTCGTCGTCTCGGGCAAGACGCCGTCCGGTCTCGGGCCGCTCGCCGTCGCGCTCATCGTGGTCGGCATCGGCGCGAGCCTCGGTGGACCCACCGGGTACGCCATCAACCCGGCCCGTGACCTCGGTCCCCGCATCGCCCACGCGCTGCTGCCGATCAAGGGCAAGGGCTCGAGCGACTGGGCCTACGCCTGGGTCCCGGTCGCCGGACCGCTCGTCGGTGGCGTCCTCGCCGGCCTGCTCGGCACGACCTACATCTGACCCCCGCTCACGTGGCCGAGGTGACGCGCCTCGGCCACGTGACTCCCCGCCGTCGGGCACCGCACGGGGGCCGACCGCCCGGCGCTCCTCCACCAACCCGCACACACACCGACGTGAAGGACTGAACGCACCATGGCCGACTACGTTCTCGCCATCGACCAGGGGACCACGAGCTCCCGGGCCATCGTCTTCAACCACTCCGGGGAGATCGTCTCCACGGGCCAGCTCGAGCACGACCAGATCTTCCCGCGCGCCGGGTGGGTGGAGCACAACCCGGAGCAGATCTGGAACAACGTCCGCGAGGCCGTGGGCCTCGCCCTGACCCGGGCGAACGTCACCCACAACGACATCGCCGCCGTCGGCATCACGAACCAGCGCGAGACCGCGGTCGTGTGGGACAGGACCACGGGCAAGCCCGTGTACAACGCGATCGTCTGGCAGGACACGCGCACCCAGAAGATCGTCGACGAGCTCGGCGGGTCGGAGGGCGCGGACAAGTACAAGGCGATCGTCGGCCTGCCGCTCGCCACCTACTTCTCCGGCCC
>CAZFUQ010000070.1:0-13889 GCA_964521905.1 uncultured Cellulosimicrobium sp.
CGGGGTTGACGAGCTGGTACTTGAGCGAGGACGACCCCGTCGGCGGCGAGGCGATCGCGGCCGGGACGATCGAGCGCATCGGCGAGGAGTCCGGGATCATCAAGCACCGCTTCGCGGGCAACACGACGACCCGCGAGGAGCCGGTGGCGGACCACGGCGTGGCGCTGCGCATCGCCCTCGGCCTGTTCGACGACGTGGGGCCCAAGCTCTCCGACGCCGACGTGTACGCGGTGGGCCACCGGGTGGTGCAGGGCGGCTCGCTCTTCGCCGACCCCGTCCTCGTGGACGACGGCGTGCTCGAGCGCATCCGGTCCCTGTCCCCGCTCGCGCCCCTGCACAACCCGGCGAACGTCAAGGGGATCGAGGTCGCCCGGTCGCTGCTCGGCGACGTCCCGCACGTCGCCGTGTTCGACACCGCGTTCTTCCAGCGGCTGCCCCGGCACGTCGCGACGTACGCCCTGGACGCCGACGTGGCGCAGCAGTACGCGATCCGCCGCTACGGCGCCCACGGGACGAGCCACCAGTACGTCTCGGGCAAGGTCGCGCGCGTCCTCGGCCGCCGGATCGAGGGCCTGAACACGATCGTCCTGCACCTGGGCAACGGCGCGTCCGCGTCCGCCGTGAAGGGCGGCGTCCCGGTCGAGACGTCGATGGGCCTGACCCCGCTCGAGGGCCTCGTGATGGGGACGCGGACGGGCGACATCGACGCGGCGGTCGTGTTCCACCTCGCACGCAACGCGGGGATGAGCATCGACGAGATCGACGACCTGTTCAACAAGCGCTCGGGCGTCAAGGGCCTCTCCGGCGTCAACGACTTCCGCGCGCTGCACCGCCTCATGGACGAGGGCCACGAGGGCGCCCGCCTGGCCTTCGACGTGTACATCCACCGGCTGCGCAAGTACATCGGCGCCTACGCCGCCGTCCTCGGGCGCGTGGACGTCGTCGCCTTCACCGCGGGTGTCGGCGAGCACGACGAGGAGGTGCGTGCCGCGGTCGTGGAGGGGCTCGAGCCCCTCGGGCTCGCGGTCGACCCGGTCCGCAACGCCGTCGACTCCGGCGAGCCCCGCGTCGTCTCGCCCGACTGGACGAGCACGCTCGTCATGGTCGTGCCGACGATGGAGGAGCTCGCCATCGCGCGCCAGTCCGTCGAGGTCGTCGAGGCCGCCTCGCGGGCGGTCTGACCCTCCCACCCGGCACCGGTCCCCGGACCTGTCAGCGCCTGGTCGCGCTCGAGCGCGACCAGGCGCTGACACGTCTGCGACACCCCGCCCCCCGGGGATGGCATCCTCGACACGTGACCGTCCTCATCGACCCTCCCGCGTGGCCCGCGCACGGGACGCTGTTCTCGCACCTCGTCTCGGACGCGTCGCTCGCCGAGCTGCACGACCTCGCGCGGTCCGTCGGGCTGAGCCGGCGCGCGTTCGACCTCGACCACTACGACGTCGCGGCCGACCGGTACGACGCCGCCGTGGCGGCGGGGGCCGTGCCGGTCGACGGACGCGAGCTCGCACGGCGGCTCGGCGCGTCCGGGCTGCGTGTGCCCGGTCGGGCGCGCCGCGCGGCCAAGGCCGACGCGCTGCTCGCGCGCTGGGACGCGCTGCTGCCCGGGGCGAGGGACGTCGGCGTCGAGCTCGTCGAGCGATGGCACGAGCCGCACCGCGTCTACCACGGGCCGGAGCACCTCACCCACGCGCTCGACTCCCTCGCGCTGCTCGAGGGGCGCCCGGCCGGGGTGCCCGACGACGCGGGCGCCACGGACCCGGCGACGCAGCTCGCGCTGTGGTTCCACGACGCCGTGCACGACGGCGAGGCGGGCCACGACGAGGAGCGGTCCGCCGGTCTCGCGACCCGGCTCCTCGGCCCGCACCTCGACGCGGCGGGCGTCGCGGAGGTGGCACGCCTCGTGCTCGTGACGACCGACCACTCCCCCGCCCCGCAGGACAGGGCCGGGGCTCTCGTCTCCGACGCCGACCTCGCGATCCTCGGGTCGGCGCCGGACCGGTACGCGCGGTACGCACGGCAGGTCCGTGCCGAGTACGCGCACGTGCCCGACGACGCGTTCCGGACCGGTCGCTCCGCCGTCCTGCGCGCGCTCCTCGCGGACGACGCGCTGTTCCGTACCCCGCAGGGCGCCACGCTGTGGGAGGACCGTGCACGGACCAACCTGCACGCCGAGCTCGCGGCGCTCGACGCGGCGGGGTGAACGGCTCCGGCGACGCCACCACCTGCACCGATAGGATCCACGGGTGACGGACGCCTCGCCTGCACCGAAGGACCGGACCGCCGACGGAACCGCGGAGGGCGCCGTGCGGGCGCGCCGTCCGAGGTCACGACGACGGCGCACGACGATCGGGGTCGCGGTCGGCCTCGCCGTGCTCGTGCTGGCGCCGTTCGTCGTCGTCCAGGGCGTCGGGCGTGCGCACGTCGTGACGCCCGAGGAGGTGTCGGCCGGCGACGCGATCGTCGTCCTGGGCGCGGGGCTGCGGCCGGACGGGACGCCGTCGCCCTACCTGCGCCGGCGCCTCGACGCCGCGGCGGACCTCTACGCCCGGGGCGTCGCGCCCGTCGTGCTCGTGAGCGGTGACGCCCACGACGACTACGACGAGCCCGGGTCGATGCGGGCGTGGCTGCTCGAGCGCGGCGTCCCCGACGACGTGATCCTGCTCGACCGCGAGGGCTTCGACACCCACGCGACGTGCACGCGCGCGGTCACCGAGTTCGGGGTCCGCACGGCGGTGGTCGTCACGCAGGACTACCACCTGCCGCGCGCGCTCTTCTCGTGCCGCGTCGCGGGCCTCGACGCCGTCGGAGTCGGCGTCAGCTCGACGAGCCGGCAGGCGTGGAAGCCCGTCGTCTACCGGGCGCGCGAGGTCCCGGCCGCGACGAAGGCCCTCCTCGACGCGCTGCGCCGCTGACGGCTCAGGGCAGCCGCAGTCGTCGCATGACGTCGAGCGCCGTGGTCAGCACCTTGCTCGGGAGCTCGCCGCCCACCTGGTAGAGCGCGTCGAGGGTGAGACCCTGGTTCGCCCCGCGCTGGACGGCGACCGTCTGCGCCTCGGTGAGCGCCTCGATCCCCTCGCGTCCGTGCCGACGGCCGAGCCCGGAGGACTTGAACCCGCCCATCGGTGCGCCCACGGAGCCCCAGGCCGCGGAGTAGCCGTCGTTGACGTTGACCGTCCCCGCCTCGACCTGCGCCGCGATCCGGCGGCCGCGGGTGGCGTCGCGCGTCCAGACGCTCGCGTTGAGCCCGTACTCGGTGTCGTTCATGACGCGCACCGCCTCGGCGTCGCTCGCGACGCGGCGCACGGACACGACCGGGCCGAACGTCTCCTCGCGGGCGCACGCCGCGTCGTCGGGCACGTCGTCGAGGACGGTGGGCGCGTAGAACCAGGGCCCGATGTCCGCGCGGTGCACGCCGCCCGCGAGCACGCGGGCCCCCCGTGCCAGGGCGTCGTCGACGTGCGCGACGACGCGGTCGAGCTGCGCCTGCGACGTGAGCGACCCCATGTCCGCCGAGTAGTCGAGGCCGGCGCCCAGCCGCATCTCGCGGACCAGCGGCACGAACTCGTCGAGGAAGGCGTCCGCGACGTCCTCGTGCAGGACGAGGCGCTCGACGGAGACGCAGAGCTGACCGGAGTTCGAGAAGCACGCGCGCACCGCGCCGCGCGCCGCCGTCGGGACGTCCGCGTCCGCCGCGACGTAGAGCGGGTTCTTGCCGCCGAGCTCGAGCGTGGCGCCGATGAGCCGTTCCCCGGCGCGGGCCGCGACCTTGCGCCCGGTCGCCGTCGAGCCGGTGAACGCGATGTGGTCGACGTGGTCGGTGAGCGCTGCTCCGACGTCCCCGCCGCCGGCGACGACGAGGAACAGGTCGGCGGGCAGCCCCGCGTCCTCGAGGAGCTCGGCCGCCCACAGCGCGCTGAGCGTCGTCTGCGGGTCCGGCTTGAGCACGACGGCGTTGCCCGCCACGAGCGCCGGGACCGCCTCGGCCAGCGCGAGCGTGAGCGGGTAGTTCCAGGGCGCGACGATCCCGACGACACCGACCGGGCGGCGGTGCACGCGCGTCCCGGTGAGCACGGGGAGCATGCCCGGCGCCCGGCGGTCCGCGAGGTAGCGCGGGCCGCGCACCGCGTAGTGCCGCGTGAGGACCGCGACGTCGGCGATCTCCTCGAACGCGCTGCGGCGGGACTTGCCGGACTCCATCTGGATCAGGTCGAGACCGTCCGACTGCCGTGCGAGCACGAGCTCGCCGAGGCGGCGCAGCACGGCGGCGCGCTCGCGCACCGGGAGCGCCGCCCACGCCGGCTGCGCGGCCCGGGCGCGCTCGACGGCCCGGGTCACGTCCGCCTCGGACGACACCGGGAACGCCGCGAGCGGGGCCCCCGTGAACGGCAGGACCGACCGGTGCATGCCGTTCTCGTCGCTGGTGACGATGCGCCGGGCGAGCGGGGCGACGACGTCGGGCTCGAGGACGTACGTCGCAGCCGGGTTCTCGGGGTCGATCAGGCCGTCCAGCGCGGCGCCGTCGCCGTGCCCTGAACCCTGCGTGCCGGGTGAGCTCGTCATGGGGACAGGCTACGTCGTCCGTGCCTCGCTCGGGCAGGCCCTGACCTGCCCGCTCGTGGGGACCCGTGGGTACCCGGCCCGGTCAGCCCGTCCGGCCGACCGGGAGCTCCCACGTGGTGAGCACGGGCCGGAAGCCCTGGCGCGCCCAGAACGGTGCCGAGAGCGGGTTGAGCACGCCGTGGTGCAGCAGGACGACGGCGTCCTCGCCGACCTCGGCGCGCACCCGGGCGAGGGCCGCGTCCACCAGCGCCCCGCCCACGCCGGCACCGCGTGCGGCACCCGTCACGTGGAGCAGCACGAGGTAGGCGACGGGTCCGCACGTCACGGTCCCGGCCACCGCCCCGGAGCGCTGCGGCGGCTCCACGGCGACGACGCCCACGACCTCCTCGGCGTGGCCGTCCGGACCGCCCACCGCCGGTCCGGGCACGGACGCGGACGGCGCGACGGTCGCCACGAGGAACGTCGTGCCCGGGTTCGCGACCGCGCCCGCGACCTGCGTCTCGAGGTGCTCGCGCGCGCGGGGGCGGACGCGGGCGGCGCCCACGAGCTCGTCGTACGCGAGCTCGGCGAGCTGGTGCTCGACCAGGGTGGGCAGGTCCGCTGACGTCGCGTCGCGCACGGTCACGCCCGGGAGCCCGCCGTCCGTCGTGTCCCGGCCCGCGGCGCCCCGACGTCCGGTGCCGTGGCGCGCCGCGAGGTGGACCGTGGGACGCATGCCGGACGCGGCGAGCGCGGCGACGGCCTCGACGTCGCGGCTCGGCCACAGCAGGACCATCCCGTGGTCGCGCGGCGCGGGGCCCACCTGACGCACGCCGTCGCCGTCGGGCACCTGCCCCGGGTCACGGCCGACGTGCTCGCCCCACGCGTCGAGGAGCGCGGCGACCGCGCCCGGCACGTCCGGGCCGGCGGCCCGCGCCCGCAGCCGGTGCTCGCGCAGCGGGCGGAGCATGGCCACCGCGGCGCCCGGCCCGACGTCGCCGGACGTCACCACGCCCGCGGCGCGCGAGCCGTCCGGCAACCGCACGGCGAGCAGCTCGCCCGCTCCCGACCCCGCGCCGAGGTCCGGGACCGCGGCGAGCGGGTCCCGCCCGGCGACACGGGCGCGGTGCTCGGCCTCGAGCTCCGCGAGCTCCTCGGGGCCCGGGGTCCACCGGCTCCGCGGCGCGTGTGCTCTCACGCGACCGATCGTAGGCGGGGGCCGGGACGGGCCGCGCGCAGGATCACAGCCCGAGCGTGGCGCGCACCTCCCCGTCCGCACCGCCCCGCACCGCCGCCTGCGCCTCGCGCGCCGTCCTGCCGGCGAGGGCGAGCGCGGCGAGCTCCCGGCAGCGCTCCAGCGAGTGGTGGCGCAGCGCGTAGCGGACCGGCGGCACCGCGCCGCCGCTCATCGAGAGGCTCGTCACCCCCAGGCCGACGAGGACGAGGGCCATGAGCGGGTCCGCCGCGGACTCGCCGCAGACCCCGACGGGCTTGCCCGCGGCCCTGGCCGCGCGCGCCGTGGCGGCCACGAGGTCGAGCACCGCAGGCTGCCACGGGTCGAGGAGGTCGACGAGCGTCCCCCGCAGCCGGTCCGTCGCCATCGTGTACTGCGCGAGGTCGTTCGTGCCGAGCGAGACGAAGTCGGCGACGCCGAGCAGGTCGGCGGCACGCAGCGCCGCCGAGGGCACCTCGACCATGACGCCGACCGGGCCGCGCAGCCCGGCCGCGCGCGCGAGCGCGACGAAGTCCTCGGTCTCGGACACCGTGGCGATCATGGGTGCCATCACCCAGGGGTCGGTCCCCGTGGCGTCCGCAGCCGCCGCCAGGGCGGCGAGCTGCGTGCGCAGCAGGTCCGGCTCGCGGCGCACGAGCCGGTAGCCGCGCACACCCAGGGCCGGGTTCTCCTCCCCCGGCTGGTCCGCGAACGGCAGCGGCTTGTCCGCGCCCGCGTCGAGCGTGCGGACCACGACCTTGCGCCCGCCGAAGGCCCGGAGCACGGCCGAGTAGGCGGTCGTCTGCTCCTCGAGCGTCGGGGCGGTCGCGTGCCCGAGGAAGAGGACCTCGGTGCGGAAGAGTCCCGCACCCTCGACGCCGGACGCGCGCTCGGCGTCCGCCGGGGAGCCGACGTTGGCGAGCAGCGCGACCGGGTGCCCGTCCGCCGTCCGACCGGGCGCGGTGTCCTTCTCCAGCTCCTCCGCGGCGGCCCGCCGTGCCCGTGCCTGCTCGCGCCGCTCCCGGCCCGGGGCCCGTTCGACGGTGCCCGCGGCCGCGTCGACGGCGACCTCCTCGCCGTCCGCGAGGGCGCCGGCTCCGGAGACGCGGACGACGCACGGGATGCCGAGCTGCCCCGCGATGATCGCGGTGTGGCCCGTCGGCCCGCCGTGGACGGTGACGATGGCGAGGACCTGGTCGATGTCCAGGGCCGCGGTGTCCGCGGGCGCGAGGTCGTGCGCGACGACGACGCTCGGCCGCGCGAGGACCGGCACCCCCGGCTCGGCCTCCCCGAGCAGGTGCGCGACGACCCGGTCGCGGACGCTGTGCAGGTCGGTGACCCGTTCGGCGAGCGGGCCGCCCGCGGCGAGGAACATCTGGGCGAACTGCTCGACGGCGCGGTCGACGGCCTGCGCCGGGCGCTCGCCCGCCGCGACCCGACGGGTCGCCTCGTCGCGCAGCGCCGGGTCCGTGGCGATGCCCGCGGTCGCCCGCAGGACGTCGGCCAGCGTGCCGGTCGCCGCGTCCGCGCGCTCGCCGAGCGCGGCCCCCACCGCGTCGAACGCCACGTCCACGTCGGCGTCCGGGGGCCCG
Organism: uncultured Cellulosimicrobium sp.; assembly: GCA_964521905.1. Classification (GTDB taxonomy): domain Bacteria; phylum Actinomycetota; class Actinomycetes; order Actinomycetales; family Cellulomonadaceae; genus Cellulosimicrobium. Next base: position 7,348 of record CAZFUQ010000070.1, read on the forward strand.
CCGTCCGCCGGGACGACGGGAGCGGGGTGCACCCGCACGACCGGTCCGACGACGAGGCCACGGCCGACGCCGACCCCGTCGAGGCCGACGGTGTCGACGACGCTCACGACGTCGCGTCCAGGTCCTGGGCGAGGAGCTCGACGAGCCCGTCGAGGACGTCGTCCGCGCCGTCCCCGTCGGCCCGCAGCACGACCTCCTCGCCCTGCTTGACCGTGAGGGTCATGACGAGGAGCATGCTCGCCGCGTCGACGGGCGTCCCCCCGGGACGCGCGACCGTGACCTTCACGGGTGACTTCTTCGCGGCCTCGGTGAAGATCGACGCGGGCCGGGCGTGCAGGCCCTGCGCCGATCCGACCGCGACGGTGCGCTCAGACATGGTGCTCTCCCTGGGTGGTGATCGGTGGGGACGACGTCGTCCGGGCCACGAGCTCGTCGGGGCGTGCGGACGCGTCGGGTTCGGGGACGACGTGGACGTCGCCCTCACGGATGTCGTGCGGTGCCGGGGCCGCGGAGCCGGGCAGGCTCGTCGCCGCGCGGCCCCAGGCGACGGCGGTGCGCAGGCGGTCCCCGTCGTCGCCGTCCGCGCCGAGGAACCCGGCGAGCGTGCAGTCGCCGGCGCCCACGGTGCTCCGCGGGACCAGCGGCTCCCCGCCCGCCCACCAGGAGGCGTCCGCGTCGACGAGGAGCGCGCCGTCCGCACCGAGCGAGACGAGGACCTGCTCGTGCCCGCGCGCGACCAGGCGCCGGGCGCCCGCGACGATCTCCCCGACCGTCACGGGCGTCTCGCCCAGCAGCTCGGACAGCTCCTCGAGGTTCGGCTTGAGCAGCGTCGTCCCCGGGCGCTCGACGACGCGGGCCAGGTCGGCGCCCGAGGCGTCGACCGCGACCGCGGCGCCGCGGGAGCGGGCGACCTCGACGAGGCGGGGATAGAGGCGGTCCGCCCCCGAGGGGACCGAGCCGGCGAGGACGACCCAGACGCGGTCCCTCGGCCCGACGCGGTCCACCTCGTCCTCGACCGCGGCGACGAGCGCCGCGACCTCGGGCGTCCGCAGGACCGGACCCGACGCGTTGATCTTCGTCGTCACCCCCGCGCCGTCGACCACGGCGACGTTGGAGCGGATCGCCCCACCCACCGCGACGGTGCGCGTCGGGACCCCGAGCACGTCGAGCGCCCCGACGAGCTCGGCGCCGTCGGGACCGCCGACGGGGAGCACGGCCACCGTGGGGCGGCCGTGGCGCACCAGCGTCCGGGAGACGTTGATGCCCTTGCCGCCGGGGTCGAGGTGCGTGCGCGCGGCCCGGTTGACCTCGCCCACGACGAGCCGCTCGACGTCGTACGTGCGGTCGAGGCTCGGGTTGGGGGTGACGGTGATGATCACGCCGGCTCAGCTCCCGTCGTCGGGCACGAACGCGGCGAGGACCGCCGCGGCGTCGTCCGCCTCGAGGACACGCGCCACCTTGTCCTCGTCCGAGAAGACGAGCGCGATGCGCCCGAGGACCTCGAGGTGCTCGTCGCCCGCGCCCGCGATCCCCACGACGACCCGCACCGGCTGACCGTTCCAGTCGACCGGGTCGTCGTAGCGCACGAGCGCGACGGCGGTGCGCAGGATCTGCTCCTTGGCACCGAGCGTCCCGTGCGGGATCGCGAGGTAGTTGCCCATGTACGTCGGGGCGCTCTCCTCGCGCTCGAGCATCCCGTCGACGTAGGCGGGCTCGACCGCGCCGGCGTCGACGAGGATCCCCCCGACCTCGCGCACGGCGTCGTCCCGGGTGCGGGCGTCACCACCCAGCACGATCCGCTCCGCGGACAGCACGTCGCTCACTGCTGCACCTCCTGTCCCGCCGTCTGCTTCCGGCTCTCCTGCACCTCGGCCACCACCTGGTCGTACACCGGGCTGTTCATGAAGTTGTCCACCGACCGGTGCTCGGCGCTCGGCGCCCGGTGCCGCGCCCGCTCCGTGAGGTTGCGCTGGCTGATCACGAGGTCGACGTCGTCCGCGAGGTTCGCGACGGCCGTGTTGGTCACGGTCACGCCCTCGACCCCCGCCTTGCGCAGCTTGTCGCGCAGGACGCTCGCGCCCATGACGCTCGACCCCATCCCCGCGTCGCACGCGAACACGATCGTCTCGATCGGCCGCGTCCGGCCGTGACCCTCCGCGGCCTCCACCGCCTCGGCCTCGGCCCGCAGCGCGCTCAGCGCACCGCTCGAGCGGCCCTTGTTCGCCTCCGTCTGCGCGATCGCGGCCTCCAGGCCGTCGTCCCCGCCCGCGGCCGCGAGCGCCAGGTCCCGACGCCGGGTCGCACGCAGGATGATGCCCGCCACCACGAACGCGACGAGCGCCGAGAGCACCACGGACAGGACGACCCCGGGGTAGCTCGAGCGTTCCGTCTGGGCCAGCACCGCGAAGATGCTCCCGGGTGCCGCCGGGCCGACGAGGCCGGAGCCGAAGACGACGTTGGTCGCGATCCCGGTCGCGCCGCCGAGGATCGCGGCGATGATGAGCGTCGGCTTCATGAGGACGAACGGGAAGTAGACCTCGTGTATGCCGCCGAGGAACTGGACGACGATCGCACCGGGGGCCGTCGACCGCGCGGCACCGATCCCGAAGAAGGTGAAGGCGAGGAGGATCCCGAGACCGGGGCCAGGGTTCGCCTCGACGAGGAAGAGCAGCGACTTGCCGTTCTCGACGACCTGCTGGGCCCCGAGCGGGACGAGGACGCCGTTGCCGATCGCGTTGTTGAGGAAGAGCACCTTCGCCGGCTCGACGATGACGCTCATCAGGGGCAGCAGGTGGTTGTCCGCGAGCAGCTCGACGATCCCGCCGAGGAACTCCGAGACCTTGGTCACGACCGGCGCGATGCCGAAGAACGCCCCGATGGACAGCGCCCCGCCGACGATCGCGGCCGAGAACATGTTGACCAGCATCTCGAACCCGGGCCGGATCCTGCCGTCCCAGATCGAGTCGACCTTCTTCATGATCCAGGCGGCGAGCGGCCCCACGACCATCGCACCGAGGAACATCGGCACGGTGCTGCCGACGATGACGCCGACCGTCGCGATCGTCGCGACGACGCCACCGCGCTCGCCGTAGACGATCCGCCCGCCGCTGTTGGCGATGAGCAGCGGGAGCAGGTACGTCACCATCGGGCCGACGAGGCCCAGGTACTGGTTGAAGGTCGTCCCGTCGTCGGCCTCGACGAGCTGGGTGGCGGCGCCCTGCCACGCACCGGGCAGGTCGGCGTTGCCGAACCCGCCCAGGATGCCGTTGGGCAACCACCCGACGCCGATGAACAGCGCCGTGATGAGTCCCCACGCGAGGAACGCGGGGAGGTTGGGCATGATCATGCCCGAGAGGAAGGTGCCGAACTTCTGCACCCGCACCTGTGCGCGCTTGCCGCGCGACACCGGTGCGTCCGCGACCGTCTGCGTGCTCATGACCGTTTCCTTCTCCGTTCGATCGTCGTTGATCTCTGCGTTCCCCGCGCGTGCTGCGTCGCCGCAGCCCGGTCAGGGCTCGATGGTGACCTTGATGCCGCTCCCGGAGCGGACGATGTCGATCCCCTCGGCGACCCGGTCGAGCGGGAGCCGGTGGGTGATGAGGTCCGTCACGGGGACGCTGCCGTCCGCGATGAGCGCCAGCGCCTGCTTGTTGTGCTCGGGGCTCGACCCGTTGGCGCCCATGAGCATGAGCTCCTTGTAGTGCACGAGGTTCGAGTCGAGCGTGATCTCCGGCTTGTCCTTCGGCAGCCCGCCGAAGAGGCTGAACCGGCCGCGCGGGGCGAGCATCTGCAGCGCCTGCTCCTGCGCCGCACCGGACGCCGCCGCCGTGATGACGACGTCGGCGCCGAGACCGCCGGTGAGCTCGCGCACCGCGTCGACCGGGTCCTGCTCCGCGGAGCAGATCGCGGCGTCGGGCCGCACCGCGGCCGCCGCCATGTCGAGGCGCTCGCGGTTCAGCTCGACGAGGTAGACGGCCCGGGCGCCCCGGGCACGGGCGAGCCGCACGTGCAGGCAGCCGATCGGTCCGGACCCGACGACGACCACGACGTCGCCGTCGTGCACGTCGATGAGCTCCTGCGCGTTGATCGCGCACGCGAACGGCTCCGCGACCGACGCCTCGGCGAACCCGACCCCGTCGGGGATCCGGTTGAGCCCGTCGACGGCCAGCACCTCCTTGGGCACGATCGTGTAGGGGGCGAAGCCGCCGTCGAAGTCGTAGCCCATCGAGACCTGGTTCGGGCAGATCGTCATGGTGCCGGCGCGACAGAAGTCGCACGTGCCGCACGGGATCGCCGCGATCACCTGGACCCGGTCCCCGGTCTCCCACCCCTCGACGCCGTCGCCGAGCTCGACGACCTCGCCCGCGATCTCGTGGCCCATGACCCGCGGGGGCCGGATCCGCAGGTGCCCGGCCTGCGAGATCTTGACGTCGGTCCCGCACATCGAGCACGCGCGGACCCGGATCTTCACCTCGCCGGGGCCGGGCGTCGGCTCGGGCGCGTCCTCGAGGCGGACGTCACCGGGGGCGTAGAAGCGGAAGACCTGCATCGTTTCTCCTTCGATCGTGTGCTGTCGTTCAGGCGCGGACGACGCGAGGCCCTGCGGCCTCGAACGCCTCCGCCGTCTCGTCGTCGAGCCCGGTGTCGGTGATGAAGAGATCGACCTCCGCGAGGCTCGCGACCCGGGCGAGGTCGCTGCGCCCGACCTTGGTGTGGTCGGCGAGGACGACGACGTGCCGCCCCGCGGCGACGAGCGCGCGCTTGACCGCGGCCTCGGCGAGGTCGGGGGTCGTCAGGCCGTCCTCCACGGTGATGCCGTTCGTCCCGAGGAACGTCACGTCGGCGCGGACCTCCGCGAGCGAGCGCTCGGTCCAGGCGCCGACGCCCGCGAGCGTGCGGCCCCGGATCGTCCCGCCGAGCAGGTGCAGCGTGACGTTCGGCCGGGTCGCGAGCACCATCGCGACCGGCAGCGCGTGCGTGACGACGCTCAGCTCGCGGTCCTGCGGCAGCATCTCGGCCAGGCGGACCGTGGTCGTGCCGGCGTCGAGGATGACGGCGCCGCCGTCGGGCACCTCGTCGAGCGCTGCCTTGGCGATGCGCTCCTTCTCGCCCGAGAGCAGGCGCTCACGGTCCGCGATCCCCGGCTCGATGCCGAGGCGCTCGATGGGGATGGCGCCGCCGTGGACCCGACGGACGAGGCCGCGGCGCTCGAGCGCGGTGAGGTCGCGGCGGATCGTCTCGGCCGTGACGTCGAGCGCGGCGGCCAGCGCCGCGACGTCGACGCGTCCCTCCGTGCGTGCCCTGCTGAGGATCTCCTGATGCCGCTCCGGTGCGTACATGCGGCGATCGTGGCATCACCGAGGCCCGGAAGTCAACACCACTCGGGCACACCCGGGCCCAAAGTCACATTCGGTTGGCCCCCAAACGGACACGACCGGGCAACGAGGCCCGCCCGGTGCGCGGTGTTGTCGGACATGTCCGGGCAGGTCCGGGCATGCCGGACGGTGCCGGCCCGCACGGGCGGAGAGGTGCGACGCCCGCCTAGCGGCCGGGGGCAGCCCCGCCGTCGAGGGAGCGGCCGAGCACGACGCAGTCCTGGTCGACGTAGCCCAGACGGTCGTAGAAGCCTCGGACGGCCGCGTTGGTGCTGCGCACCATGAGGCGCACGGCGCGGGCGCCCTGCGCGGCGAGCCACGCCTCGGCGGCGACGACCACGTCCCGGCCCAGGCCGGCGCCCTGCGCACGCGGGTCGACGGCGACGTAGTACAGCCAGCCGCGGTGCCCGTCGACGCCCGCCATCGCGGTCGCGAGCACCTCGCCGGCGCGGACGGCCCCGTCACCGTCACCGGCGTCGCCCGACGCGCGGGCCACGAGCACCGTCGACGTCGCCCCGAGGCGCGCGTCCGCGAGGTCGCGGTACGGGTCGTTCCCCGGCCGGGTCAGGCCGCACGCGCGCCACAGCGCGACGACGGCCTCCACCTCGGCGTCGACGACCTCGCCGACGCCCGGACGGACCACGCCCAGGGCGCGCGCGAGCCGCGGCCCGTCGGGGACCCGTCCGGTCACGTCGGTCCGCTCAGCGCGGCTGGTACGGGGAGACGACGACCTCGACACGCTGGAACTCCTTGAGGTCGGAGTATCCGGTCGTGGCCATGGCGCGCTTGAGCGCGCCGACGAGGTTGAGCGTCCCGTCGGCCTGGCGCCCCGGGCCGAAGAGGATCTCCTCGAGCGTGCCCGCCGTGCCGACGCGCACGCGCTCGCCGCGCGGGAGCTGCGCGTGGTGCGCCTCCGAGCCCCAGTGCCAGCCCTGGCCCGGGGCCTCCTCGGCGCGCGCGAGCGCGGCACCGATCATCACGGCGTCCGCCCCGCACGCGACCGCCTTGACGAGGTCGCCCGAGCGCCCGACGCCGCCGTCCGCGATGACGTGGACGTAACGACCGCCCGACTCGTCGAGGTAGTCCCGACGTGCCGCCGCGACGTCGGCCACGGCGGTGGCCATGGGCGAGTGGATGCCGAGCGACACCCGCGTCGTGTGCGCGGCG
>CAZFUQ010000070.1:13899-14505 GCA_964521905.1 uncultured Cellulosimicrobium sp.
CATGAGGTGCAGCGCCGCGGTGTAGGTCGAGGCACCGCCGACGACGACGGGGACGTCGAGCTCGTAGATGAACCGCTTGAGGTTCAACGGCTCGGCGACGCCGGAGACGTGCTCGGCGGACACCGTCGTGCCGCGGATGACGAACAGGTCGACGCCCGCGTCGACGACCGTCCGGTAGTGCTCCTGCGTGCGCTGGGGCGACAGCGCGCCCGCGACGGTGACCCCGGCGGCGCGGATCTCCTTGAGGCGCTGCGTGATGAGGTCGGCCTTGATCGGCTCGGAGTAGATCTCCTGCATGCGCCGCGTGGCCGCCAGCGGCTCGAGCGTCGCGATCTCCTCCAGGAGCGCCGTCGGGTCGTCGTAGCGCGTCCACAGGCCCTCGAGGTCGAGCACGCCCAGACCCCCGTGGTTGCCGAGCGCGACGGCCGTGGCGGGGCTCATGACGGAGTCCATCGGTGCGGCGAGGATCGGCAGGTCGAAGTGGTAGGCGTCGATCTGCCAGCCGACCGAGACCTCCTCCGGGTCGCGCGTGCGCCGCGACGGCACGACCGCGACGTCGTCGAAGGAGAACGCGCGCCGCCCGCGCTTGCCACGTCCGATCTCGAT
>CAZFUQ010000070.1:14515-15972 GCA_964521905.1 uncultured Cellulosimicrobium sp.
AGCCTACCGGCGGCCCGGTGGGGCCGTGGCATCGCCGTGTGGGTGGTCGCTGGCAGGGTGACGCTCGTCGCCGGGACGACCGGCGGCGGCGGCGCGGGCCGCCGACGACGGACAGCACGGAGTGGACCATGACGACGACGCCCTGGACGGCGGGACCGCTGCTCGGTCTCGACACCGAGACCACGGGCGTCGACGTCGACGTCGACCGGATCGTCACCGCCGCCCTCGTCCTGCGCGAGCCCGGCGGCACCCACGTGCGCACCTGGCTGATCGACCCGGGCGTCGAGATCCCCGCGGAGGCCACGGCGATCCACGGCATCACGACGGCGCACGCCGCCGCCCACGGGTCGCCGGCCCGCGAGGCGCTGGACGAGATCGCGACGCTCGTCGCCGACGGCCAGCGCGACGGCGTCCCGATCGTCGCCTACAACGCGGCGTTCGACCTCTCCCTCCTGGACGCCGAGCTCACCCGGCACGGCCTGCCGACGCTCGCCGAGCGTCTCGGCCGCCCCGTGCGCCCCGTGCTCGACCCGCTCGTGCTCGACCGCGCGTGGGACCCGGGGCGCGAGGGCAAGCGCCGCCTCGTCGACCTCTGCGAGCGCTACGAGGTGCTCGCCGTCGGCCCGCTGCACACCGCGGACGCCGACGTGCTCGCCACGCTCGACCTGCTGGCCACGCTCGCGCGCGTCTTCCCGGAGCCGGCGTCCGCCGGGCCCGAGGCCCTCCACGACCTCCAGGTCACCGCGCACCGCCGGTGGGTGGACGCCCTGGACCCCGCGCGCCGGGAGCAGCCCTACGTCGGCGCCGGGGCGGACGGACGCTGGCCCTCCTAGACACCCTGCATATCTCACACGGCGGATGCCGGAGTCGTGAAGATGGCGTGATCCCTGCGCGGCGCGCGCGGGCAGCGCAGCAGATATCTCATCCATGAGTTATCGTCGCGGCATGACAGTGATCGACGATGCCCCTCTCACCCAGGTCGGCGCGCTCATCCGAGGAGCCCGGCAGAACCGCGGGCTCACGCAGACCCAGCTCGCGGAGCGGCTCGGCACGAGCCAGAGCGCCGTGCACCGCATCGAGCAGGGTGCGCAGAACCTCAGCCTCGAGATGCTCAACCGCATCAGTCTCGCCCTCGACTCCGAGATCATCAGCCTCGGGGGCCCCAAGCACTCCCACCTGCGCGTCCAGGGCGGCCAGACGCTCTCCGGGCGCATCGAGGTCAACTCCTCGAAGAACGGCGCGGTCGCGCTCCTGTGCGCGTCGCTGCTCAACCGTGGCCGCACGACGCTGCGCGGCGTCGCGCGCATCGTCGAGGTCGACCGCATCGTCGACGTCCTGCGCTCGATCGGCGTCCGCGCGACGTGGGCCACCGGCGGCCGGGACCTCGAGATCGTCGTCCCGGACCAGCTCGACCTCGCCGCCATCGACGTCGACGCCGCGCGCCGCACGCGCTCGAT
>CAZFUQ010000071.1:0-15761 GCA_964521905.1 uncultured Cellulosimicrobium sp.
AGCAGCTCGACGCCGCCGCGGCGGCGCTCGAGCGTGGTGACGAGCTCGGCGACCACCGGGTCGTCCACGACGACGTCGCGCACCTGGCCCGACTTCGCGGGGTAGCGGAAGTGCACGCTCCCGTCGCGGCGGACCCGCGCGTGCTCCTTGCGGATCGTCGCCAGCCCGTAGCTCTTGTTCTGCTGGGCGTAGATCTCCCCGCCCGCGCGGAAGTACGCGAGGTCGAGCAGCCGGAACGCGAGGGCGAGCACCTTGTCGCGGCCTATCCCCGGCTGGGCGAGGTCGCGCGCGACCCGGCGCCGGGCCGCGGGCAGGCGCCGGCCGACGTCGAGCACGTGGTCGTGCTTGCGCCGCGCGCGGCGCGCCTGCCACTGCTCGTGGTACAGGTACTGGCCGCGACCGGCGACGTCGCGCCCGAACGCCTGGACGTGCCCGTTCGGGTACCGGCAGATCCAGACGTCGGACCAGGCGGGCGGGACCGCGAGGCGCGTGCACCGCGCGACCGCGTCCTCGTCGACGAGCGGGAGCCCCTCGACGTCGAGGAACACCCAGGACTCGCCCTTCGGGCGCCGCGAGTACCCGGGAGAGATCACGGACACCCGACGCAGTCGCACCCGGTCATGGTGCGGGACGTGTCGCCCGCTCGCGCGGCAGGGACGACGCGGCGCGACGCCCCTCGACACGCCGGCGGCCGGGGCGCACGTGCCCCGGCCGGCGGCGTCGGGTCAGGCGACCGTGCAGGTCGCGCCGTTGAGGGTGAACGACGTCGGCTCGGTGTTGGTCCCGGTGTGGGAGCCGTTGAAGCCGACCTCGACGCTCGCACCCGCACCGAGCGTGGTGTTCCACGCGGCGGGGGTCACGGTGACGGTCGAGCCGGACTGCGCGTACTGCGCGGACCAGCCCTGGGTGATGGTCTGGCCGTTCGCGAAGGCGAACGTCAGGGTCCAGCTCTGCAGGGCGGCGGCGGAGTCGTTGGTGATCCGCAGCGACCCCGTGAACCCCGTGCTCCACGAGCTCGCGGTGTACGCGACCGTGCAGGCGCCGGGCGTGCCGCCCCCCTGTGCCGTCGTCCCGGTCACCGTGCCGGACGTCGCGGACACGTTGCCCGCCGCGTCGACCGCGCGCACCGCGTAGACGTGCGCCGTGCCGGCCGCGAGGCCCGTGTCGGTGAACGACGTCGTGGTCACCTGGGCGACCTGCGTCCCGTCGCGGAACACGCGGTAGCCCGTCACGCCGGTGTCGTCGGTGGACGCGTTCCACGCGAGGGTGACCGTGGAGGCCGTCACGCCGGAGACCCGCAGCCCGGTCGGGGCGGACGGCGCCTGGTCGTCGCCGCCGGGGCCGCCGTCCTCGTCCGTGGTCACGGTGAGCGGCGCGGACGCGGCGGAGACGTTGCCCGCGGCGTCGCGCGCGCGGACGGTCACGGCGTAGGACGTGCCCGCGTCCAGGCCCGTGACCGTGAACGAGGTCGCGGCCGTCGTGCCCACGGCCGTGCCGTCGACGAGCACGGTGTAGCCCGTGACGCCGCGGTCGTCGGTCGACGCGGTCCAGCTCACGCTCGCCGACGACGTCGTGGTCGCCCCGGCCGTGAGCCCCGTCGGGACCGACGGCGGGGTCGTGTCCGCGGGGCCGCCGCTGCCGTCGGGCTCGATCACCGGGTAGGCGTTCTCGACGAGCATCTGGAACTGCGACTCGAACCACTGGCCCGCGAGCGGGGCGTCCGGCAGCGCGCCCGTGAGCTGGTTCGCGAGCTTGGGCGAGACGAACGTCGGGTCGCACATGCGGTCGAAGTGCTTGCCCTGGTCGTTCTCGATCTCCTCCGACGCGCCGTCCGACTCGCCCGGGGGCTTGACCCACACGTAGGCGTGCAGGTGCGACTCCGGGTAGCCCGCGGGAGAGGCCTGCGGCCGCTCGCCGATGCCCGCCCCGGCCGGGTTGCACCACGCGCCGCGGTGGATGCGCTGGTCGACGCGCGACTCGTCCACGTACGTGTCGAGGTTCGTGGACGTGCTCACGGCCGTCGGGCGGTCCGGGCCGCCCCAGCCGTTGCGCGAGGTGTCGATGAGCATCCCGATCGACGACGGGAAGCCCTCGGCGACGAGGAGGTCGTACAGGTGCGCCGTCCAGTCGGCCTCGTCGAAGTCGGCGTTCCACTCGTAGAAGCTCGCCGAGCGCACCGGCGTGCTGCCGAGCTGGACGTCCTCGAGGAACGGCTCGGCGAGCGGCGTCGAGTTCGCGGTGTTCGTGACGAACCCTGCCACGCCGGCGTACCCCGCGTCGGTCGAGAGCACGACCTCCTTGAACAGCGCGGCGGCCGGCCCCGAGTTGCTCGGCCAGCCGAGCCAGCCGGCGTGCGCCGCGTCGATGTAGGAGTACACGTTCCCGACGTCGTGCAGCGCGTCGAGCGCGTACGCCACGCCCTCGCGGTAGTACGGCGCGGCCTGCTGGCACAGCGGCTCGCTGATGTTCGTCACGAGGTTCGGCAGCGAGTCGGGCTCGATCGTCGCGACGACGCGCAGGTCCTCGTACGCGGGCTCGTCGAGGACGTCGGCGATCACGTCGACGTACTCGGTCTTGTAGCGCTCGAGGCCCTCGGGGGTGGCCGGCAGCTCGCCGTTGGACGCGAGTGCGTAGCAGTCGCGGCCCGGGAGGTCGTAGATCACGAGGTTGAACACGAGCGGGACGCCCGGCTGCTTCTGCTCGAGCGCCGCGTCGAGCTGCGCGCGCAGGCCGGGGCCGTCGGCGTTGCCCTCGATCGCGCTGATCCGGTCCATCCAGACCGCGGTGGGCTCGTCGGCGATGGCCAGCATCCGCGACCCGAGGTCGCCGCCCGCACGTGCGGCCGCGGCCTCGACGTTCGCGGACCAGAAGGGGTTGACGTACTGGGTGGCGCCGTCGAACGGGTTGCTCACCCGCGGCTCGGCGGCGCTCGCGGGTGCCGTGGCGGCGACCAGCGGGGCGGCGAGCAGCGCGAGCGAGGCGACGACCGTCGCGCCCTTGCGCAGTCGGCTCGATCGGGATGGCACGGGGGTCCTCCAGGTTCTCGGGGGCGCGGACGGTGCCGCGCGCCGGGCGGGCCGCCCGGCTGAGCACAACCTGCCGACTCGTCGCCCCGGGCACATCGTGCGAAACGTTTAGGCCCGCCGCGGTGGCGCGGTGGTCCCGCGCAGGAGGAGGCGCGCTCCCGGGGGCTCGTGCTCCTCCACGGGTGCGGCGGGCCGTCCGAGGCCGAGGTGCGCGACGACGTCGTGCGCCACGTGGGCACCGAGCCGTTCGTACGGGCGGTGCACGGCCGTGAGCGCCGGGTCGACGACCCGGCACGTCGCCGAGTCCTCGCCCGAGAGGACCGAGAGGTCCCACGGCACCTCGATCCCGTGGCGCCGGGCCGCCTCGAGCACGGCGAGCGCCGTGAGGTCCCCGTCGGTGAGCACGGCGGTCGGGCGCGACGGGCGCGAGACGAGGCGCGCGGCGTGCGACCGGGTCTCCTCCCACGTGCGGCACCCGACGAGCTCGACGCGCGTCTCGGGTCCGCCGGCGTCCCGCATCGCGAGGTGCAGGGCGCGGGCGACGTCGTCGTGCGGGTCGGACACCATGACGGCGACCCACCGGTGCCCGAGCTCGACGAGGTAGCGGGCGGCGCGCGCCTCGGCGTCGCCGGCGAACCAGGCCCGGGCGCCGGTGTCCGGGGCCGGCGCGGGCGACACCCCGAGCAGCGGGATCCCCGCCTCGGCGGCCACGCGCTGGCGGGGGTCGCGCTCGTGGGCGTCCGCGACGACGTACGCCGCGTGCCGCCGGCCCGACCACCCGGCCTCGAGGTCCCGGGCGCCCTCGTCGCGGTCGGCGACCACCTCGAGGCCGAGCGCGACGTCGTACTCGGCGAGGACAGGGCGCATCCCGGCGGCGAGCGCGGGGGCGCGCGCCGGTCCGGGAGAACCCTGCGCGCCGTGCACGACCTGCAGTCCCACGCTGCGCGCCCGGGTGCGCAGCGAGCGGGCGGCGGCGCTGGGCCGCCACCCGAGGTCCGCGGCCGTGCGCAGCACGTGGCGGCGCGTGCGCTCCGACACCCCGGGCCGGTCGTTGAGCGCGTAGGAGACGACGGCGATCGACACGCCGGCCGCGCGGGCGACGTCGGTGATCGTGATGCGGCGTCCGCCGGGCGTCGCGGCCCGGGGCGACGGTGCTCCGGCCGAGGAGTTGGTGGTCACGCTCCCACACTGTGCCCGTTTCGGGTGCATGATGCATGTCAGGACTCGGTGACGATGACGTGACGGGGACGGTGACGAGGATGTCGACGGACGCGACGAGGCGGCCGAGGCAGGCGGGGGAGCACCTGACGTTCGGGGTGCTGTGCCCCGTGGTCGGAGGGTTCTACTTCGGGCGGTCCCTGGCGGGGATCGCCCGGGTGCTGCGTGCCCACGGGCACCGGGTGGTCGCGCTGCAGACCTACCCGGCCGACCTCGACCGGGACGAGTTCCCCGGCCCGCCGGGCCGGCGCCCCCTGCTCGGGAGGTCGACGTTCGACGGGTTCGTCGTCATGACGACGGCGCTCGCCGACGCCGAGCTGCGCGAGCTCGACGCGTCCGGCACGCCGCTGGTGCTCCTGGGCGTGCGCGCGGACGGGCTGCGCGCCCCGGCGGTGGCACCGGACAACGCGGGCGGGGTCCGGGCCGCCGTCGACCACCTCGTGGAGCACGGGCACCGGCGCATCGGCTTCGTCGGCAACACCGAGCAGCGCGACACCCTCGAGCGCTTCGACGCCTACCGTACGGCGCTCGCCGCGCACGACCTGCCCTACGCCCCGACGTGGGCGTACCGCACGCGGGACAACCAGGAGGCGAGCGCCGAGGCGGTCGCGCGTCGCGTCGCGGCCCGCGGCCTGCCGACGACCGCGACGCTCGCCGCCACGGACCGCAACGCGATCGGCTTCATGCGCGGGCTCCAGGCCGCCGGGCTCGCGCTGCCCACGGAGCAGGCGGTCGTGGGCTTCGACCACGCCGACTCCGGCGCGCGGTCGCGCCCCCGACTGTCCACGGTCGACCCGCTGCACGACCAGGTGGGCGAGCGCGTGGCCGAGCTCCTCGTGGCGCTGGCCCGCGGCGAGGACGTCCCCCGCGAGCACCGGCTCGGGCGCGCGGCGCTCATCCGGCGCGAGTCGTGCGGGTGCGTCGAGGGGACGCAGGGTGAGCTCATCGGCGGGGCCCCGGGCCGGCCCGCCCTCGCCGTCCGCGACGGCGCGGGCCGCGACGCGACACCCGCCGCGGCGCGCGCCGAGGACCGGACGCTCGACGCCGTCGCACGGGTCGTCTTCCCGTGGGCCGCCGGGCGGGCCGGGGACCCGGTGGACGCGCGCGCCGACCGCCCGGGTGCCGTCCGCCGTCGTGCACCGCACGGGGTGCGCCGCGCAGCGCCCCTGGACACGTGGCTCCTCGCGCTGCGCCACATGCTGCGCGGCGCGGCGGAGACCGGCGCCGTCCCGCCCGGCGAGGCGCTGCGCTCGTTCGCCGACCGCACCGCCGCACTGCGTCCCTCGCAGGAGGCGCTCGAGCAGCTCGTTCCCGCGCTCGACGACGAGGTCGCACGACTGGTGCGCGACGTGCGTCGCCGCCGCGCGGGCGCGCGAGCCTCCCAGCTCGGCCGGACCGTCCTGGCGCGCAGCGCGCACCGGGACCGTCCGCCCCTGTCCGCGGTCGCCCGCGCCGACGCCGTGCGCGCGACCGCGGCCGAGGTCGTCGTCGCGATCGCCCGTGGGTGCGCGCACGGCGCGATCGCCCGCACGGGTCGTCTCGAGCAGGACCTCGTGGACCTGTACGAGGTGGACCTCGGCCTCCTGCGCGGCGACGGCGAGGGTCTGCGCCGGCTGGACTGGCTCCCGCGCGGCCTGGGCGGCACGGCGGCGCTCGCCCTGTGGAAGGACGACGCGGAAGGCTCCGGGCACCCCGTCCTGCGGGTCGTCGGGGCGCGGGGCGGGGGGCCGGGCGTGGAACGGCTCGTGGGCACCGAGCTCGCGACGGCGCAGTTCCCGCCGCGCGAGCTGACCGACCCGCGGTCCCTGACGGTCGTCGCCCCGGTGGCGTTCGGACGGTCGGACTGGGGCTTCCTCGTCGTGGGCGGCGTCGTGGACACGCGCGCCACGAGCACGCGCGAGCGCTACAACCACTGGGCGGCCATGCTCGCGGTCGCGCTCGACCGCGAGGCCCTGGTCGACTCCCTCCAGGAGCAGGGCCGCGCGCTCGCGGACGCGGCCGACCGGGTGCGCGAGCTCGACCTCGAGGTCGAGGCGGGGGCCGAGCGCGCCGCGCTCGTCTCGATCGCCTCGCACGACGGCACGTGGGACTGGGACGTCGAGGCGGGCACCGTGCGGTACTCGCCGGCGTGGGCGCAGATCGTGGGCTGCGACGTGCAGGACCTGCGCGACGACCCGGAGGAGTGGCTCGGCCGGGTCCACCCCGACGACCTGCAGGCGGTGCACGCCGCCGTCGCGGCGCAGCTCACGGGTGCCAAGGAACCCCTCGACGTCGAGCACCGGCTGCGCTGCGCCGACGGCGAGCACGTGCGGGTGCGGTGCCGCGCCGTGACCGTGCACGACGCCGGCGGCCGGCCCGCGCGCATGGTCGGCGCCCTCGCGGTCCTGTCCGACGTCGAGCGGTACCGCAGCGAGCTGCGCGGGCGCGCGCTCGTGGACCCGGACTCGGGCGTGCTGCACCGCGAGCTGTTCGTCGACCGCGTCGAGCAGGCGATCGAGCGCAGCGGCCGCGTGCCCGGGTACGCGGCGCACGTGCTGGCCGTGGGCCTCGCGACGACCCCGACCGTCCCCACCCTCCACCGGCTGGGAGAGGCCGTGGGGCCGGCCGGCTCGACGTGCGTGCTCGCGCCGCGCGACCTCGTCGTGCTCCTCGACGGCGCGTCCGACGACGACGCGCGGCGTGTCGCCGTCGCCGCCGCGCGGGCGTGCGGGCCGGCGGCCGTCGTGGAGCACGTCGGGGACGTCGCCGGGGTGCCGGACGCGCTCGAGGTGCTGCGCCGGGCGGGGGTCTCCCTCTCCCGGCGTCGGGCGTACGGGCGGGACGCGGCGGGGGTGCGGGCCACCGCCCCCGAAACGTTTCGGGCGTGGTGAGCCCCGGGACCGGCGGCGAGAGTCGAGCGACCCGCCGCGGCGGGGTCCGCCGACCCTCGGCGGGCCCGTACGCGTCGCGCCGGGGGCTCGACGACGAGCCCGACGACGAAGGGGACCACCATGCCACGACCGACCCGGCGCCCGGCGCCGCCATCGAACGGCACGACCGGCACGACCGGCACCGGCACGACAGCGACGACCCGCACGGCCCGGCGCGCCCGTACCGCCGCGGCCGCGGTCACCGCGCTGACGACCACCGCCGTGACCGCGCTGGGCGCGCTCGTCGCCGTCGAGCCCGCGAGCGCCGGCCCCGCGAGCGCCGGCCCCGCGCCCGCCGCACTCGCGGCTCCCGCCGCGACGACCGCCGTCGCGCTCGTGGACGGCGAGTACACGCAGCGGTTCCTCGAGCTCTACGACAAGGTCCACGACCCGGCGAACGGCTACTTCTCGCCGCAGGGCATCCCGTACCACGCGGTCGAGACGCTCCTCGTCGAGGCACCGGACCACGGCCACGAGACCACGTCCGAGGCGTACTCGTTCTGGCTGTGGCTCGAGACGTCCTACGGCCAGGTCACCGGGGACTGGGAGCCGTTCAACCACGCGTGGGACACGCTCGAGGCCTACATGATCCCCACCACCGAGAACCAGCCGACGAACGGCGCGTACGACCCGGGCAGCCCGGCGACGTACGCCGCCGAGCACGACCTGCCGAGCGCGTACCCGTCCCGGCTCTCCGGCGGGGTCCCGGTCGGCAGGGACCCGATCGGCGCGGAGCTGCGGCAGACCTACGGGACCTCGGAGATCTACGGCATGCACTGGCTCGCGGACGTCGACAACGTCTACGGGTTCGGCGCCGCGCCCGGGCACTCGACGCTCCAGGGCCCCGACCACGAGGGGACGTCGTACATCAACACGTTCCAGCGCGGACCGCAGGAGTCGGTGTGGGAGACGATCCCGCAGCCCTCGATCGACGACTTCACCTACGGGGGCGAGAACGGCTACCTCGACCTGTTCACCGGTGACGCGTCGTACGCGAGGCAGTGGAAGTACACCAACGCCCCCGACGCCGACGCGCGCGCCGTCGAGGCGGCCTACTGGGCGAACAAGTTCGCGACCGAGCAGGGCCAGCCCGAGGCCGTGGCCGAGACGGTCGGCAAGGCGTCGAAGATGGGCGACTACCTGCGGTACGCGCTGTTCGACAAGTACTTCAAGACCCCGGGCTGCGCCTCGCCGACCTGCCCGGCGGGCACGGGCAAGGACAGCGCGCACTACCTGCTGTCCTGGTACTACGCGTGGGGCGGCGCGCTCGACACCACGGGACCCTGGGCGTGGCGCATCGGCTCGAGCCACGCGCACTTCGGGTACCAGAACCCCATGGCGGCGTGGGCGCTCGCGAACGACCCGGCGCTCGAGCCGGCGTCGCCCACCGCGGTGGCGGACTGGAGCACGAGCCTCGACCGGCAGGTCGAGCTCTTCCAGTGGCTCCAGGCGCCCGAGGGCGGCATCGCGGGAGGCGGCACGAACTCGTGGGGCGGCGCGTACGCCGCCCGGCCCGCGGGGACGCCCACGTTCTACGGCATGGCCTACACGGAGGCGCCGGTCTACCACGACCCGCCGTCGAACCAGTGGATGGGCATGCAGGGCTGGGGCATGGAGCGCATCGCGCAGCTCTTCCACGAGACCGGCGACGAGCGCGCCGAGGCGATCCTCGACCGGTGGGTCCCGTGGGTCGTGGAGAACATCACCGTGACCGACGACTCGTGGCAGATCCCGTCCGAGCTCGGGTGGACCGGCGAGCCCGACACGTGGGACCCCGCGAACCCGGGCGACAACTCCGGCCTGTCCGTGAGCGTGCGCAGCTACGGCCAGGACGTCGGCGTCGCGGGCGCGCTCGCGCGCACGCTCATGTACTACGCCGCGGGCTCCGGCGACACGGTCGCCCAGGAGACGGCGCGCGACCTGCTCGACGCGATCTGGGAGCAGAACAGCGACCCGCTCGGCGTCGCGACGACCGAGACGCGCGGCGACTACGCACGGTTCGACGACGTCCTGACGTCCGCCACGGGCGACGGCACCTACGTCCCGGCGGGGTGGTCCGGGACCATGCCGAACGGCGACGTCGTCGAGCCCGGGATCTCCTTCCTCGACATCCGGTCGTTCTACCTCGACGACCCGGACTGGGCGAAGGTCCAGGCGCACCTCGACGGCGGCCCCGCGCCGGAGTTCACCTACCACCGGTTCTGGGCCCAGACGGCCGTCGCGACGGCGCTCGCGGACTACGACCGACTGTTCGGCGACGGCGCGCCGGTCGAGGACACGCAGCCGCCCACGACGCCGACGGGCCTCGCGGTGACGGGGACGACGCCCTCGACGGTGTCGCTGTCCTGGACGGCGTCGACCGACGACGTGCGCGTGGTCGCGTACGACGTCCTGCGGGACGGGGAGAAGGTCGGGTCCGCGAGCGGCACGTCGTACACCGACACCGGGCTGGAGCCGGAGACCGCCTACCGCTACTCCGTGCGCGCGCGCGACCTGGCGGGGAACGTCTCGCCGGTCTCGCTCGCGGTCGAGGCCACGACCGAGGAGGACGACGGCGGTCCGGTGACCGGCGCGTGCACCGCGACGTACGCGACGGTCGGGACCTGGGGCGGTGGCTACCAGGGCGAGGTCACGGTCACGGCCGGGCCGGCCGGCGTCGACGGGTGGACGGTCACGCTCGACCTCGCGCCGGGCGGTCTCTCCCAGGCCTGGAACGCGGCGACGAGCGTGACCGGCGGCGTGCTGACCGCCACCGACGTCGGCTGGAACGGCACGCTCGCGGCCGGCGCCCGCACGACGTTCGGGTTCGTCGGGACCGGGGCAGCGCCGTCGGACCCCGCGGTCGGGTGCGGCTGACCCCGCGCCGACGGGCGGTCCGCCTCCCGGCGCTCACAGCGCCGGGAGGCGGACCATGCCCTCCTGCGCGATGGACGCGACGAGCGTCCCGTCCTGGGCGAACACCCGGGCCGCGCCCAGGCCGCGCCCGCCCTGCGCGCTCGACGCCGACTGCACGTAGAGCAGCCAGTCGTCGACGCGCACGTCGCGGTGCCACCACATCGCGTGGTCGAGGCTCGCGATCGAGACGTCCGGGGTGGTCCAGCTCGTGCCCGACTGGCGCAGGATCGGCTCGAGCATGACCTGGTCGCACGCGTAGGCCATGAGCGCCCGGTGCAGGAGCTGGTCGTCGCCGACGGTGCCGCGCGCCCGCATCCAGACCATCTGGTGGTCCTTCGGGTCGTGGTCGGGGCCGAGGTACAGGGAGCCGCCGACGTGCCGCAGCTCGAACGCCGAGTGGTGCGACCAGAACCGCGCGATCGGGTGGTCGATGCCGCCGAGCACGTCGAGCGCGGAGGGCACGTCCTCGGGCGGCGGGGCGTCGGGCATGGGCGACGAGTGCTCGATGCCGCCCTGCTGCTCCTGGAACGAGGAGATCATCGACAGGATCGGCTTGCCGTGCTGGATGGCGTGCGTGCGCCGCGCGCTGAACGAGCGGCCGTCGCGCAGGCGCTCGACGGCGAAGTCGATGGGCACGTCGAGCCCGCCCGGCCGCAGGAAGTACCCGTGCAGCGAGTGCGGCAGCCGCGACCCCTCGACGGTGCGGCCCGCCGCGAGCACGGCCTGCGCGAGCACCTGGCCCCCGTAGACGCGCCCCGTCGGCTGGTGCACGCTCACGCCCCGGAAGTGCTCGGGGTCGGCCGCGGACCCGTCGCCGTCGTCGACCTGCTCGAGCCGCAGCACCTCGAGGAGGTGGCTCAGCGGGTTGGGGACCTGCTCGCGGGGGGCGGCGTCCGACGTCGGGCCGGGGGAGGGGTGCTCGGGGGTCACGGGGTAGTGCTCCTTGGCTCGTGCGACGTGCGCGGGGGAGTCAGTCCTCGAAGGTGTTGAGGAGGGAGTGCGCCGCGCGCTCCAGATAGTCCCACAGCGTCGCCTCCTGGATCGGGGCGAGGCCGAGGGAGTCGACGGCGGTGCGCATGTGCGCGAGCCAGCGGTCGCGCGCGTCCGGGTTGACCTTGAAGGGTGCGTGCCGCATGCGCAGGCGCGGGTGCCCGCGCTGCTCGCTGTACGTCGTCGGGCCGCCCCAGTACTGCTCGAGGAACGCGGTGAGGCGCCGCCGCGCGGGGCCGAGGTCCTCCTCGGGATACATGGGCCTGAGCACCGGGTCGTCCGCGACGCCCTCGTAGAAGGCGTCGACGAGGCGGACGAACGTCTCGTGGCCGCCGACCTCGTCGTAGAACGTCCGGCTCGGGCGGACCGGCGCCGCGTCGCTCGCGGTGCCGGTCGACGTGCCGGTCGACGTGCCGTTCGACATGCCGGCGACGGGCAGCGTCGTGCGGGGGCTGGGCTCGGTCGTCACCGGCCCATCATCGCACCGCGGCGCGCCGGGACCGGGCCCGCCGCCCGCGGGGCCGGTCCCGCGCGACGCACGTCACAGGCCGAGGTCGGCGAGCACGGGGAGGTTCTCGCGCACGACGGCGCGCGCCTCGGCCGCGCTCTCGGCCTCCACCGCGTGCCGGGCGAGGCGGCGGCACTCGTCGAGGTCGACCTCCCGCAGGAGCGCGGCGACGTCGGGGATGGCGCGCGCCGTCATGGACAGCGACGACACCCCGAGCCCGACGAGCACGACGGCGAGCACGGGCTGGGACGCCGCCTCGCCGCACACGCCGACGGGCCGGCCCTGCTGGGCGCCGCCCGCGCACGTCGCCTCGACGAGCCGGAGCACCGCGGGCTGCCACGGGTCGCTCAGCTCGGCGAGCGAGCCCAGGAGGCGGTCGGCGGCCATCGTGTACTGCGTGAGGTCGTTCGTGCCGATCGAGGCGAACGCGGCGCGCGCGAGGATCGGACCGGCGAGCAGCGCCGCGCTCGGCACCTCGACCATGACGCCCGCCACGTCGAGGCCGTGCGCCCGGCAGCGCTCCACGAACCACTCGGTCTCGCCGACGGTCGACACCATGGGCGCCATGACCCAGACCTCGGCCTCCTCCGCGGCGGTCGCCTGCGCGATCGCGTCGAGCTGCTGCTCGAGGAGCTCGGGCCAGCGGGCGGCGGTGCGCAGGCCGCGGACGCCGAGGGCCGGGTTCTCCTCGTCGTCGACGGTGAGGAAGTGCAACGGCTTGTCCGCGCCGGAGTCGAGCGTGCGGATGACGACCTTGCGGCCGGCGAACTCGTGGAAGACCGTGCGGTAGGCGGTGACCTGCTCCTCGACGGTCGGTGGCTGCTCGCGGTCGAGGAAGCAGAACTCCGACCGGAAGAGCCCCACGCCCTCGGCGCCGGTGGCGGCGGCGGGCGCCGCGCCGGAGGGGTCGCCGATGTTCGCCAGGAGCTGGACGCGGTGCCCGTCCCGGGTGCGGCCCGTGCCGTCGAACGTGCGCACCTGCTGCGCTCGGGCGCGGGCCGCGGCGACCTGCTCCGCGCTCGGGTGCACGACGACGGTCCCCGCCGCGCCGTCGACGAGGACGACGTCCTCGGCGGCGAGCGCCGCGCTCGCCCCTGTCGCGGCCACGACCGCGGGGATGCCCATGGCGTTCGCGACGATCGCCGTGTGCGACGTCGGCCCCGCACCGTCGGTGACGATCGCGAGCACGCGCGCGGGGTCGAGCGCCGCGGTCGCCGACGGCGCGAGGTCGGGGGCGACCAGGACGAACGGCTCGGCGTGCTCGGGGACGCCGGGCGCGGGGCGGTCGGTGAGGGCCGCGACGAGGCGGTCCCGCACGTCGGCGACGTCGTGGGCCCGCTCGGCGAAGTACCCGCCGAGCTCGGTGAACTGGCGCACGACCTCCTCGGCGGCCTCCCACACCGCGCGCTCGGGCACCAGGTGCTCCTCGAGGACGCGGCGCCGGGCGTCGGCGGCGAGCGTCGGGTCGGCGGCCATGGCCGCCGTCGCCTCCAGGACGTCGCGCGTCTCGCCCTGCGCGGCGTCCGCCGCCCGCTGCAGGTCGGCGGCGACCCGTGCGGCCGCCTCGTCCACGCGGCGGGCCTGGGCCTCGTGGTCCGCGCGCGGCGCCATGCGCAGGCCCGGTGCGGGCTCCCCGATCGGCGCCGGCATGAGCACCACCGGGCCGACCACCGTCCCGGGGCACACGCCGATGCCGGTGATGACCTGCTGCGTCTCGTCCTGGGTTTCGCCCGTCACGACCCCGCTCCTGTCCGTCTCGTGCGTGCGGCCCGGTGCCCGTGCCGGCGCGCACGTCTTCCGGTCGCCGCTCGACGCCCCACCACCTGCACAGGCATGTTGCGAAGCCGTTGCGGTGCCGGGTCGATCCGGTGACAACCGTGTCAGGAGACTAGGCTGTGTGCAGGTGCCTGGCACCCCGACACCCCGGATCCACCGCGCGGATCCCTCCCCGCGACTCGCCTCAGGAGACACTTTCGATGAGCACCCCCTCGGACCAGAAGGCCCAGCAGATCCTCGAAGCCCTCGGGGGGCAGGGCAACGTCGTCGACCTCGAGCCCTGCATCACGCGCCTGCGCGTCGAGGTGACCGACCCCCAGCTCGTCGACGAGGCGCGCCTCAAGGCGACCGGCGCGTTCGGCGTCGTGCGCTCGGGCCGCGTCGTGCAGGTCATCGTCGGCCCGGAGGCCGACAACCTCGCCGCGGAGCTCGACGGCCTGCGCTGACCGTCCCCGCAGCCACGGCTCAGGCGGGCGTGCCCGTGCTCCTCTCGTCCTGAGCGGTGGCCGCTGCGGCGGCGCGCCGGTCCTCGGCCGACGTCGGTTCGTCCCCCTCGTCCTCCGGCTCCGCGGGCGAGTGGTCGAGGACGACCACCTGCTGGGCGCCGGCGAGCGGGACGCGTGCCTCGGACAGCGACGTGCGCACGCGGGCTCGCAGCGCGCGCGCGACCTCCCACTGCATCGCCGCCTGCGTCTTGACCTGGACCTTGAGCTGCAGCGCCTCCGCCGTCATGTCCTCGATGCCCGTGACCTCGGGCGGCTCGAGGAAGTACGTGCCGAGCACCGGGTCGCGCCCGACGTCCTGCGCCGCCGCGAGCAGCGCCGCCCGGACCGCGTCGACGTCCGCCCAGTAGGCGACGCGCACGTCCACCACCGCACGACCCCACTCCTGCGTCTTGTTGCCGGTGCGCAGGATCTCGCCGTTGCGGATGAACCAGAGCGTGCCGTTGCCGTCGCGGACCTTGGTCACGCGCAGCGCGACCTCCTCGACCGTGCCGCTCACCTCGCCGAGGTCGACGGTGTCGCCCACGCCGTACTGGTCCTCGAGGAGCATGAACGTCCCGGACAGGAAGTCCTTGACGAGGCTCTGGGCGCCGAAGCCGAGCGCGACGCCCACGATGCCGGCGGACGCGAGGAACGGCGCGATGTTCACACCCAGCTCGGACAGCACCATGAGCACGATCGTCGTGCCGACGACGATGTTCGCCGTCGAGCGCAGCACCGACCCGACCGTGCGGGCCCGCTGGGCACGCCGCGCGCTCGCGAGCGGGTTCGCGCGCAGCAGGACGTTGCCCACCTCGGTCTCCCCGAGCCCCTTGAGCCGCCTGCGCTGCAGGGTCGGGGTGCCCTCGGCGATGTGCTCGGTGACCTTGCGGATGACGCGCCGCACGAGGACGAGCACGATCGATCCGATCCCGACGATCAGGATGACGCGCAGCGGCAGGTCCACGAACCAGTCGAGCCAGGACTGCGTGCTGGAGGGGTCGAAGGGCTCCAGGGGGGTGGTCGGGTCCGGGGTCGGGCTGGTCGTCGGGTCCGTGGTCGGGTCGGTGGTCGGGTCCGCGGGCAGCGCGACGGGCAGGAGGAAGGGGCGGGCCATGAGCGCAGGGTACCCATGGCACCCGGGAGCCCCGTGGGCGCGCCGGGCCGACGCGCTGCTCGCCGGCCTGCGTTCTGGCAGGATGCAGGGCGTGAGCGAACCCCCGCAGACGGACCTGCCCGAGCCGTTGGTGCAGCTGGCCGACGCCCACGGTGTCGCGTCCGACTTCTGGGACTTCGACGGGACGCGCCGCGAGGTCCGGGCATCGACGCTCGTCGCCGTGCTCGAGGCGCTGGGGGTGCCCGCGTCGTCGCCGGAGAAGGTCGCCGTCAGCCTCGAGCACTCGCGTGACGACGTCTGGCGCCAGATGCTCCCCCCGACGGTCGTCGTGCGGCAGGGCGACGCCGTGCCCGTGCCGGTGCACGTCGCCGACGGGGCGGAGCTCCGGGTCTGGGTCGAGCTCGAGGCGGGCGGCCCGCGGCACGTGGGCCACCACGCCGCGCGCGCGCCCCGGGAGCGGCGCGAGCTGGACCAGCTCGACGTCTTCGTCGAGCCGCGCACGGTCGACGGCCGCCGCACGGGACGCGCGACCTTCGAGATACCGGCGGACCTGCCGCTCGGGTGGCACGACCTGCACGCCACCGGCGGCGGCGCCCAGGCCCGCGCGACGCTCGTCGTGACGCCGCAGCGGCTCGAGCTGCCGCCGGCCGTGGCCGAGCGGCGCGCGTGGGGCTTCATGGCGCAGCTCTACTCGGTGCGCTCGCGCGCGTCCTGGGGCGTCGGAGACCTGGCCGACCTGGCCGACCTCGCGTGGCTCTCGGCACGGGAGGCGGGGGCGGACTTCGTCCTGGTCAACCCGCTGCACGCCGCCGAGCCGCGCACCCCGATGACGCCGTCGCC
>CAZFUQ010000072.1:0-15643 GCA_964521905.1 uncultured Cellulosimicrobium sp.
GTCGTCGCCGAGGACGAGGCGCTGATCCGCCTCGACGTCGTCGAGACGCTGCGCGTCGGGCAGGGCGGCCCGACGGAGCGGGGGTAGCGGCGGGCTCGGGCTCGATCATGGGGGGCAGGTCGAGCGGCTGCTTGTCCTCGGGCTGCGCTGTCTGGTCACTCACGGGGTTCATCGTAGTGCGCCGCACCGGGTGCCGCCCGCGCGTTTCGCCCTCGGAGGAGTGTGATTCTCGATCGTGGTCCCGCTTGTGGTTCGATGGTGCACGCGCGACGCGCCTTCTCCGCGAGGTCCGGGCCGCGCGAGCCCCGGTAGCCCAACCGGCAGAGGCGTTCGGCTCAAACCCGATCCAGTGTGGGTTCGAATCCCACCCGGGGCACCCTCCTGACCTGCGACCGCACGACGGCGCGGGACGCACGGGGATCACCGTTCCGTGGCCGTCCGCCCCGTCAGGACGTCCCGATCCCGCTCGACGGCCCCGAGGCACGGGAGCCTCGCACCCTCGTCGCCCCGGACCGTCCCGTCGACCTCAGAAGCGGGCGAGAGCGCTGCGCGCGGCCTGCCGTCGCCGCCCCCGTCCGGGTCCGCCGCATGCCACGGCCCCGCGCTCGCGACCCCGATCTCGACGATCGGAGGCGACCCTCTCGACGCCGTCCACGGCTCCCGACCTCACCCGACGCCGTCGCCGGGGACGGCGTCGGCCCGAGTCCCCCCGGACCTGCGCACGGCCGGGTCGGGCGCGGCCTCAAAACGGAGTACAGTCCATTTTGAGTTCAGTCCGAGACGCGAGGGTGGGCACGATGACGAGCAGCACGACGAGGACCGCCCCGGTGGCCGGTCGACGGGAGCGCGCCAAGCGGGACAAGCGGGACCGGATCTTCGCCGCCGCGACGGCGCTCTTCACCGAGCACGGCTTCGACCTGGTCACGACCCAGCAGATCGCCGAACGGGCGGACGTCGGGGCGGGCACCCTCTTCCGGTACGCGTCCACCAAGGGCGAGCTGTTCCTCATGGTCTACAACGAGCGGTTCGCCGCCGCCGTCGAGGCGGGCACCCGTGCCGCGGCGGACGAGGACGACCGCACCGCGGCGGTGTGCGCCCTGGTCGAGCCCGTCCTCACCTGGGCACGCGGCCTGGGCGCCTCCGCGGACTACCAGAGAGAGCTGCTGTTCGGCCCGGCCGGCGTCCGGTACCGCGACGAGGGGCTCGCGATCGTCGCCGAGCTGGAGACCAGGATCGCCGAGCTCCTGCACCCCGGCCGGGCGACCACGGACGTGGCCACGGTCCGGGAAGCACGGCGTGCCGCCCGCAGCGTCTTCGCCGTCCTCAACCTGCTCCTCGTCCAGCCCTTCAACGACCTGCACCCCGAGGCCGACCCGACGCCCGAGCTGCGGGCGCAGATCGCCCAGGTGGTCCGCGGGTACCTCGCGACCGTCGAGGCCTGGGAGGCGCCCGTCACACCCTGAGGCACGTCCGACCGCGCACGAGACCACATCCGAGCAGCACCAGCGCCGGGCCGTCGTGGCACGGCAGTAGGGAGAGATGATGCGCTACACCAGCGGCAACTACGAGGCCTTCGCCCGCCCGCGAAAGCCCCGGGGGGTCGACGACAAGTCGGCATGGTTCGTCGGGGCCGGCCTCGCGTCGCTGTCCGGGGCGGCGTTCCTCGTCCGCGACGGCCAGATGCCCGGTGAGAGGATCACCGTCCTGGAGGAGCTCGCGCTGCCCGGCGGCGCCCTGGACGGCATCAAGGAGCCGAAGAAGGGTTTCGTGATCCGCGGCGGCCGGGAGATGGAGGACCACTTCGAGACCTTGTGGGACCTCTTCCGGTCGATCCCCTCCCTCGAGATCGAGGGGGCGAGCGTCCTCGACGAGTTCTACTGGCTCAACCTGGACGACCCGAACCACTCGCTCCAGCGCGCGACCGTCGACCGCGGTCAGGACGCCCGGACCGACGGCACGTTCGGGCTCTCGGAGAAGGCCCAGAAGGAGATCGTCAAGGTCTTCCTCGCCACCCGCGAGGAGATGGAGGGCAGGCGGATCGACGAGGTGTTCGGCCGGGAGTTCCTCGCGTCGAACTTCTGGCTGTACTGGCGCACGATGTTCGCCTTCGAGGAGTGGCACAGCGCGCTCGAGATGAAGCTGTACCTGCACCGCTTCATCCATCACATCGGCGGGCTGCCCGACTTCTCCGCGCTGAAGTTCACCAAGTACAACCAGTACGAGTCGCTCGTGCTGCCGCTGTACACCTGGCTGCTCGACCAGGGGGTCACCTTCCACTTCTCGACCGAGGTCACCGACGTCGACTTCGACATCGACCCGACCACGGGTCGCAAGCAGGCGACCCGGCTGCACTGGGCCTCCGGCCCGGACGGCGCGCCCGGTGACGGGATCGACCTCACGCAGGACGACCTGCTCTTCATGACGATCGGGTCGCTGACCGAGAACTCCGACGAGGGCGACCAGCACACGCCCGCACGCCTGGACGAGGGACCCGCCCCGGCCTGGGACCTCTGGCGCCGCATCGCCGCGAAGGACCCGTCGTTCGGGCGCCCGGACGTGTTCGGCGGGCACGTCCCGGAGACCAAGTGGGAGTCCGCGACCGTCACGACCGTCGACCCCCGCATCCCCGCCTACATCGAGAAGGTCGCCCGGCGCGACCCGTTCTCCGGCAAGGTCGTCACCGGTGGCATCGTCACCGCGAAGGACTCCTCGTGGCTGCTGTCCTGGACCGTGAACCGCCAGCCGCACTTCAAGCAGCAGAAGCCCGACGAGTGCGTGGTGTGGGTGTACGCGCTGTTCTCCGACGTCCCCGGCGACTACACCGGCAAGACCATCCAGGAATCGACCGGGGAGGAGATCGCCCGCGAGTGGCTGTACCACCTCGGCGTCCCCGTCTCCGAGATCGACGAGCTCGCGGCCACCGGCGCCAAGACCGTGCCGGTGATGATGCCGTACGTCACCGCGTTCTTCATGCCCCGCAAGGCCGGCGACCGCCCCGACGTGGTACCGGCCGGGTCGGTCAACTTCGCCTTCATCGGCCAGTTCGCGGAGTCGGCCACCCGCGACTGCATCTTCACCACCGAGTACTCCGTGCGCACCCCGATGGAGGCCGTCTACACGTTGCTCGACATCGAGCGCGGCGTGCCCGAGGTCTTCGGCTCGACGTACGACGTGCGGGCGCTGCTCGCCGCCACCGCGCGGCTGCGCGACGGTGAGGAGATCAAGCTCCCCGGCGGCCCGATCGCGCGCAGGCTGCTGAGCAAGAAGATCGACGACAACCAGGTCGGCGAGCTGCTGCACCGCTCCGGGCTGCTCGCCTGACACGGCGTCCGCGGACGCGGAGGGGAACGAGCTAGCCGTCCTCGGCCTCGTGCGGTCTCACGGCCTCGCCGTCCGGGCCGAGCGGCGGCACGAGGACCAGCCCTTCCGCGTCCGGGTCGACCCAGCGCTGGTAGCCCGGCCCGGTCCGCGCGGTCTCGAACCGCACGGCGACCCGACCGTCGTCCCCGACGCGCACGACCCACCCGCGACCGTCGTCCTCGGTCTGCACGTCCAGGCCCGGGGCGACGTCGCGCGCGGTCGCCCGCACGGGGCCGGGAGGGGGTACCGGCACCTCCTCGGCGTCGGGGAGCTCGGCAGGGCTCTCGGGCACGGGCCCGTCGCCGTCGAGCGGGAGCATGAGCTGCGCGTGCTCGGACAGCGCGTGGAACGAGACCCCGAGGAGGCGCACGGGCTCGGTGACGTCGGCCAGCCGCAGCGCGCGGTGCGCCGCGGCGCGCAGGGCGCCCTCGTCCGACGTCGGGCGCGGCAGCGTCACCGACCGGGTGAGGGTCGTGAACGACGACACCCGGACCTTGACCACGACGGTGCGCGCCGCGACGGCGTGCCGCTCCAGCCGGGCGAGCGCCGAGTCGACCACCCGGTCCAGCGCACCGGCGATCGCGGCCCGGCCGTGCAGATCGGCGTCGAACGTGTGCTCCGCACCCGCGGACTTGCGCTCGCGCACCGTCGTCACCGGGCGGTCGTCCCAGCCGCGCGCGATCCGGTACAGGTTCGTGCCGCCCGCCTCGCCCGCGACCATGAGCAAGGTGTCCAGCGGCTGGCGGCGCAGGTCCTCCACCGTGCGCACCCCGAGCTCGTCGAGGCGCGCCGCGGACACCGGGCCCACGCCCGACAGTGCCCGCACGGGCATCCCCAGCAGGAAGTCGTCCTCGGCGCCCGGCTCGACCACCCGCACCCCGCCGGGCTTGGCGTCCTCGGACGCGAGCTTCGCGACCAGCTTGGAGCGCCCGAGCCCGATCGAGACCGACAGGCCGCTGAGCGCGCGCGCCCGCGCCCGGATCCGCAGGGCCAGCGCGGTCAGGTCCTCCCCCGGCGCGGCGGCACCCTCGAGGTCCGCGAACGCCTCGTCGACGCTCACCGGCTCGACCAGGTCCGTGACCTCGCGCAGCGCCGCCATGATCTGCGCGGAATAGGCCGAGTACGCCGCGAACCGCGGCACCACGACGACGGTCGACGGCGGACACAGGCGGCGCGCCTGCTCCATCGGCATGGCCGACCGCGCACCGTACTGCCGTGCCTCGTAGGACGCCGTCGCGACGACGCTGCGCGGACCCACTCCCCCGACGAGCACGGGCCGTCCGCGCAGGGACGGGCGCTGGTGCTGCTCCACGCTCGCGAAGAACGCGTCCGCGTCCAGGTGCGCGAGCGTCGGCCGCGCGCGCAGCACCGGGGCGCGCGGCGCACGGTCGAGGTTCACCGGACCACTGTGCCCTGGACCGCCCACACCCCCGCTGGTCGGGCTCCCGGCCGTACCTGGCTGCCTCAGCGGGCGGGCAGGGCGGGCAGCGCCGGGCGCTCGAGCCACGCGTCGAGCAGCCCGTCGAGATCACCGCGCACGGCGCGGACCGCCTCGCGGAGGTCGTCGGTCGTGACGGACCCGAACCGGTGCGTCGACGTCCAGGTGCGCAGGAGCGCGAAGAACGCGTCGTCGCCGAGCTCCCCGCGCAGGGCGTGCAGCGTCAGTGCGCCGCGCTTGTAGAGGCGGTCGTCGAACATGAGCTCCGGCCCGGGGTCGGCGAGGACCAGGTCCTGGGGCAGCGCGGAGAGGCGTGCGTGCGTGGCGCGGGCGTGCGCCTGCGCCGTCGGCCCGCCCGACGCCTGCGACCAGAGCCACTCGGCGTAGCAGGCGAAGCCCTCGTTGAGCCAGATGTCGCGCCATCGCGCGACCGACACGCTGTTGCCGAACCACTGGTGCGCGAGCTCGTGGGCGATCAGGCGGTCCCACGTGCCCTGGCCGTCGAGGTGGTTCGCGCCGAAGACCGCCAGTCCCTGGGCCTCGAGCGGGATCTCGAGCTCGTCCTCGGTGACGACGACCCGGTACCCCTCCTCGAAGGGATACGGGCCGAACAGGTCCTCGAACACGGCCATCGTCTCGGCGTGGCGGGCGAGGTCGCGGCGCACCGCGCCGCGCTGCTTCGCGTGCGCGAACGCCGTCTGGGCGACGGCGCCGCCCGGCCCGAGGGCGATCTCGTCGAACCGTCCCACCACGACCGTCGCGAGGTACGTGCACATCGGCGCGGTCGGGCCGAACCGCCACGTCCGCGTCGAGGCCCGTCGCGTGACCCGCTGGAGCGGGCCGTTCGCGACGACGGTGTACGCGGCGTCGGTCGTCACGGTGAGCTCGAACACCGCCTTGTGCGCGAGGCCGTCGACGCACGGGAACCACGTCGGGGCGCCGTCGGGCTGCCCGGCCACGAGCGACCCCTCGGTCAGCTCCTCCCAGCCGACGTCGCCCCACGGGCCGATCCACGGTTGCGGACGGCCTCCGTACCCGACCTCGACGCGCAGCCTCTCGCCCCGCGGGACGGTCCGACCGAGGCGGACCCGCAGCCGGCCCCCCCGGTGCGTGAACGGCGCGCGAGCCCCGTCCACGCGCACCCGCGCGACCGTGAGCCCCACCAGGTCCAGCTCGACCGCGTCGAGGTCGCGGTCCGCCACGACGTCGAGCGTCGCGGTCCCGTCCAGCCGGTTGGGCCCCACGCGGTAGCCGAGGTCGAGCACGTAGCGCTCCACGTGGTGGTCCGCCGACCCGCGGTGCGGCGCGTAGGGGTCGGTGGCGTCGAGAGTGCGACGACGGAAGATCACGGTCGGACGTCCTCCAGGGTCAGGTTCGCCGCATCGTACGCGACGGCGCAGGTCCCGGCGTCCGGTCGACGGCACGCGGGGCGTCGGTCCACGGCACGATCGGGTTGCCGTGCCAGCGCGACCCGGACGGCACGAGCTCGCCCCGCATGACGAGCGAGGCCGGGCCGACGCGCGCGCCCTCCGCGACGACCGCGGCGGGCAGCACGACGCCGTGCGGTCCGATCGAGGCACCCGGCCCGATCTCCACGGTGTCCAGGCTCATGACCCGGTCGTGGAACAGGTGCGTCTGCAGCACGCAGCCCCGCCCCACGGTCGCGCCGTCCCCGACGTGCACGAGGTCCGCCTCGGGGAGCCAGTAGGTCTCGCACCACACGCCCCGGCCGATGCGCGCGCCGAGCGTGCGCAGCCACGCCGCCAGGAGCGGCGTGCCGTCGACGTGGTCGGAGAACCACGGCGCCGCCACCGTCTCGACGAACGTGTCCTGCAGCTCGTTGCGCCACACGAACGTGCTCCACAGCGGGTGGTCCCCCGCCCGGAAGCGCCCGACGAGCGCCCACTTGACCGCCGTCGTCACGAGAGCGGCCAGCCCGCCCGCCCCGAGCAGCACGACGCCCGAGAGCAGCGCGGCGGTGCCGTACCCCGACGCGGCCACGAGCGCGTGCAGCGCGACGAGGACCCCGACCGCGACGTACGCCGAGCACACGGGTCCGGACCAGCGCAGCAGCTCGAACGCGCCCCGCGCGACGAGCAGGCGCCGGGGCGGCTCGAACGTGCGCGACTCGTCCGTGTCGACCTGCGCGACGCGGCGCAGCCGGGTCGGCGGGTTCCCCAGCCACGACGAGCCCGCCTTGGCCTTCGCGGGCGCGGCCGAGAGCACGGCCACGAGGCCGTTCTTCGGGACCGACCGGCCGGGCGCGGTGATCCCCGAGTTCCCCAGGAACGCCCGCTTGCCGACGCGCGCGCGTGCCACGCGCACCCACCCACCACCGAGCTCGTACGGCGCGACCATGGTGTCGTCGGCGAGGAACGCACCCCGGGAGACGTCCATCATGGACGGCAGACCCACCACGGTGGAGGCCTCGACGTCCCGCCCCACGCGCGCGCCGAGGAGCCGCAGCCACGTCGGGGTGAAGACGCTCGAGTACAGCGGGAACAGGACGGTGCGGGCGGAGTCCATGAGCCGCTGCGTCGTCCAGGCCTGCCAGCCCTGCCGGCTGTGCGTGGCGTGGAACCCCTCGCGCAGGCCCACCGCGAGGAGCCGCACGCACGCGAGCACCAGCACCGCGTACGTCGCGGCGGCCGCGAGCGCCGCCGGCGGGACGCGGACGGCCAGGGCGCCGAGCGCGGCGGACGTACCGGACCAGGTCCCGTCCCACCCGGAGGCGAGCACGAGCAGCCCGACGGCCGCGGCCGCGGCCGGCACGAGGCTCAGCGCGACGCCGCTCGCCCCGTAGACGACGGCCCAGGCCCGGCGCTGCGGCGGCCGCTCGTCCGGCCACGGGTGCTTGACCTCGCTGCGCACGCGCACGGCGGGCGAGCCGGCCCAGTACTCTCGGGCACCGACCTTGCCCGCCACGCACGAGCCCGCCGCGACGTCCGCGCCCTTGCCCACGCGCGAGCCCGGCAGCAGGGTCGAGCGGGCGCCGACGGTCGCGCCCGCGCCGACCCGCACGCGGCCCACGTGCAGGGTGTCCCCGTCGATCCAGTGGCCGGAGAGGTCCACCTCGGGTTCGACGGCGCAGCCCGTCCCGAGCGTGAGCATGCCCGTCACGGGTGGCAGGGAATGGAGCTCGACGCCCTGGCCGACCTTCGCGCCGAGGAGCCGTGCGTACAGACCCACGAGGGGGGCGCCGGCGGCGGTCACTCCCCCGGTCGCACCGACCAGGGCCTCGGCGGCCCACAGCCGCAGGTGCACGCCGCCGCCCCGTGCGTACCGCCCCGGGCGCACCCCGCGCAGGAGCAGCCGCGCGCCCGCCGCGGCGACCAGCAGACGCCCGGGCGGGCTCACCAGGAGCAACCACCCGGCGACGACCCACCACCAGGAGACGGGTCGGACGAACGGGAGCGACGTCGTCGCCGCGAGGACGTTGTGCAGCGCTGCCACGGCCGTCAGCCACCGCAGCCCCGCGACCGTGCGCACCGGGACCAGCGCGAGGAGCTGGACGAGCTGCGCCCGGCGCGCCACGGGCGCGGCCGGTGCGGCGGGCACGCCGTCGGTCCCCTCCGGGTCCGTCCCGGACGACGACCCGCCGGTCCGCCGCCCGGCCCGGTCGACGGCCCGCTCGACCGCCCGGTCGACGAACGCCGCGAGCTCCCCGACCGACGGGTTGTCGTAGAGGTCGGCCACGGTGACGGTGGGCACGCGCTCACGCAGCGCGGACACCACCTGCGCGGCGGTGAGGCTCCCGCCGCCGAGCTCGAAGAAGTCGTCGTCGGCGACCTGCGGGGCCGCGCCCAGGACGCGCCCCCAGACGCCGGCGAGCCACTCCTGGGTGGGCGTCAGCGGCGGCGCGTCGTCCGTCGGTCGCGACTCGGCCACCAGCCGCGACCCCTCGGGCAGCGGCCAGGGCAGCACGTCGCGGTCGACCTTGCCCGACGTCCGGGTCGGGACGGCGCCCACCACGGCCAGCAGCGGGACCAGGGCGGCGGGGAGCGTGTGGCGCAGCGCGTCGAGGCACGCGCGCGCGTCCAGCGGCTCGGTCCGCGCGGGGTCGGGCACGAGGTACCCGACGAGCACGGCGTTGCCCGCCTCCGAGCGGCGCACGGCGCTCGCGGCCGCCGACACGCCGTCGAGCGCGAGCAGCGCGGCGTCGATCTCCCCGAGCTCGATGCGGCGCCCGCCGACCTTCACCTGGTCGTCGGCACGGCCCACGAAGAGCAGGCCCGCGTCGTCGCGCACCACGAGGTCACCGCTGCGGTACGCGCGGTCCCAACCCAGGCCGGGGTGCGGCGCGTACTTCTCCGCGTCCTTGGCCGCGTCGAGGTACCGCGCGAGGCCGACACCGCCGATGACCAGCTCGCCGGTGGCGCCGGGTGCGACGGGCTGCCCGTCCGGCCCGACGACCGCGAGGTCCCACCCGTCGAGCGGCAGCCCGATGCGCACGGGCCCGTCGCTGCCGAGCGGCGCGGCGCACGCGACCACCGTCGCCTCGGTGGGCCCGTACGTGTTCCACACCTCGCGGCCCGGGACGGCGAGCCGGTCGACCAGCTCCTGCGGGCACGCCTCGCCGCCGAAGATCAGCAGCCGCACCCCCGCGAGCGACTCCGGGGGCAGGAGCCCCGCCAGGGTCGGGACCGTCGAGACGACGGTGATGCCGCGCTCGGCGATCCACGGCCCGAGCTCCGCACCCGTGCGGACCAGCGCGCGCGGGGCGGGCACGAGGCACGCGCCGTGGCGCCACGCGAGCCACATCTCCTCGCACGACGCGTCGAACGCCACGGAGAGCCCCGCGAGCACGCGGTCCCCCGGCCCGAGCGGCTCCTCCTGGAGGAACAGGCGCGCCTCCGCGTCGACGAAGGCCGCGGCGTTGCGGTGGGTCACCGCGACGCCCTTCGGCGTACCGGTCGACCCCGACGTGAAGATCACCCACGCGTCGTCCTCGACCCCGGGGCGCTCGCCGGCCCGCGGGCTGGGCTCGCTGTCCGGGCGGACGGCGAGGTAGGCGTCGTCCCCGACGACGGCGCGCACCGCGGCCTCGGTGAAGACGAGCTCGGCGCGCTCGTCGGGGTCGTCCCTGTCCACCGGGACGTACGCCGCCCCGGCGCGCAGCACCGCGAGCACGGACAGGTACAGGTCGGCACGGCCGGACGTCGCACGGATCCCCACGCGGTCGCCCGGTCCGACGCCGAGCGCGGTGAGCCGTGCGGCCCGCGCGTCG
Organism: uncultured Cellulosimicrobium sp.; assembly: GCA_964521905.1. Taxonomy (GTDB): domain Bacteria; phylum Actinomycetota; class Actinomycetes; order Actinomycetales; family Cellulomonadaceae; genus Cellulosimicrobium. The sequence continues at coordinate 10,026 of CAZFUQ010000072.1, forward strand.
ACCTCACGCAGGGTCTCGGCGTAGGTGAGGACCTTCCCGTCGTCGAGCGCGGGCGCGTCGGGGTGGGCGCTCGCGGTGTCCTCGAGCACGTCGAGGAGCGTCCGCGCGGCGGGCGCGCGGCTCGCCGCGAGGAGCGGGTCGGTCGACGTCGTCATGGAGGACATGGTGCTCCTGGCCGGGGTCGTGGTCCTGGCGGAGGCTACAGACATCCGGTGGACGCGGGGCGAACGGACGGTGTCCGGACGGCTCCGTCCGCCCGGCGGCCCTCGCTCCGCCCCGTTCGTCACGTGGTCGAAACCCCCCGGACACACCGCGCTCGTAGCGTCCTGCGGACCGGCACGACGCCGGTCCGACCGCGGGAGGGAGGCACCTCGTGCTGGAGCACGTCGACCCGTTCCTGGGGACCGCCGCGACGGACCTCCCCGCGCCGACCGGCCTCGCCGCGACGTGGTGGTCGCCCAAGCCGCAGGTCGGCAACACGCACCCGGGCGCGGCCCACCCTCTGGGCATGGTCTCGGCCTGCGCGTACTCGGGCGCCTACCCGACGGGCTACGGCCGGTACGACATCAGCACCGAGGGCGTGCCGAGCGCGCTCCTCGACCGCCAGGTCGCCTCCGGCGTCACGCACTTCCAGCAGTCCGGCACGGGAGCGATCCGCAAGTACTACAACTACGTGCGCGTCACCCCGATGCTGGAGCCCCTCGACGCGCTCGGCCGGCACTGGGACCTCGTCGACGAGGAGGCGTCCCCGGGCCGGTACGCCGCGACCCTGGCGAACGGGATCCGGTGCGAGATCACGGTCGGGCCCAAGAGCGCCGTGCACCGCTACACGTTCCCCGAGCACCACGACGCACGCCTCGTCGTCGACCTCTCCCTCGGCGGGCTGGCCATCCCCCACGGCGCGACGATCCCGCTGCGCGCCCACCTGGCCACCCTCGGCCCCGGGACGGGAGCCGGCGAGATCGTCGTCGAGGGCGCGCCGCTCGCCGCCCACCTCGAGTGCGACGCCCCGCGCTGGCGGCAGATGCTCTGGTACGACCGCCGCCTCATGCCCGGCAGCACCCGGCTCGACTTCGGGGACATCCGACCCACGACCCTGCGCCCCTTCGGGCTGATGTGGGCGGGCCCGACGACGGCCGGCCAGGCCGTCGAGCTGCGGATCGGGTTCTCGCTGCGAGGCCCCGAGCAGGCCCGGGACAACCTGGTCGTGGACTGCGGCCCGGGGCCGACGAGCTTCGCCGACCGGCACGGGACCACGGCCACGACCTGGGCAGAGCACCTCGGCAGGATCGAGGTCGACTGCCCCGACCCCGAGCGCCGCACGGTGCTCGCGACGGCCCTGTACCACTCGCTCCTCAAGCCGTGCCTCGCGCCGGGAGAGAGCCCGTTCTGGCCCGGCGACACGCCGTTCGCGTTCGACGTGTCGACGATGTGGGACATCTACCGCACGCAGCTCCCCCTGCTCACGACCTTCTGGCCCGAGCGTGCCGTCGAGCTCGCCGTCGCGCTGCTGCACATCTGCGAGGAGGAGGGGAACTTCCCGATCGGGTACCGCATGGCGCGCGGGGCCGACCGGTTCTCGCGCCAGGCGAGCGCGCTCGCCCAGACGTTCCTGGCCGACCTGTGCGCGCTCGACGTCCCCGGCGTCGACTGGGACTGGGCGCTCGTGCACATGCACAACGACCTGCGCAGGACGTACGGCGAGGACTACCTCCTGCAGGGCGTCGCGCACCCGATCAGCCACACGCTCGACCTCGCCTTCGGCTACTGGTGCACCGAGCGCGTGGCCCGGCGCGTCGGCGACCGCGCCCTGGCGGACGAGCTCGCCGGGCACGCACGCGGCTGGGTGAACGCGTTCGACCCCGCGACCGGGCTCCTGCACGACTCGACGTTCTACGAGGGTGGTCGCTGGAACTACTCGTTCCGTCTCGTGCACGACATGGCCGCACGGATCGCGCTCACCGGGGGCGACGACCCGTTCGTCGCGCTCCTCGACCGGTTCTTCGGCTTCGGCGCGGAGCCGGTCACCCAGCCCGGCGAGCGGCCGACGGCGGACGAGATGGCCGCCGGGTACGCGCTCCACCGCTTCGAGGGCCTCAACAACGAGCCCGACATGGAGGCGCCGTGGGCGTACCACGACGCGGGCCGGCCGGACCGCACGGCCGAGATCGTGCACGCCGCGATCCACCAGCGCTTCGGCACGGGCCCGGGCGGGCTCCCGGGGAACGACGACTCCGGCGGGTTGAGCTCGTGGTACGTCTGGGCGTCCCTCGGGCTGTTCCCCGTGGCCGGCCAGGGCCTCTTCCTCGTCAACGCGCCGTCGTTCGCCGAGTCCCGCCTCCACCTGCCCGGCGGCGTGCTGACGATCGAGACCACCGGCTTCGCCGAGCCCGGCCCGAGCACGCCGCCGCAGTACGTGCGCGCCGCGTGGCTCGACGGGAAGCCGCTCGAGCGCACGTGGCTCACCGCCGCACGCGTGCGGCGCGGCGGCCGGCTCCTCCTCGAGCTCGGGCCCGAGCCCGCCGGGTGGGGCGCCGCGCCCGAGCACCGCCCGCCGTCGTACCCCGGTGCTCCCCGCACCGGACCTCGTCCCGACGACCCTCACCCCGACGACCAGACCTCGGAGACGTCATGACCACCATCTCGCGCCAGACGCCCGCACGCCGCCTCGTCATCGTGGTGCGCGCCGATCCCGTGATCTGCGGCCACTCCGGCGAGGCGCGCAACCTCGCCGAGGCCGCCCTCCACCGGGGCTTCACCGAGGTCCGCATCGTCACCTGGCCGGTCGAGCGCCTCGAGGCGGCCGGGCTCCCCCTCAAGCCGCTCGACACCGTCCTGCCGTACAGCCCCGGCATCACCGTCGAGCGCCCCGCGCCCGTGGGCGACTACAAGGTGCCCGACGGGCGGTACCTCGCCGGCCTCACGGGTCGCCTCGTCGAGCTCTTCACCGACGGCGTGCCCACCGTGTGCCTCTCGCTCTACCTCAGCCCGCACACGACCGCCGTGACCGACGCCGTGCGCGTCGCCCGCAGCACGGGACTGCCGGTCGAGGTCGCCACGATCGCGGAGGCCGTCGGCTCCGACGTCACCAACGTGGTGCGCACGTGCGTCGAGGAGGGCCGGTTCGGGGCCGCCGCGCACGTCCTGTCCGACTACCTCGCGAGCGACCTGTGCGTCGCCGTGTCGCGCTACACGCGCGACCTGGTCGTCGCGTGCGCCCAGGAGATCGACGACCGGCACGGCACGTTCTTCGCCGACCAGTGCCGGTCGCGCGTGCAGATCTCCTACCCGGCGATCGACACGAGCGCGTACACGGCGCTCGACCCGGCGACCACCGCCGACGTCCTCGCGCACCGCGGGCTCGCGCACGGCGGGTACGTGCTCTACCTCTCGCGGCTCGCCGCGGCGAAGGGCGTGGACGACCTCGTCGACGGCTACGCGCGCTCGCGGACCGCGGCGACGACACGGCTCGTCGTCGCCGGGCGTGGGCCGGCGGAGGCCGACCTGCGCGCACGGGCCGCCGCGAGCGCCGTCGCCGACCGGATCGTGTTCCTCGACGACGTCGACGACGCCACGAAGCCGCACCTCATGGCGGGCAGCGCCGCGTTCGTCCTGCCGAGCAAGCCGCGGCCCGAGTTCGTCGAGACGTTCGGCATCGCGCTCGTCGAGTCGATGCTCGCCGGCGGCGGGCCCGTCATCACGACCGACACGGGAGGGATCGGCGAGGCCGTCGGCGAGCACGCGACGATCGTGCCCGTCGCGGACCCCGACGCGATCGCGCGCGCGCTCGACGACGCCGTGCTCGGCACCGCGCCGCACGAGCGCGCCGCACGAGCCGACGCCGCCCGGGCGCACGCGCTGCAGTTCGACCGGACGGCCGTGCTCGACGCCATGCTCGCGCGCCTCGCGACGTCGCCCACCGCCCCGCGCTGGGTCAGCGAACCGCGGCTCGTGCGGGCGTGATCGCACCCGCCCGGGCACCGTCGACGACGGCGCCCGGGCCGTGGTGCGCGACGGCCGTCCGGAAGTACTCGGCGACGACGCGTCGGGCCGCCTCCGGGTCGCGGTGCCCGGACGGCAGGTCGCGCTCGGCCCGCCCGAGCTCGTCGGCCACGAACCGCACGACGGGAGCCGGTACTGTGCCGGAGCCCATCTCACGCGTCACGGCCTTGCGCGCCACGAGCTCGGCCGCGGCGCGCACGACGTCGACCGGCGCCTCGCTCTCCGCGAGCAGGCGCGCGAGGTCCATGGGCGGGACGACGGCGTCCGTGCGGACCCGCAACCAGCGCAGCGTCGCGGCGGGGCGCAGGACGTAGAAGAGCTTCTTGAGCGGCACGTCACCGCCGTCGAGCCAACGACCCTCCTGGCCCCGCGCGACGTGCAGGTAGTGCCGTCCGAGCGCCGCCCGGTCGACCGTACGCTCCGCGAGCGCCAGCAGATCCTCGCGGAACACGGCGTCACCGCGGTACACGATCGGCGACCGGAGCCACTCGAGGAGCGTCGCGTTGCCCCTGACGAGCAACCGCACCGCCTTGAGCAGGTCCCAGCCGTTGACGTCGAGCACCGCGTCGAGCGGCGTCTCCACGACGTCGCGCCGCGGCCACGGGTCGAGGTAGTCGGCCTGGCTCCGCACGTAGACGAACCGGCAGTCGTAGTCCGAGTCCGGCGACGGGAACCCCCACGCCCGGCTCCCGCTCTCCACCGCCAGCGGGATCGCGACGCCCTCGTCGTGCACGACGGCGTCCAGCCGCGCGTCGACCCGACGCACGACGGTCGGGTCCAGGGAGTCCGGCACGGAACGCATCCCGCGAGGGTAGCGGCGAGACCGTCGCGCCGTCCCGGTGTTTCGACGCCGGCACCGGCGTGCCGAAGCCGTCAGCAGCGCGGCGAAGGACGAAGCCCGGGCGGGCGTGCCGTTCGGCACGCCCCACCCGGGCGTCAGGTCAGCGCCGTCACGGGCGCCGTGGTGTCACTTGCGCATGTCGGAGTGGTCGCCGATCTTGTGCACGAGGATCGAGTTCGTCGTGCCCGGCTGGCCCACGGGGGCACCGGAGACGACGACGACGAGGTCACCGACCTCGGCGAGGCCGTTGGCCTGCAGGGTCGTGTCGACCTGGCCGACCATCGCGTCGGTGTTCTCCACCTCGGGCACCTGGTAGGTCTGGGTGCCCCACGAGAGCGACAGGACGTTGCGCACGTGCTCGCGCGGCGTGAACGCGAGCAGCGGGATCGACGAGCGCAGGCGCGACATGCGGCGCGCCGAGTCACCCGACTGCGTGAACGTCGCGAGGTACTTCGCGCCGAGGATCTCGGCGATCTCGGCCGCGGCGCGCGTGATGGCGCCACCGCGCGTGTGCGGCGTCGAGCCGAGCGGGGCGATGCGCTCGCGGCCCGCCTCCTCGGTCGCCGTGATGATGCGCGCCATGGTCTCGACCGTGAGGATCGGGTACTCGCCGACGCTCGTCTCGCCCGAGAGCATGACCGCGTCCGCGCCGTCGAGGACGGCGTTGGCGCAGTCGGACGCCTCGGCGCGCGTGGGGCGCGGGGAGTTCGTCATGGACTCGAGCACCTGCGTCGCCACGATGACGGGCTTCGCGTTGCGACGCGCGAGCTCGACG
>CAZFUQ010000073.1:0-1553 GCA_964521905.1 uncultured Cellulosimicrobium sp.
GGAAGTCCTCGTCGCGGTAGCAGCGCGCGATCTGGTAGTAGCGCTCCATCCCGGCGACCATGAGCAGCTGCTTGAACAGCTGCGGGGACTGCGGCAGGGCGTACCAGGAGCCGGGCGCGAGGCGCGCGGGCACGAGGAAGTCGCGCGCGCCCTCGGGGGTGGAGCGCGTGAGGGTGGGGGTCTCGATCTCGACGAAGTCCTCGGCGTCGAGCACGCGGCGTGCGGCCTGGTTCACCTTGGAGCGCAGGCGCAGCGCGTGCGCGGGTGCGGGGCGGCGCAGGTCGAGGTAGCGGTGCTTGAGGCGCGCCTCCTCGCCGATCGTCTCGGTGTCCGCGAGCGCCGTGGACACCTGGAACGGCAGCGGCTCGGACGTGTTGAGCACGACGACGTCGCTCGCCACGACCTCGATCTCGCCCGTCGGCAGGGACGGGTTCTCGTTGCCGTCCGGTCGCCGGGAGACCTCGCCCGTCACCTGGAGGACGAACTCGCCCCGCAGCGGGTGCGCGACGGCCTCGTCGCGGATGACGACCTGCGCGATGCCGGACGCGTCCCGCAGGTCGATGAAGGCGACGCCTCCGTGATCGCGCCGACGGTCGACCCAGCCCGTGAGGGTGACGGTCTGACCGGAGTGCTCGGCTCGCAGCGAGCCGGCCGTGTGGGTGCGGAGCACGGAGGAGTTCCTTCCAGGTGGGCGGGTGAGGTCGCGCTCCCGAGGAGGTGGGCGCGCGTCCGGCCGATTCTAGTGCGGGTGGGCCGTGGCGCTCGACCGGATACCGTGGCGGTGCCGCGCGGCCGGGAGCCCGCGGTGCCGACGCGGGTCGACCGCCCCCGCGGCCGCACGAGGGAGGCAGCACGTGGCACGCACCATCGCGACGAACCGGCCAGTCGAGCGCGTGGAGCTCCTGGAGTTCCTGCGCTCGCGCCACGACGGCATCCTCGTCACGACGCGCACCGACGGTCGGCCGCAGCTGAGCCCCGTCACGTACGGGGTCGACGACGCGGGCCGCGTCGTCGTGTCGACGTACCCCGAGCGCGCCAAGGCGGCGAACGTGCGCCGCGACGCGCGCACGTCGCTGCTGTCGCTCGGCGAGCGGTTCTCCGACCCGTGGGTGCAGGTCGACGGCGACGCCGAGGTGATCGACCTCCCCGACGCCGTCGAGCCGCTCGTCGACTACTACCGCGCCGTCGGCGGCGAGCACCCGGACTGGGACGAGTACCGCGAGGCGATGGTGCGGCAGGGCAAGTCGCTCGTGCGCCTGACCGTCACGCGCTGGGGCCCGGTCGCGACGGGCGGCTTCCCGGCGCGCCTCGCCGACGGCTGACCACCCCGCCGGGCGGCGGCGCGTGCCGTCGGGGACGCACCCGGCCTCGCCTCGCCCTGCCTGATGGCTCGTGTCCCGCTAGGGTCGACGGGACGGTGAAGGGGGAGGCGGATGCCGCGCAGGTCGACCGCCGCCTGGCTGACGTTCGTGTGCTGCCTCTCGCAGTTCCTGCACACCGTGTACGGCAGCGTCGTCAACATCGCCCTCCCCGCCATCGCGAAGGGCCTCGAC
>CAZFUQ010000073.1:1653-12541 GCA_964521905.1 uncultured Cellulosimicrobium sp.
GGGCCTCGACTCGCTGCAGTGGCTCGTGAGCGCCTACGTCCTGACCCTGGCGAGCCTGCTGACGCTCTCAGGCACGATCGCCGACCGGTTCGGCCGGCGACGCGTGCTCGTGCTGGGGAACCTCGTGATGGTCGCGGGGTCCGTGGTGTGCGCGCTGAGCGACAGCGTGCCGCTGCTCGTGGCGGGGCGTGTCGTCCAGGGTGCCGGCAGCGCGCTGATCGCCCCTGCCGGCCTGGCGCTGCTCACGGCGGCCTTCCCGCAGACCGCGGCGCGCGCCGTCGCGGTCATGTGGTGGACGACGATCGGCACCGCGACGCTCGCGGCCGGTCCGATCCTGGGTGGCCTGCTGGTGCGCGACCTGGGCTGGCCCTCGGTGTTCTGGGCCGGCGTCCCCCTGGGGGTCGCGGCGGCCGTGCTCGCGCTCGTGCTCCTGAGCGAGTCGAGGGCCACCGTCCGCGTGCCGTTCGACCTGGTCGGTCAGGTCCTGCTGACCGTCTTCCTCGCGACGCTCGCCTTCACCCTGATCGAGGGGTCCCACCGGGGCTGGGCCGCCCCGGCGGTCCTCGTCGCCGCGGCGGTCTCCGTGACCGCGCTGGCCCTGCTCGTCCCGTTCGAGCTGCGGCACCGGTACCCCGTCGTCCCCGTGCGGCTCCTGGCCCGTCCACGGTTCGCGACGGCGCTGAGCACGGCGGTCGTCGGCTACCTCGCGCTGGCCGGCCTGCTGTTCCTCAACACGTTCTACCTCCAGGCCGAACGAGGCATGGACGCCATGTCCGCGGGGCTGATGACCCTCCCGCTGGCCCTGGGGGCGACGGTGTCCGCACTGCTGGCGGCACGCTTCGTGCAGCGTGGCCGGTCGCGGCAGGCGCTGCTCCTCAGCGGCGTGCTCGTGGCGGGCGGGGCCGCCGCGCTCTGGGCGACCGAGCACTCGCCGCTGTGGGCGGTCGTCGTGCCGTTCTTCGTGTTCGGCCTGGGGTTCGGGTTCATCGCCGACCCGGTGAGCGTGACCGCGCTGGGCGCCCTGGCTCCGGACGAGGCGGGGCTCGCCTCGAGCCTCATCTCCACGTCGAAGCAGACCGGGCAGATGCTCGGCATCGCCGCCGTGGGCACGCTGCTCGCCTCGGCGGCGGGCAGCACGGAGGTGATCGAGTTCGACGACATGGGCGGGTGGGTGTGGGCGCTGCTGACGGCGGCGGGGGTCGCGATCGTCGTGCTCAACGCGTGGCACGCATGGCGTCCGGCCGAACGCACCGCGGGCTGACCGTCCGACCGAGGCACCTGCCGGCACCTGCACCGCTCAGAACAGGACCTGCTCGACTCCCCCGCCGACGACGTCCAGGCCACCACCGTCGACGGGCATGCCCGCGAGCGCCCCGCCGGTCTCCTGCGCGCCGACCGCCATGCTCCCGTGCGGGTAGTCGCCGTCGACGGGAGCGCCTGCGCCGCCGAGGCCGCCGAGCTCGCCGCTGCGGTAGCGCCCCTCGACGCCTGCCGGGCCGCGGTGACCCGACACGGCGAAGCCGCGCGCCTCGAGCATCGGTCGCACGCGGTCCCACAACCACGACCGGTAGGCCTTCGAGGCGTACGCACCGCGCGCGTAGACGCGCTCGTACCCGGGCACGAGCTGTGGGTGCTCGCGCGCGAGCCAGCCCATGTACCACTCGCGCGTGCCCGGCTTGAGGTGCAGCGGCAGGACGGTCACGCCCGTGGCACCGGCGTCCTTCACCGCGTCGAGCAGGCCCGCCAGCGCGCGCGTGGAGTCGGTGAGCCAGGGCAGCACGGGCGCGACCATGACCCCGCACGGCAGACCCGCCTCACGGACCGTGCGGATCAGGTCGAGCCGCGCCCGGGGCGAGGGGGTCCCGGGCTCGACGCTCGCCTGCAGCTCGGGGTCGAGCAGCGCGAGCGAGACGCCGATCCCCACCTCGACGCGTGACGCCGCGTCGACGAGCAGCGGCAGGTCGCGCCGCAGGAGCGTGCCCTTCGTGAGGACGGACAGCGGCGTGCCCGCGCCCGCGAGCGCGTCGATGATGCCCGGCATGAGGCGGTAGCGGCCCTCGGCGCGCTGGTACGGGTCGGTGTTCGTCCCGAGCGCCACGGGCTCGCGACCCCACCTCGGGCGCGCGAGCTCGGCGCGCAGCACCTCGTCGACGTTGACCTTGACGACGACCTCGCGGTCGAAGTCCTCCCCGGCGTCGAGGTCGAGGTACTGGTGCGTGGGGCGCGCGAAGCAGTTGTGGCTCACGACGCCCGCCGCGACGAAGTCGCGCGTGCCCGTCGTGATGTCGACCAGCTCGACGCCCTCCCCCGGCCCGCCGAGCGCCTCGAGCGACTCGACGCGCAGCCCCGCGGCGCCGGTCACGTCGCGGCCCTCGAGCACGGCGCCCCCGCCCGCGAGCGCGGCGACACCGGGCCCGACGAGCACGTCGCCCAGGGCGAGGTGCGACCGACGGCCCGCACCGCCGACGACGTGCCGCCAGCCGCGCTCGGTGAGGAACCGGTGGTCGCCGCTCGCCACCAGGCGCGTCCCGTCGGCGAGGGTGACGCGGTAGGCGCGCTTGCGGGTGGTCCAGCGGTCCAGGACGCGTGTGCGCACGTACCGGCGGTAGGCCCCGTGCGGCGCCGTACCGACGATCTCGTCGCCGACGCCCAGGTCCCCGATCGGACGCTGCGTGCCGTCGGCCAGCAGCACCGGCGTCGACGGATGGAGGCAGTAGGAGCACGCGTGGCTGCAGCCCCGGTACGGGTTGACGGTCCAGCGGAACGGCATGCGCGACATCGCGGGCACCTTCGACAGGGCGCTCCTCGCCGTCACCTCGTGGAACGTGATGCCCGCGAACTCGGGGGTGCGCACGCTGCGCACGAGGCCGGCCCGCTCCAGCCCCGGGAGCGCGCCGTCGTCCGCGCCGATCGCCTGTCCGTCCCACCGCACGCCGCCATTCGAACAGGTGTTCGAACCAGAGTCAAGGCGTGGCCCCTGCCAGCAGCAGCGTCACGAAGTCCTCGCGCAACGCCAGGCTGCCGGGTCGGCCCGCACCTCGCGGGCGATCACCGTGCGGAAGGCGTCTCCGGGTCCGCACCGCTCACGGTGCGGACCCTTCGACCCACCCCTTGAGCACACCCAGGTTCGCCAACGGGATGCGGTGGCCGATCCGCGGGTGGTCCAGCGCCACACCGACGACACCGACCTCGCCGAACGAGGCGAGGTAGTCGATCGCGGCCGGCATCGGCACCCCGAACAACGGCACCGTGCCGCTCTCGGACCCGACCAGGCCGAGGGTGCGAGCGGCCTCGCCGGCCCGAGCGGCGCTGCTGTACAGACAGATCGTCGGCCCCTGCGCGGACGCCACGCCGAAGGGGCTGGGCCGTTCGGAGGAACCCCGCGCGATGAAGAACCAGGTCTCCAGCCGGGCGACCTGCTGCCACAGCTCGATCTGCGCCGTCGTGTCCCCGGCCGGCGCCGCTCGGACCGCCTCGTCGAGCCGGTCCAGCTCCGCGAGCAGCTCGAGGTCGTCGTCTCTGTCTCTGGGCATCCGGGTCCTTCGTGGTCGGGGACCGGGACCACCGGTCGCCGGGCGTCGGCACGACCGGGAGGGCACCCCGTCGGTGAGACCCTCTCACACGGGCCGCCGTCGCCCGGGCACCGCGTCCCGGAGCGTGAGACGCCGGGATTGTCCTGCGTCGGTGAAGGCCCTAGGGTCGGCCGAGAACGCCCCCGGGGAGCGCACGAGCGCTGAGAGTGCAGGCCGGACACCCGTCCCTCCTGCAGACCCGTGGAACCTGATCTGGTTCGTACCAGCGAAGGGAGCAGGGCGGACGTCACCGTCCCCTGCGCGCTCGCGCCCGTGCGCCCCGCGCGCCGGGCCGGACGCGCGCGGGCGGCGGGGGCGCGCCGTCGCGCACCCCTCGGTCCGGGGGCCCGACGGAGGGAACCCGCATGACCGAGCCCCGCACCACGCCACGCACGACCGCGACTACCGGACCACGCCGCCGACGGCGCGGCCTCACCCTGCACGAGACGGTGCTCATCGCGGTGCTGGGCGTCGTGTTCGGGTTCGTCTACTGGGCGTTCGTCCAGCTCTGGGCACCGCTCCAGCTCGCCATGGGGCCGCTCGCGGACCTCGCCTCGAACGTGCTCGCCGGGGCATGGATCGTCGTCGGGCCGCTCGCGACGTACGTCGTGCGCAAGCCCGGTGTGGGCATCCTCGCCGAGACGCTCGCGGCGCTGGTCGAGGTCGTCTTCCTCGCCTCCCCCGCCGGACCGCTCCTGCTCGTCGTCGGCCTGGTCCAGGGCGTCGGCGCCGAGCTGCCGTTCGCGCTCACGCGCTACCGCCGGTTCGGGTGGTGGGTGTTCGTGGCGTCCGGGGTGAGCGCGGCGCTCGTCACGTTCGCCTTCAACGCCGTGCGGTTCGGCTGGCTCGGGCAGGACTACGCCATGCTCCGCCTCGGGATCCAGGTCGTGTCGTGCATCGTGCTGTGCGGCGTCGCGGCCCGCCTCCTCGGCGACGCGCTCGCGCGCACGGGGGCGCTCGACGCCTTCGCGATCGGGGCGGCGCGCCGTGGCTGAGCCCGCCGCGCACAGGGTGCCCGGGGTGCCCGGGGTGCCCGTGCCCGACGCCGTCCGGGCTGCCGGCCTGTCCGTCACCGTGGGGCACCACGGGCCGCGCGTGCTCGACGACGTCCGGGTCGCCGTCCCCGCCGGTACCGGCCTGCTCGTCCTCGGCCCGTCCGGCTGCGGCAAGTCCACGCTCCTGCGCGCCCTGGTGGGCGTCGTCCCGCACACCCTCCCGGGAACCGTGTCCGGCGCCCTGCGGGTCGCCGGGCACGACCCGCGCGACGTCACCCCGGCGGAGCTCGCCGCGCACGTCGGCCTCGTCCAGCAGCGCCCGGGCGACCAGCTGTGCCTCGCGCGCGTGGACGAGGAGCTGCGGTTCGCGCTCGAGAACCGCGGGGTCGACCCCGGCACCATGGACGCGCGCGCGGCGGCCGCGCTCGACGCCGTCGGCGCGGGGCACCTGCACGACCGGGCCACCCACGCGCTCTCGGGCGGCGAGGCACAGCGTGTCGCGCTCGCCGCCGCGCTCGCCGCCGACCCCGACCTCGTCGTGCTCGACGAGCCCACGGCGCTCCTCGACCCCGCGGCCGCGGCCGACGTCGGCGGCCTCGTCGCGGGTCTCGCGCGCGCTCCTGCGGTGCCCGACGACGCCCGCTCACCCGCGCGGGCGACGCCGCGCGCCGTCGTGCTCGTGGAGCACCGGCTCGACGAGCTCGGCACCCTGCCCGACGCGACGCTCGTGCTCGGGCACGACGGACGTGTCGTCGCGCACGGCCCGACGGGCCGCGTCCTGCGCGACCACGCGTCCGAGCTCACCGCGCTCGGGTGCTGGCTCCCGCTCGCGGTCCGGCTCGAGGTCGCCGGCGCCCCCGGGCCGCTCGGCACCCCCGGGACGGATGCCTGGCTGGCCGCCCTCGCGCACGCGGCGCCCGACGGGGACCGCGGGCCGGGGACGACCGCCGCGACCGGTCGTCCCGTCGCGCTCCGGGCCCGCCGCCTCGCCGTCCACCGCGGTGCACCACCGGGCCGCGCGCGCCGCGACGTCGCGCCCGTGGTGCACGACGTCGACCTCGACGTCCGCGCGGGCGAGGTGCTGGCCGTCGTCGGGCCGAACGGCGGCGGGAAGTCCACGCTCCTGCGCGGCCTGGCCGGTCTCGAGCGCACGACCGGCGAGGTCACCACCTCCACCGGGGAGCCCGTCGCGATGGTGTTCCAGGACCCCGAGCACCAGCTCCTGGCCCGCACCGTGCGCGACGAGGTCGCGTGGTCGGCCCGGCTCGCGGGCGTGGCCGACCTCGACGACCGCGTGGCGCGCGTCCTCGAGACGTTCGCCCTCACGGCGCTCGCGGACGCGAACCCGTTCCGGCTCTCGGGCGGCGAGCAACGCCGGCTGTCGCTCGCGACGGCCACGGTGCTCGACCCCGCCGTCCTGCTCGCCGACGAGCCGACGCACGGCCTCGACCGCGCCCAGGCGGCGGCCACGGCGCGCGTGCTGCGCGAGCGCGCGGACACGGGTGGTGCGGTGGTCGTCGTCACCCACGACCTCTCGCTCGTCGCCGGGCTCGCCGACCGCGTGGCGGTCGTGGTGGACGGCGGGCTCGCGGCGCTGTCCACCCCGTCGGCCGTGCTCGGCGACGACGCGCTCTGCGCGGGCGCCGGGCTGCGCCGACCCCCGCTGCTCGAGTGGTGGGCGCGCACGGGCCGTGGCCTCGGCGTCGACCCCGGGGCGCTCGTGCGAGCGCTCGACGCCGCCGCCGTGGGCCCGGTCCCCGCTCGCGCGGGAGCGCCCTCGTGACGGCGCGGCCCACCGTGCTCGGGCGGTGGAACCCGACGGTCAAGCTCGCGACCGTGCTGATCCTGTCCACCGCGGTGCTGCTGGTCACCGACCCGGTGACGCCCGCGATCGGCTGGGGGCTGGCGCTCGCGGCGCTGCTCGCGCTCGGTCGTGTCCCGGCGCGCACGCTCGCGCTCGCCCACGTCCCCTTCGTGGTGTTCGCCACGAGCCTGCTCGTCGTCAACGTCGTGACGCGACCGGGCGGGGAGCCGGTAGGCCTGGGCCCGTTCACGGTCGGTGCGGACGGCCTGTCGATCGGCGCCGCGCTCGCCCTGCGCACGCTCTTCGTCGGGACGCTGTCGCTCGTGCTCGTGCTCACGACCGACCCGGTGCGTCTCATGACCAGCCTGCACCAGCACGCGCGCCTGCCCGCGGCATGGACCTTCGCCGTGCTCGCCGCGCACCGGCTGCTCGTCGAGCTGCCCGACGCGTGGCACACGATCCGCTGCGCACAGGCCGTGCGCGACCCGCGCCGCACCCCCGGCCGCCTGCCCCGGTCGCCGCGTGCGCTCGGCCCGGCCGCGTTCGCCCTCCTCGTCGGCGCCGTCCGCCGCGCCGAGCGCCTGACGATCGCCCTGGAGTCGCGCGGTCTGGGGTCCGGGCCGCGCACGACGGCCCGCCCCGTACCGCTCGGCGTGCCCGACGTCGTCGCCGCGGTCGCGGTCCTGCTCCTCGCCGGGGCCGTGGTCGCGGCGGGCGTGCTCGGGGGGTGGGTCACCGGTCTCGGCGCGCTCACCGCATGAGGTGCGCCGCGCCGTCGGGCACGCGTGCGGTGGGCGGCGGGCGGCCGGGGACGCCCCCGCCCACCGGCTCAGGCGGGCTCGACGACCGCGCCCTGCGCGGGCACGCCCTGCTCGACGCGGGCGGAGCCGCCCCGTGTGTGCTCCCGGTAGCCGCGGAACTCGAGCGGCACGCCGCGCGCGACGAGCGGGTCCGGGCCGTCCATGACCTGCACGTGGACGTGCGGCTGCGTCGAGTTCCCCGAGTTCCCGCACCGACCCAGCTCGTCACCCGCGGCGACCCGCCGGCCCGGTCGCACCGCCGGGGAGCCGGCCCGCAGGTGGGCGAGCACGACGAACGCCCCGGGGACGTCGAGCGCGAGCACGACGTGGTTGCCCGCGAGCGCCGCGCCGCTTCCCCGGGCGCGCGACGCCTGCGTGAGCGCGTACCCGAGCAGCGCGACGGGCGAGCGCCTGGCCTCGTGGTCGGGCTCGCCGTCGTGCACCGCGACCACCGTGCCCGTCGCGGGCGCGAGGACCGGCAGCCCGAACGCGTGGAACCGCTCGGGCGGCTCGGTGCCCAGCGCCGTGCGCCAGTCCCGCACGTCCGCGGTGCGCCGGCCGCGCACCGCCACGAAGTCGATCGCGTAGGTCGTGGCGAACAGGTGCGTGCCGTGGCTCGGCACGCGGCGCGCCGGGCTGTTCCGGACGAGCCACGTCCCCGCGAACGGCAGGTCGACCGCGACCGCTTCCGTCACGTCGGTCTCCCCTCGTCGTCCCGTCGGGCGAGCCGGTCCGGCGGTCAGTCGGTCGCGGGGACCGCCCGGGGCCACAGGTCCTCGGCGGGCGGGGCCCAGGTCGCGGCGTCTGCCTCGACCTGCTCGCCGGAGCGGATGTCCTTCACCTGGTCGGGCGTGCGCGTCCCGTCCTCCTCGACCCGGCCGGGGAACCAGACGAACGGGATCCCGCGCCGGTCGGCGTAGCGGATCTGCTTGCCGAACTTCGCGGCCGCCGGGGCGACCTCGACGGGGACGCCCCGCGCGCGCAGCGCGGTCGCGACCGCGTCCGACTCGCCGCGCGACTCCTCGCCGGCCACCGCGACGACGACGGCGCTCGGCACCGACCGCGTGGCCCGCACCAGCCCCGCGGACAGGAGGCGCGACACGAGCCGCGAGACGCCGATCGACAGCCCGACGCCCGGGTAGGTGTTCGCGCCGTCGGACGCGAGCGTGTCGTAGCGCCCGCCCGAGCAGATCGACCCGAGCTGCTCGTGCCCGACGAGCACCGTCTCGTAGACCGAGCCCGTGTAGTAGTCGAGACCGCGCGCGATCTTGAGGTCCGCGACCACGACCCCGGGTGCCCGCACGCTCGCCGCCTCGATGAGCGCACCCAGCTCGCCCAGGCCCGTCTCGAGCACCTCGCCGACCACACCGTGCTCGGCCGCGAGCGCCCGCACGCGGTCCACGACGGTCGTGTCGCTGCCGCTGATCTCCGCGAGGGCGAGGCACGCGGCGGCCTGCTCGGGCGTCGTGCCCGCCTCGGAGACGAGCAGCGCGGCGACCTTCTCGGGACCGATCTTGTCGAGCTTGTCGATCTGACGCAGCACGTCGTCCACGGCATCGATGCCGAGACCGCGGTAGAAGCCCTCGGCGACGCGCCGGTTGTTGACGAGCACGCGGACCTCGGGCACCCCGATGTCGCGCAGCGCGCCCAGCGCCTCCGCCATGACCAGCGGCAGCTCCACCTCGAAGTGGTACGGCAGCTCGCCCGCGCCGACGACGTCGATGTCGGCCTGCGTGAACTCGCGGAACCGGCCGTCCTGGGGGCGCTCGCCGCGCCACACCTTCTGGATCTGGTAGCGCTTGAACGGGAAGGACAGGTGGCCGGCGTTCTCGAGCACGTAGCGCGCGAACGGGACGGTGAGGTCGAAGTGCAGACCGAGCTGCTTGTCGCCCCTGCCCCGGCGCGACTCGTCGTCCTCGGCCTCCTCCTGGAGACGCCGCAGGACGTACACCTCCTTGGAGGTCTCCCCCTTGCGCAGGAGCTGGTCGAGCGGCTCGACCGCGCGGGTCTCGATCCCGGCGAACCCGTGCAGCTCGAACACGCGGCGCAGCGTGTCGAGGACGTGCTGCTCGACGACGCGACCGTCGGGGAGCCATTCGGGGAAACCGGAGAGAGGTGTGGGCCTGGCCATGGCTCACGATCTTCCCAGACCGACGGGGACCGGGCCGCATCGTCCCGGCGGACGGGACGCCGCCGGATCGTCAGCCGACGAGGAAGGGGTCGGTCGCGAGCTCGCGCGCGACGGTCGTCGCGGGGCCGTGCCCGGCGAGCACGCCCCAGCAGGGGTCGAGGTGCACCGCTGAGCACGGCACCCGACCCGGGCTCGCCCACGAGGTGGGGCGTGGAGCCCTCCGTGTGCCCGGGGGGACCGCGCGCAGGACGACGTCGCCGAGCGCGAGCGTCACGACCGCGCCGGGCGCGCCGTCGAACGTCTCCAGGTGCGCGGGCTCGCGGTAGTCCTCGGGACGCGCACCCGCGGCGGCGGCGCGTGCTCGAGCGAGCCGAACGGGTCCGCGACGCCCGCCTCCGGGTCGACGACCACGCGACGACAGCGGCCCGTGGGCGGCCCGCCGGTGCCCCGCAGGCCGCCGGCCGCCGCCGTAGGCGCCGCCTCTCGACGACCCGCCCGCCTGCCGCGGGGCCGACCCGGCCGGCCGCTGTCGATACCGGACCGTGACCTGGACGCGCGAAAACCACCCGCTGCCAGGACACTCGATGCCTAGACTGTCCCGTACCGACCGCGGTTGCACCGGGGTCGACCGTGCGCGCCGTCGTGGCGCTCGACGAAGGAGCTGGGGTGTCGACGAAGAGACGCGAGCGCGAGCAGGCGCACCGCCGCCAGGAGAAGTGGGACCGCCACGTGGCCCAGCTCCGGGCGAGGCGCCAGCGCACGTGGTCGGTCGTCGGCGTCGTCGCGGCGCTCGTCGTCATCGGTGTGGCCGTCTGGTGGGCACTGTCCGCGTCCGACTCCCCGAGGACCGATCCCGCGTCCTCGTCCACCGGCTCCGCCGAGTACACGCTCCCGCCCGCGTCGGCCGCGGAGGACCGCGACTGGACCTCCACGCTCAGCACGAGCGCCGGTGACCTCACGCTCACGCTGGACGGCGCGAACGCGCCGCAGGCCGTCGCCAGCTTCGTCTCGCTCGCCGACGCCGGGTACTTCGACGGCACGTCCTGCCACCGCCTCGTGACGTCCGGCATCCACGTGCTCCAGTGCGGCGACCCGACCGGCACCGGCACGGGTAGCCCCGGGTACGCCTTCGGCCCCATCGAGAACCCTCCGTCCGACGACGTGTACCCCGCCGGGACGGTGGCCATGGCCCGCCAGAGCGGGGACGGCGAGTCGATGGGTTCCCAGTTCTTCCTCGTCTACGAGGACTCGACCATCCCGTCCGACGTGGCGGGTGGTTACACGGTGTTCGGCACCATCACGTCCGGCCTGGACGTCGTCCAGGCAGTCGCTGACGCGGGGACGCAGGACGGATCCGGCGACGGGTCCCCCGCAACCCCCGTCACCATCGAAGGAGTTGAGACCCAGTGAGCGATCCCACCAAGGACCAGGCGAGCACGTCGGCGCCGGAGCCTGCGGAGGCGAGCGAGACCGGACGGGTCGACGCGACGGACGTGGAGCCCGCGACCGGCGACGCGACGACGACCGACGACGTCACCCGGACCGGCACCCCCACCGAGAACGAGGCCGTCGACACCACCGGGGCC
>CAZFUQ010000073.1:12641-15527 GCA_964521905.1 uncultured Cellulosimicrobium sp.
CGTCGAGACGGAGCCGGCCGTCGAGACGGAGGCCGCGCCGAAGCCCGCGGCGCCGCGCCCCAAGCCGTCCGCGATCCCGCACCCGCCGCACAAGCCCGCGCCGTCGGGCAGCACACCCGCGCCGGCCGTGCCCGAGACGCCGGCCGTCCCGGCGCTCGCCGAGGACTCCGCGGCCGCGAAGGCCGCCGCCGAGTTCGGGCGCGTCGACGAGGACGGCACGGTCCACGTGCGCGAGAGCGCGGGCGAGCGAACCGTCGGGCAGTTCCCCGGCGTCGGGACCGAGGAGGCGCTCGCGCTGTACGTGCGCCGCTACCTCGACCTGCAGGCGAAGGTCGCGCTCTTCGAGGCGCGGCTGGCGAGCTCGGACCTGTCGGTCAAGGAGATCGACCAGACGATCGCGCGCCTCACCGAGGAGACGGCCGAGCCGTCCGCGGTGGGCGACCTCGACGGCCTGCGTACGCAGGTCGAGTCGCTGCGCGGTGCTGCCGCGGAGCGGCGCGGCCAGCTCGAGGCGGAGCGCGCGGCCGCGAAGGCCACCGCCCTCGCAGCGCGCACCGAGATCATCGAGGAGGCCGAGCGGATCGCCGCGACGGACCCGAGCCGCATGCAGTGGCGACCGGCCGGCGAGGAGCTGCGCGGCCTCCTGGACCGCTGGAAGGAGGCACAGCGTTCCGGCCCGCGCATCGACCGCGCGAGCGAGGAGGCGCTGTGGAAGCGGTTCAGCCACGCCCGGACCGCGTTCGACCGCGAGCGCCGGCACTACTTCGCCGAGCTCGAGCAGCGCAACGCCTCCGCCAAGTCCGCGAAGGAGACGCTCGTCGCCGAGGCCGAGGCGCTGTCCTCGAGCACCGACTGGGGGCCGACCGCGGGCGCGTACCGCGACCTCATGGCGCGCTGGAAGGCCGCCGGCCGCGCGAGCCGCAAGGACGACGACGCGCTGTGGGCACGGTTCCGTGCCGCGCAGGACACGTTCTTCCAGGCCCGGGACGCGGTGAACTCCGCCACGGACGCGGAGTACGCGGCGAACCTGGAGGTCAAGGAGTCGCTGCTGTCCGAGGCGGAGTCGCTGCTGCCGATCAAGGACCTCTCCGCGGCGAAGACCGCGCTGCGGGACCTCCAGGAGCGCTGGGAGCAGGCCGGGCGCGTGCCGCGCGGGGACCTGCAGCGTGTGGAGGGCCGCCTGCGCGCGGTCGAGAACGCGATCCGCGACGCCGAGCAGGCGCAGTGGACCCGGAGCAACCCGGAGACGCGTGCCCGCGCCGAGGGGGCGGCGGCCCAGCTCGAGGCCGCGATCGAGGGCCTCGAGGCCGACCTCGCCGCGGCGCAGTCCCGCGGTGACAAGCGTGCCGTCGCGGACCTCGAGACGGCGCTCGCCGCACGGCGCTCGTGGCTCGAGCAGGTCGTGCGCGCGGCGGAGGACTCGCGCGGCTGACCGAGATCGCCGCACGGTGAGGGGCCGGTGCTCGTCCACAGACGAGCACCGGCCCCTTCCGCGTACCCGTCCGGGTGCGGCACGGTGTCGGGATGCGCCCCGCTCCCCCGTACCCCCCGGCTCCGACCGGGACCTCGTCCGATCCGTCCTCGACCGGTCCGGCGTCGCCGCCCTCCAGGTCCGCGGCGTCTGCCGGCGACGTGCTCACCCGGCTGCTGACCCCGCGCGACGCAGGGGTCGGTCTCCTCGTCGCCCCGCACGAGGTCGGTGGTCGCGCGGCCTTCCAGGACCTCGTGCGCTGCGGCGCGCTCGTGCCGCTGTGGGACGACGTCGGGGCACCCGCCGCGGTCCCCGTCACCTCGACGCTGCGGGCGCTGGCCGTGCGGGACCTCGTCCCGCGCGGGGCCGTGGTCGCCGGAGCCGCTGCCGCGTGGGTGCTGTGCGGGTCCGCCAGGCCGCACCTCCTCGACGTCGTGTACCCCCCGGGGCGGCACCGCCCGGCCCCGCTCGTCGGGCGGGCGCCGCGCCAGGCCCACGTGCTGCGTGACGAGACCGTGCTGGTCGCCGGCGTGCTGGTCACCACCCCGACGCGGACCGCGCTCGACGTCGCGACCCGCCGCGAGCCGGACGAGGCGCTCGCGACGCTCGGTCGGATGCGCGACGTCGGCGGGCTCGACGTGACGGCGGCCGCGCGCTCGTTGGAGCTGCGGTTCCGCTGGCCAGGCCGCGACCGCGCCCGTCGCACGCTCGCGCTCCTGCTCGCCGGTGACCACGACCCGGTCTAGGTTGGTCGCCATGGCCGCAGCCACCACACCGCCCGTCGAGCTCGACGTCCGGGGCCGCACCGTCCGGGTCACGAGCCCCGACCGTGTCGTGTTCCCGGCCCGCGGGGTGACCAAGCTCGACGTCGTGCAGTACTTCCTCGAGGTCGGGGACGGGATCCTCGGCGCGCTGGTCGACCGCCCCACGACCCTCGAACGCTGGCCCAAGGGCGTGTTCGAGGGCGCCCGCATGAGCACGCGCACCGACAGCACCGGCGACGCGTTCTACCAGAAGCGGGTGCCGAAGGGGGCGCCGGACTACGTGCGCACGGCGCGGATCGCGTTCCCGAGCGGGCGGACGGCCGACGAGGTCTGCCCGACGGAGCTCGCCGTCGTCGCGTGGGCCGCCAACCTCGGGACGCTGACGTTCCACCCGTGGCCGGTGCGCGGCGAGGACGTCGAGGCCGTGGACCAGCTCCGCATCGACCTCGACCCGCAGCCGGGCACGGACTTCGACGACGCGGTGCGCGTCGCCCCGCACCTGCGCGAGATCCTCGACGAGCTCGGGCTGCCCGGGTACCCCAAGACGTCGGGGGGTCGCGGGATCCACGTGTTCGTCCCGGTCTCGCCCGAGTGGGACTTCGTCGCGGCACGGCGGGCGACGATCGCGATCGGCCGCGAGCTCGAGCGCCG
>CAZFUQ010000074.1:0-7246 GCA_964521905.1 uncultured Cellulosimicrobium sp.
GTCCGCCGAGGTAGGGCCTGGTCAACCGGGGACGTGGCCTCGTCTCGCGAGACGGAGGCCTGGTCGCCCGGGTAGAGGCTGGTCACGCGAGGTAGAGGCCGGTCACCCCGGGTAGAGGCATGGTCGTGCCCGACGGCGGTCGGGTCGCTATGGGGAACCGGCCACCGACCAGCTGGCCCGCGACCGCACCGGTCGCCCCGTGGCGACTCGCTGCCCGGCCGGACCGGTGACCGCGGATCGGCCGCGTGACCCCGGACCGACCTGGTCGGCGACCCGCGCGCGTCCGCCGCCCGGGATGCGTTGGAGCCCTCCGTAGGTCCGGTGTGAACGCTCCGCGCCGGGGCGGCGCCCCCACCCACCCCGACACCCAGGGCGACCCACCGCCATCGGGCAGGGTGACCACGCCTCTACCTCGCGCGACCACGCCTCTACCTCGACGAACCACGCCTCTACCTCGCGCAACCAGGGCTCTACCTCGGTAGACCAGGGCTCTACCTCGCGCGACCGGGGTTCTGCCTCGGTGGTCGGGGGAGGGCCGGGGGGAAGGTCAGGCGGTGGCGCGTGCCGACCCGGCCGGCGTGCCGCGGTCGTCGGCGAAGTCGCCGGTGACGAGGTAGGTCACGCGCTTCGCGATCGAGACGCCGTGGTCGCCGAAGCGCTCGTAGTAGCGGCCCACGAGGGTGACGTCGACGGTCTCCTGCGGGGTGCCCGTCCAGGTCCCGTCGAGCAGGGCCGTGAACGTGTCCTGGTGGAGCTTGTCCAGCAGGTCGTCGTCGCGCTCGATGTTCGCGGCGACGGTGAGGTCGCGCGTCGTGAGGAGCGTCGTCGTGCGGCGCGCCACGCGGACCGCGGCGTCGTTCATCTGCTCGAACGTGCGGTGCAGCGTGGGCTCGATGGCGTGGGCCGGGTAGCGGCCGCGCGCGACCTGCGCCACGTGACGGGCGAGGTCGCCCATGCGCTCGAGGGTCGCGCTCATGCGCAGCGCGCTCACGACGACCCGCAGGTCGGTCGCGACGGGCTGCTGCTGGGCGAGGAGCAGGACGCAGCGCTCGTCGAGCTCGCGCTCGATCGCGTCGATCGAGTGGTCGGCCGCGATGACCTGCTGCGCGAGCTGCAGGTCCGCGGTGAGCAGGGCCTGCCCGGCACGACTCATCGCCGACTCGACCAGCCGGCTCATCTCGGCCAGGTCGTCGCCGACCTGCCTCAGCTCGGCCTCGAAGATCTCCCGCATCGCATCCCTCTCGTCGTGACCGGGCCGTCCGGTACATGAGGACGTGCGCCCGCTCGCGCCGGTAGGCGCCCGGTACGCCGTCGGCTCCCCACACGCTCGCAGGCGTGGTCGACCGCGCGGTGAACTCCAGTGCGCCACGAGGTGAACTCTTGGCGGCTCGCGGCCGGGAGAGTGCCGATCGAGCGGGAGGTCCGGCGGACGACCGTACGCTGGAGGGGTGGGAGGAGCCGAGAGTCTGATCGAGGGCGCGACCGTGCTGCTCGCCGGGATCGTGGGCGTGGTGGTCGGTGTGATCGCCGCCATCGCGTTCCGTGTGAGCGAGCGCCAGCAGCGTTCGCCGCGTCGCCCCGAGCCGTCGTCGGGCCTCGACGAGGGGCTCGTCCGGGTCCTTGCCGTGCTGCGCTCGGCCGCCGTCGTGCTCGACGCCGAGGGGGACGTCGTGCGGGCCAGCCCACCGGCGTACGCGCTGGGCGTGGTGCGCGGCGACGCGATCGCGCACGCGGCGATCCGCGACATGATCGACGAGGTGCGGCGCGACGGGGTGATCCGCGACGAGGAGCTCGAGCTGCCCCGCGGCCCCGTCGGGCGCGGCACGGTGATGCTCCAGGTGCGCGTCGCCCAGGTCGGACCGGACCACGTGCTCGTCCTCGCGGAGGACCGTACGGAGGCGCGGCGCGTCGAGGCCATCCGCCGCGACTTCGTCGTCAACGTGTCGCACGAGCTGAAGACGCCCGTCGGTGCGCTCGCGCTGCTCGCCGAGACGGTGCAGGACGCCGCGGACGACCCGGTGGCCGTGCGGCGGTTCGCCGCGCGCATGCAGTCCGAGGCCACCCGCCTGTCCGCGCTCGTGCAGGAGATCATCGAGCTCTCGCGGCTCCAGGTCGCCGGCGCCCTCCAGGAGGTGACGGTCGTGCCCGTGCGCGGCGTCGTCGAGGAGGCGGTGGACCGCGCACGCACGACGGCGCAGGGCAAGGGCATCAGGCTCACGACGGGCGGCGAGCTCGACGCGGCCGTGTACGGGGACCACAACCTCCTCGTCACCGCGGTGCGGAACCTCCTCGACAACGCGGTCGCCTACTCGGGCGAGAACACGCGGGTCGGGGTGGGGGTCGCGCTGTCCGGGGACCTCGTCGAGATCGCCGTGGTGGACCAGGGCATCGGCATCTCGGCGGACGAGCAGGCGCGCGTGTTCGAGCGGTTCTACCGCGTCGACCCCGCCCGCTCGCGCGACACCGGGGGCACGGGTCTGGGCCTCAGCATCGTCAAGCACGTCGCCGCCGACCACGGCGGCGAGGTCACGATGTGGTCGGAGCCGGGACGTGGGTCGACCTTCACGCTGCGGATCCCCGCGGCGGACCTGCCGAAGGGGCAGGTGCCGTTGACCGCCTCGGCGGGGACGGCGTCGGGCACCACGAGAGGCACGGCCACCACGGCCGGTGCCCGCAGAGACGACACGGACGGGGCGGGTGCCCCGGCCGTGCAGGACGACGTACAGAACAAGGAGGTAGGCGCGTGACGCGCATCCTGGTGGTGGAGGACGAGGAGTCGTACCGCGACCCGCTGGCGTACCAGCTGCGGCGCGAGGGCTTCGACGTGGTCGAGGCGGCGACGGGTACGGAGGCGCTGGAGCGGTACGACGCCGACGGCGCGGACCTGGTGCTCCTCGACCTCATGCTCCCCGGGCTCAGCGGGACCGAGGTGTGCCGCGAGCTGCGGCAGCGGGGCGACGTCCCCGTCATCATGCTCACCGCGAAGGACTCCGAGATCGACAAGGTCGTGGGCCTCGAGCTGGGCGCCGACGACTACGTGACCAAGCCCTACTCGTTCCGGGAGCTGCTCGCGCGCGTGCGCGCGGTGCTGCGGCGCAAGGGCGGGGAGAGCGGGCCGGAGGCGGTGCAGGAGAGCGCGCTCGAGGTCGGCCCGGTCCGCATGGACGTCGAACGGCACACCGTGACGGTGGACGGGCAGGTCGTGCCGTTCCCGCTCAAGGAGTTCGAGCTCCTCGAGCTGCTCCTGCGCAACGCCGGGCGCGTGCTCACGCGCGGCCAGCTCATCGACCGCGTGTGGGGCACGGACTACGTCGGCGACACGAAGACGCTCGACGTCCACGTCAAGCGCATCCGCTCGAAGATCGAGCCGGAGCCGGCGAGCCCGCGGTACCTGCTCACCGTGCGCGGCCTCGGGTACAAGATCGCCGACGGGGCCGTCGTGCCCTCCTGACCGCTCCACAGGCGGCACGGAAGGTCTGTGCACTGTTCATCCCTCGTTCACCCCTTCTCGGGGAACGCGTCACCCGACGCTCCTAGCGTCGGGATCGTCACCGGCACTCGCTGGTGCCACGAGACGCCTGAACAGGATGGAACGAAGAGTGAAGCTCAGCCGATACTCCCGTGCTGGATCTGCCGTCGTCATCGGTGCCCTCGCGCTCAGCCTGGCCGCGTGCAGCTCCGGTAGCGACTCGAACGACTCCGGGGGCGCTGACCAGACCGACGGCGCGACCGAGGGTGCCGCCGACCTGGAGAGCCTGAGCGGCGAGCTCGCCGGCGCGGGCGCCAGCTCCCAGGAGAAGGCCGTCGCAGGCTGGATCGCCGGCTTCGGCGACATCGCCCCCGGCGTGACCGTCACCTACGACCCGACCGGTTCCGGCGGTGGCCGCGAGCAGTTCCTTGCCGGCGCGACGCAGTTCGCCGGCTCCGACGCCGCGCTGAAGGAGGACGAGCTCGCGTCCGCCACGGAGCGCTGCTTCGGTGGCGAGGCGATCGAGGTCCCCCTCTACATCAGCCCGATCGCGGTCGTCTACAACCTCCCGGACGTGGACGCCGACAACATCCAGCTCTCCGCCGAGAGCATCGCGAAGATCTTCGACGGCCAGATCACGTCGTGGGACGACCCCGCGATCGCCGCCGAGAACGAGGGCGTGGAGCTCCCCGCCATCGACATCATCCCGGTCCACCGCTCGGACGAGTCGGGCACGACCGAGAACTTCACCGAGTACCTCGAGGCGGCCTCGAACGGGGCCTGGGCCCACGAGGCCAGCGGCGACTGGCCGGTCTCGGGCGGCCAGTCCGGTGCCCAGACGCAGGGCATGATCGACACGGTCAGCGGTGCCGAGGGCGCGATCGGCTACGCCGACGCGTCGCGTGCCGGTGACCTGGGCACCGTCGCGATCAAGGTCGGCGAGGAGTACGTGCCGTACTCGCCGGAGGCCGCGGCCGCCGTCGTCGACGCCTCGCCGCGTGCGGACGACGCCACCGAGAACCGCCTCGTGATCGACCTCGACCGCTCCACCACCGCGGCCGGCGCCTACCCGCTCGTCCTCGTCTCGTACTCGATCGCCTGCAGCGTGTACGACGACCAGGCCGACGCCGACAACGTCAAGGCCTACCTGTCCTACGTCGCCAGCGAGGAGGGCCAGGCGCGCGCCGCCGAGCCCGACGTCGCGGGCTCCGCACCGATCTCGGACGAGCTGCGCACCGAGGTGCTCGCCGCCCTCGACGGGATCACGGTCCAGGGCTGACCGGTAGCCGGGCGCGGACGGGGGAGCCTCCCCGACCGCGCCCGGCTTTCCCGCTGTCCACGACCTGTCCACGACACCCACGGAGCAAGCAGTGACCGTCTCCAGTCCTCCGAGGCCGAGCGCGACGCAGAGCCCCGTCCCACCGTCCCGGTCGGTCCGCCCCGACATCGCCGGACGCGTGTTCTCCGGCTTCGCCCACGGGGCCGGCATCCTCATCCTCGTGACCCTCGCGGCGGTCGCCGCGTTCCTGGTCATCGAGGCCTGGCCGGCGCTCACGGCGAGCTCGGCCGAGCTGCAGGAGATCTCGTGGTTCCGTGCCGGGTCCCTCCTGGAGTACGTCGGCCCGCTCGTCTTCGGCACCGTCCTCGCGGCGCTGCTCGCCCTGCTCATGGCCGTGCCCGTCTCGGTCGGCATCGCGCTCTTCATCTCGCACTACGCGCCGCGCCGCCTCGCGCAGGGGCTCGGATACCTGGTCGACCTGCTCGCCGCGATCCCGTCGGTCGTGTTCGGCCTGTGGGGCGCGCTGTGGCTCACGCCGATCCTCGACCCGTTCTTCACGTGGCTGAGCTCGTCGCTCGGGTTCGTCCCGCTGTTCGACGGCTACCAGGCCCCGGCCAAGAACGTCCTCACGGCGGGTGTCGTGCTCGCGGTGATGATCCTGCCGATCATCACCGCCGTCTCGCGCGAGGTCTTCCTCCAGACCCCCGTGCTGCACGAGGAGGCGTCGCTCGCGCTGGGCGCGACGCGCTGGGAGATGGTCCGCATGGCGGTCCTCCCGTTCGGCCGCTCCGGCGTCGTCAGCGCCTCGATGCTGGGTCTGGGACGCGCCCTCGGTGAGACCATGGCCGTCCTCATGGTCATCTCGCCCGGGTTCCTCTACTCGTTCTTCCTGCTCAAGCCCGGGCAGCACCAGACGATCGCGGCCAACATCGCGTCGCAGTTCCCCGAGGCCAGCGGCCTCGCGGTCAGCGTCCTCATCGCGACCGGCCTCGCGCTGTTCGTGATCACCTTCGCCGTCAACTTCGCGGCCCGGGCGATCGTCGCCCGCCGCAAGGAATTCTCGGGAGCCAACTGATGTCGGTGATCACCTCGCCGCCCGCGGCGGACCTGGCCACGACGCAGAAGCGGCTGCCGCGCTGGGTCCCGTGGACCTTCCTCGCCGGCTCGCTCGTCGTCGCGTTCCTCGTGCTCCTCGTCGTGGCCGACCCGACGGTCGTCGGCGTCGCGCTGCTCGGGGCGGCGGTCTACGTCGTCGGCCTGACGATCTTCTCGCGCGTCGTGGAAGGGTCGCGGTACGCGACCGACCGGCTCGCCACGACCCTCGTCACCGGCGCGTTCGTGCTGGCGATGGTCCCGCTCGTCTCGCTCGTGTGGATCGTGCTCTCCCGGGGCCTGAAGCTCTTCAGCTGGGAGTTCCTCACGACCGACATGACGGGCGTGTACGGGGAGATGACGAGCGGCGGCGTCGCCCCGGCGATCGTCGGCACGCTCCTCATCACGCTCGGTGCGGCCGTCATCTCCGTCCCGCTGGGGATCCTCACGGCGATCTACCTCGTGGAGTACGGGCGCGGCGCGCTGGCTCGTGGCATCACGTTCCTCGTGGACGTCATGACGGGCATCCCGTCCATCGTCGCGGGCCTGTTCGCCTTCGCGCTGTTCACGCTCGTCATGGGCCCCGCCTACCGGGCCGGGATCATGGGGGCCGTCGCCCTCGCGGTCCTCATGACGCCGGTGGTCGTCCGCTCCGTCGAGGAGATGCTCCGGCTCGTGCCGAACGAGCTGCGTGAGGCGTCGCTCGCCCTCGGCGTCCCGAAGTGGCTCACCATCGTCAAGGTCGTGCTCCGGACCGCGATGGCCGGGATCGTCACCGGCGTCATGCTCGCCGTCGCCCGCGTCATCGGCGAGACCGCGCCGCTCCTGCTGACGGTGGGGCTCGTCAACCAGGTCAACTGGGACCTGTTCGACGGGCGCATGTCGACCCTCCCGGTGTTCGCCTACCGGCAGTACGCCCAGGGTGGCGTCGGCATCGACCGGGCCTGGGCCGCAGCGCTCACGCTCATCCTCCTCGTCATGCTGCTCAACCTCGTCGCGCGGCTCGTCAGCCGCCGCTTCTCGCCCAAGACCGCCCGATGAACGCCACGACACCGGGCCGCCCGGGCACAGGCACCCCGGAAGGAGCTCAGGACATGACCAACCGCATCGAGGTCAAGGACCTCAACATCTACTACGGCGACTTCCTCGCCGTGCAGGACGTCGGCATGACGATCGAGTCGCGCTCCGTGACGGCCTTCATCGGCCCGTCGGGCTGCGGCAAGTCGACGTTCCTGCGCACGCTCAACCGCATGCACGAGGTGATCCCCGGTGCCCGCGTCGAGGGCAAGGTCGCCATCGAGGGCATCGACCTGTACGGCGAGGGCGTCGACCCCGTGGCCGTGCGCCGCCAGGTCGGCATGGTGTTCCAGCGTCCCAACCCGTTCCCGACGATGTCCATCAAGGAG